>CAIZLM010000126.1 GCA_903933805.1 uncultured Bacteroidota bacterium | reverse complement strand
TACTTCGCAAGGATATGTCAGCCAGATTGACAGGGGCGAATTTTACGACAAACTAAACCCGACCATTTTCGTCGGCATTTTGGACTTTGAAGTATCCAAAAACCCAAAGTATGTCAGCCGCCACCGAATACTTGATGTCGAAACGGGCGAAAGAATTATGGAAGATATGGAGTTCAATTTTATCGAACTTCCAAAATTCAAGTTGGAAAGGAAAGACTTGAAAACCCTCGTCGAGAAGTGGGTGTATTTCATCAAGGAAGCAGAAAACCTCGAAGTTATACCGGAGGAAATTGATGATGCCGGATTGAGGAGTGCATTTGAACAAGCAAATATTCAAACATGGTCACAGGAAGAAATTGATGCTTACGATTACGCCGGGTTGAGAGAAACCGAGGATAGGCTAAGGCTCGCCAAAGTAAAGAAGGAGAGGGAGCGAGAAATAGCAAAGACGATGAAAGAGAGAGGAATGGATATAAATATTATATCAGAAATAACCGGACTACCGACAGAAGAAATAGAAGAAATATAAAATGCCACGAACAAAAGGGTTCAGGATAACACCGTTTTTTTGGTGTTTTGGTATTGCGGTTTTTTTGCGCTGATTTTTCACTGAAAACAACGCGTTTTTTCAGCGAAGGAGAAGAAATTGCTCAAATTGAGACAGAGTGCTGAAATTGGGACAGCTTTTATTAGAGTAATTAATGCTGGCAGAAGACATTTGTCCTTCCAAAAGTTAGTTGCTTAAAGCAATTTGACTGGACACGGCACTAGGCACTCGCTAATCTCCCTTTTTAACACGTAATGTCTCGGCCAGCATGTATGCTGTGCCGGGACTTTTTTTTTGATGGTATGCTTGAATCGGAAGGTTTATGCCACATTTGTTGTCCTCCTCAACACCAACGGCGGAACGCGTGGTATTGCTGGTCAGTTATGCCTGTGTAAAACCAATCCCCCCGCCTCAAAAAAACCAGTCAAATCCCCTCCAAAAAATCGAAAAGACGAGTTCCGAAAATCTGAGTCCCTATATTTGTGATGCCGTTTGACGAGCTGAGCGAAACTGACTCATTCAACAAGCTTGGTATAGGCTACAAAAGGTGGTTTTAAACGAAGCGTGTTTGCAACCGTGGTCTGAAATCAAATATTTGCAATCAATCAGTAACATCAATCAAATCATCAAAAGCACAGTCTAAGCATGGGAAACACGGATGATTTTTTTCGCACATCTTCTGACGCAACAGCACCATCCTTTCACATCACCGATGAAGCGGAAGCGTGTGCCGCCGTACTGCTGGCTTGCCGAAAAGCTGATGAAATCAATGGGCCGGGCGGGAACGCTGCCTTTTTGACAACGATAAAAAGTCGCAATATTTTTATTGGGTATGATTCGGTGTCGCTTGTTGAAAGCGCTGGTCGTTATTTTGAACAAGCCGGCAGTTCGGCATCGCTGATTGATGCGGCCATAGGCGCTATCAGGGGGCAAACCCGTCTTCCGCTATTTTATCACTGCCTCGATGTGATGTTGGCCGATGGGGTGGTGACGCCGAGGGAAGACAAGGTGTTTCGGTACCTGAAATCAAAGTTTAAAGTGGACGATGATACCGCATTTCAAGCGCTGGAGGTGCTGGTCGTGAAGAATCAGTTGTGAAGCCGGTGAGAGATGGACTTAAAGTTACAACAAAAAAACCGTTCAGAAAAACACTTGCGAAGCAGTATTTTTCTGAACGGTTTTTTTCTAAATGCGTGTGGAAGGTCAAGTGTATTTAAAACCGTGAACAGCGTTGGTAAAGAAAAAATCAGACGTTGAATTTTGGAGTTATTTACTGCTCGCAGAACCGGCCACCATTTGCTGCTCCGCACCCTTGAATACATACCAAAGTACGTAAGAAAAGCATATAAATGGTATAAACAAGGCCATTTTCATGCCGCCAGACTGTGATAATAGACCTGCAATGGGCGGTAGCACTGCACCACCCACAATGGCCATAATGACCAATGAGGAAGCAAGCTTGCTCTCAGCAGGGGGGAGTCCCTTGGTGGCCAAGGCAAAAATGGTAGGAAACATGATGCTCTGACAAAAGTAGGTGAGCATAATACAAACTATTCCAATTAGTCCGCCCGTCATGAAAGCAAGCGCAACCAGCCCGACTGCCGCCATCGTGTAGTAAGACAGTACCTTGCGCGCCTCCATCTTGCTCATCAGGTAAGTACCCAAAAAGCGTCCCAACATAAAGAGCACCAACGCAAAAGAAGCGTGAAAACCTGCAATTTGCTCCGGTGTCATGTCTTGTGCATACCGGTAGATGGTTTGTACAATGCCCAGGTGCTCCTCTTTGGCAAAATCAATTTTGAAATCAACGAAATATCCCCAAAGGGTGGCTTGCGCACCGACGTTGGCGAACTGCGCCAGCACGCCCAGCGACAAATGCCTGTACTTACCCAGCAGACCGAAAATACCAACGTCGCCCGATTCTTTTTCTTCCTCACGCCCCACTTCCGGCATTTTTGTCAGGGCGAAAAGGACCGCTACGGCCAGCACCAACGCAGCCACGGCAAGGTATGGGGCTTGTACTGACAGCGCTTCTTCAATACGAGCTGATTGAATTTCCTCGGCAGTCATGCCAGACAGGACTTCAGGGGTATAATCTTTTTTTGAAAAAATAAATAGGCTGCCAATTACTGGCCCTAAAATAATACTGATGCCATTGAAGGACTGAGCAAAATTGATACGCCACGCTGCGTCTTTTTTGTCACCCAATACCGTCACATACAGGTTGGCGGCCGTTTCTAAAAAGGCCAAGCCACTGGCTATGGTGAACAAAGCGAACAGAAAAAAACTGTACACCCGAATATCCGCAGCCGGATAAAACAGAAGCGCTCCAACGGCATAGAGCAGCAATCCAGCTAAAATCCCCTTTTTATACCCCCATTTTCGCATGAAAATGCCTGCGGGAATGGCCATGACGAAATACCCGGCGTAAAAAGCTGAGTCCACAATGCCCGCTTGCCACCTTTTTAAATCCAAGGCAAACTGAAAATGACGAATCAAGGAGCCATTCAAACTGTTGGCGATGCCCCAAAGAAAAAATAGACTGCACACAAGGGCAAATGGTACCAGATACTGGTTGCGGGTAGATGTAGTGTTGCTCATAACAGGTGGATTTCGTTTAAAAGACAAGGATATGAATTTTTTTCGTAACTGGTTAGCCTGGTCGCGTCTGAGACAAAAAAGTGGTCCTATTTGCCACACGAAGCGGGTTTTCGGTGAGTTGCCCAAAAAAGGTCTAAGTATGTCGAAAAACAAACTTTTTTGGTACATACAACGTGCCGATCAACCAGGTGCCCAATAAAATTGTATTAAAAAGACAATTGTAAGGGTTTCCGGAAATATATTTTTTTAAGGCGCGTCCTTTGCATCAATTATAAATTATCACCATGTTGAACCGCCTCCCCTTCCTCAAGGGCCTTTCCCTGTTGGCCCTAGTACTCTTTTCTACCTGTAAAAATACGCCTCCCCAAGAGATCGTTGACCGGAATAATCCGCCTGGGCACGTCCGAATGATCGCCATATTGGACAGTATTTTTAAAAAAGCGAGTCCACTCGATTGCTACAACCTGAATGGTCGAAAAGCAGCGATGTTTAAGGATAAATTGGACCAAACATCTGATTTTAGTGCCAGAATTTCTTTGCAATTCCGTTATGCCGACCAATTGCTCAACGCCGGACAAAACGAATCAGCGACAATGGAACTGCTCGATGTGATCCAGCAAGCAAGAGATACCCTTACAAATGAAACAAAATTAATATATGAATTACTTGCCTTGTCGTATCTACGACTGGGTGAGCAGCAGAATTGCATCAATGCACACAACGCGGCCTCTTGTATTTTGCCGTTGGAAGGCGGGGGTATTTATTCGATGAAATCAGGGCCGGAGAGTGCCATCAAAGTGTACAAACGCATTTTGGCAAAATACCCCGACGATGTGCAAAGTCGGTGGTTGCTCAACCTTGCCTATATGGCCATAGGGAAATGGCCTGCCGAGGTGCCCACTGCCCTCCGGATGTCTCCTGAAATGTTCAAGAGCCGAGGTGATATTCGCTTCCAAAATGTGGCCATCACGTCAGGCGTTGACGTGCGGGGTATTTCAGGGGGGGTATGTGCGGATGATTTTGATGGCGATGGGAATATTGATTTGTTTGTTACCTCTTATGGGTTGAAAGACCAGGCCAAGTTTTTGCACAACAATGGGGATGGTACGTTTGCTGATCGCACCAAAGCGGCCAATCTGACCGGAATTGTGAGTGGATTGAATACCATCCATGCGGACTACGACAACGATGGCGACCGTGACATCCTGATATTGCGTGGTGGGTGGCTACAGGGCGGTAATCATCCCAATTCCTTGTTGCGCAACAATGGCGATGGTACTTTTACAGATGTCACCATAGAGGCCGGGCTGCTTTCATTTCATCCTACGCAAGCGGCAGACTGGGCCGACTACGACGGTGACGGATTTTTGGACCTTTACATAGCCAATGAGACCTCGGATCCGGCGCGGCAACACCCCAACGAATTTTATCACAACAATGGCAACGGCACCTTTACAAATGTGGCAGCAGCATTGGGACTCAATATTACAGGTTTTTACAAAGCGGCTGTCTGGGGTGACATCAACAACGATCAACTGCCCGACCTTTACTTGAGCAATGTAGAGGGCGAGAACAAGTTGTTTGTCAACCGCGGTGGTACGGCGCCGGATGCCTGGAAGTTTGAAGACATTTCAAACAAGGCCGGTGTCACGTATCCGCTCAAAAGTTTCCCGGCATTTTTCTTTGATTTTGACAACGATGGTTTTGATGATATTTTCGTGACAGATTTTACCATTGATCCCAAAGTACCAACAGCTGATCCGTTGATTCAGGAGTATTTGGGAAAACAGCCCCAAGGTGATTGGGTAAGATTGTACCACAACAATGGCAATGAGACCTTTACAGATGTACACCGTGCGTATGGTTTACACACCATTACGTATGCGATGGGCAATAATTTTGGTGACCTTGACAACGACGGGTGGCTTGATGTGTATGTGGGTACGGGTAAGCCTGATTTGCGTACCCTGATGCCCAATCGTATGTTTCACAATGTTGGAGGCAAAAGATTTGAGGATATTACCATGAATGGTTTTGGCCACATACAAAAGGGGCATGGCATTGCGTTCGCCGATTTTGACAACGATGGGGACCAAGATGTTTATGCCATTATGGGCGGTGCTTTTGAGGGCGATCTTTCCAACAGTATATTGTTTGAAAACCCGGGCAATCAGAACCATTGGGTGACACTCTTTTTGGAAGGAAAAACCTGCAACCGCGACGCCCAGGGCGCCAAAATCAGGGTACACGTGGTGGAAAAAGGGGGTGTCAAACGCATGATCTGTGTCACAGTGGGTACCGGCGGGAGTTTTGGATCTCAAAGTCTGCGCCAAGAAATTGGACTTGGAAAGGCTGAGCGGATTGAATCCGTGGAGGTACAATGGCCCAAAGTGGGTGTTCCCAATGGTGTATATTCGGGTGTTGCCCTTGATTCGGCGGTTAAACTAACGGAGGGTGTTGCCCAGCCCGAAGCGGTTGCGCTGGCGCCCATGCACTTTAAGCACTGATTTTCGCGCCGATTTTCGCACCTGAATTCACCAGCCACACCCCTACAATCGTGATGCCCATGCCCAAGGCGATCCAAATGGTCAGTGATTCGCCCAGCAATGCCCAGCCCAGTAGGAGTGCGATGATTGGGTTGATGTAGGTGTATAGGGAACTTACGGTCGCGCTCAGGTGTTTCAAGGTAAACATGTACAGGGAGAAGGCGACGGCGGAGCCGATACTTGCCAAGTACACGAGGGACAGCCACCCGGTTGTGCTGTGGTGCACTTGCCAGTTTTTATCAAACAGTACGCTCAGGATGAAACCACCCAACCCGCCGGATAATATTTGCAGACCAGCATTGAGGAGTGGCGAAACATCGGGTGCGTTCCAACGTTTGGCCATAACGGTGCCCAGCGACCAAGTGAAACAAGATGCAAAGCAGCTGGCAATGCCCCACCGATAGGCTGGTTGTACAAAATCAGCCCAACCGTGCTGGAAAATCAGCCCCAATCCACAAAAACCGAGTATTACCCCAACAGCCATCCGTTGGTTTATTCTGTCCGATCCACGCCAAAGCAGCGTAAGCAGCACCACCATCACAGGGGTGAGTGAACCAATGATGGCCGCTACGCCAGAGCTGACGTATTGCATGCCCCAAGTAATAAAACCATTGCCACCGGTGATGGTGGCCAACCCGGTCAACACCTGTCTCGCAACGTACATACGACCTGGCCATATTGCTTTTCCGGTAAAAAACGCCCAACTTAAAATGAGGATACCTGCGGTGGTTTGTCGAAGCCCCACCAGCAAAAAGGGTGGAAAATCCGTTACTGCGTACTTGATGGCGGTGTAAGTGGTGCCCCAAATAATGCAAATAGCTGCAAGGGCGAGGTAAGCACGCTGGGTGTTGGTCATCAATAGGTCTGTTATGCGTGCAAAAAAACTAGGTACGGGCCTCGCCCAACTTCAGCACCATCTGAAAATCATTCATTTCATAGCCATTTCCAATGGGAATATCGAGGCAGGTTTCAATGGTGAATCCGACTCGAAAATAGAAATTGATGCTTTTGAAATTCTGCCTGTTTACCGTCAGACGCAGCTCCCGCAAATCTGGGTAACGGGACAATAGCCGTTCCAAGATCACTTTGCCCAATCCCAAGCCCCGCTTCCCGTTGTCAATATAGTATTTGTGTAAAAAATAACAACCGGCTTGTTGTGGGCTGATCGACAGGTACCCAAGTACGCCGTTGGTGGTTTCAGGAAGCCAAAATTCTTGTCCTTCCGCCATTTGGGCGCACAAAGCCTCCGGTTGATAGCTTTTAGACAGCATAAAGGCTACTTGTGCCTCCCCTACGATGGGTATGTAATGTTCATGCCAAATCCGTTGTGCCATGGCAGCAATCATGGGCGCATCGGATTCACCTGCTTTTCGGAGCACGATGGTCATGGTTATTCTTTGGCGTTGAGCAGTTCGAGGACTTGTTTGGTGATATCTAGGCTGTCGTTGGCCAGTAGAATTTGTCCACCGCGGGAATAAGACAGAATGTAATCGTAGCCAATGTTGCCCGACAATGTTTTAAGTTTTGCTTCCACATTGGCGTACAGGTCGTTGAAGGCTTTTTTTTGGTCTTCGGAGAGTGACTTGCTGAGCGTGGCTTTTTCTTCTTCGAGTTTTTGTGCGCGTTGACGCAGGGCGAGATCTGCTTTTTCCGCTTCGGCTTGTGTCATGTTACCACCTTGAAATTTTTCCTGTAGGGCGGAGGCATCTTTCATCAGTGCTTCCTCTTTGTTGGAAAGGTTTTTTTCGGCGGAGGCCATCCGTTGGGTGATGGCTTCTTTTTGTTGTTTGAGCCATTCATACTGTGCATCCAGCGTATCACCGTTTACATAGGCGATGCGAGCACCACCGGAAAGGGATGCCGAGGGCAATACAGCCATGCTTTTATCGCATTTAGAATGGAGGTAATACAGGTGACCAACCAGTGCAAACAGGATAATATTGAGGACAATGGGCAAGTTTTTCATATCGTATAGGGTGTTAGCGTAGAAAAAGCAAGGAACAATGGGCAATATATGGGGATGAAATGGCCATTCAAGTGTTTGGAACGGTTGTAGGGCAGCATCAAAAAAAAATCCTCCGAACGTTACTGCGTAACTTCGGAGGATTCCGCTCTGTGACCACGACTGGAGTCGAACCAGCACATCCGTAAGGACACTACCCCCTCAAAGTAGCACGTCTACCAATTTCGCCACGTGGCCGTCATTTTTTAAGCGGGTGCAAAGGTAAAACAAGGTTTCAAGGTTTCAAAGGATTTATAGACTCTGAAACAAGGTTTTTTCGAAAACCTTCAAATATCAGCAAAAAGCCTGTCATAAATCCGTTGAAACGGCAACCAGTGAACGTGTTAGATCGGCGATAAATAAATCCGGGCCTATAAACGATGCGTCTTTTTGAATTAACCAGTTACATTAACCAAACATATCTTTCACTTTATCGAAGAATCCCTTGTCATCTTTTCCGGGATTGGGTTTAAAATTGGGCATGTCGCGCAATTTTTCGAGCAGTTTGTGTTCTTCGTCGTTCAGTTTTTTGGGCGTCCAAACATTGACGTGGATCAATAAATCACCGCGTTGGTAGCTTTGTAACCCGGGAAGACCTTTGTCTTTCAGGCGAAATATTTTTCCGGATTGCGTGCCTGGAGGTACTGTTATCCTGGCTTGTCCGTCGAGGGTTGGTACTTCAATTTTACTCCCGAGGGCAGCATCTGCGAAGTTGAGGAATAGTTCGTGGATGATGTTGTTGCCTTCTCTGGCGAAGTGATCGTGTGGTGCTTCTTCGACCGTGATCAGCAGGTCGCCGGGTTGTCCGCCTTTGGCGCCGGCATTGCCCCTTCCGGCCATGGAGAGTTGAATGCCCTCGTGTACGCCAGCTGGTATATCCACTTCTATCATGTCTTCGCCGAAAGTCCGTCCGTCGCCCTTACACACATTACAGGGCGATTTTATCAACTGACCGGATCCACTGCAAGCGGGGCATTGTACGGCTGTTTGCATCATACCGAACGGTGTTTGGGTCACGCGGTTGACCATGCCGGATCCGCGGCAGGTGCCGCAATTTTCGACGGATCCTTGGTCGCGGGCGCCACTGCCACTGCAGGTGTTACAAACCACCTGTTTGCGAACCTTGATTTTTTTATTGACGCCTGTTGCGATTTCTTCCAGGGTCATTTTTACTTTGATGCGAAGGTTACTACCCCGTTCTCCGCGCGGTCTTCCGCCACCGTTGCCGCCACGACGCCTGCCACCGCCGAAAAATTCGCCGAATATATCATCTGAGTCAAACCCAAACCGCCGGAGTATGTCGTCCATGTCCATGCCTTGGAAGCCACCGGCGCCGCCGCTGCCCATACCATCGACCCCGGCATGCCCATGTCGGTCGTAGCGCGCTCTTTTGTCTGCATCGCTCAAGATATCGTAAGCCTCTGCAGCTTCCTTGAATTTGTCTTCAGCAGATTTGTCACCCGGGTTTTTATCCGGGTGAAATTGAATTGCTTTGTTGCGGTAAGCCTTTCTTATTTCGTCAGAACTGGCAGTTTTTGCTACGCCAAGTATCTCGTAAAAATCTCTTTTTGCCATTGGTAATACAGGTGCGGTTTGGTGGGTTCGGGTGAAGGAATAGTGGGATTATCTGCCCACAACTACTTTGGCGAAGCGAATAATCCGGTCGCCAAGCGTATAACCAAGCTCGGTGATGTCCACAATTTTACCTTTTAGGGCCTCGGTTGGCGCTGGAATCTCTGCGATTGCTTCGTGTCGATCGGCATCAAATTCATCGCCGGGTTTTGTTTCAAAGGGGGATAAACCTTTAGAGCGTGCGATGTGGGTCAATTTGTTGTGGATGAGTGTCGTTCCTTCCGTCAATGCGCCATTTTTAAGGGCGCGGTCAAAATCGTCCAAAACTGGCAGTAGGGCTGACAATATTTCGCGTCCGGCGGTTGAAATCAGGTCGATACGCTCCTTGGCGGCATTTCTTTTATAGTTCTCGAAGTCAGAAAATAGGTAGAGAAACTTGTTGCGCGCCTCGTCCAGTTGTTGTTGAAGTTCCTGAATTTTATGGTCCTCGTTTTTTGGTGCAGGGTTGGTTTGCGCTGTTTCAGGCTGCCCCGCAGCGTTTTCTGGTTGTTCTTGCTGCTCGGGATCGTTTTCTTTCATGTCAAATATTTTTCTAAACGTTTTTTTCATGGTGGTGGGATTTTCGTACTTGCCGGGTTGGTGGCGGTCATCCTATGGAAGACGGATCAATCCCCTTCATATCGGTTCAATTGTCTGCAACTTTCATGCCTTGGCCACACTGTGTGTCATTTTGTCAGCGACATCACAATTTTTCCGACAGCATCTTGTCCAAATATTCCGGAGAGAGGCTAACGCCCATGATGACGCCTTCCGGGTTGAGCAGGAAAGTGGTGGGAATAGATTTTATGTTGAATTGTTTGGCCACCAAGCCGTCAAAATTGGCAGATTCCATGGCGTGGAAGGGCCAAGCCATCTGGTCGTTTTGGATGGCATTTTCCCAGGCCCCACGGTCGAATTCAATGCCGACGCTGAAAATTTCGAAACCTTTTTCGTGGTATTTTTTGTAAAGGGGGACGAGCAGTTGGTTTTCACGACGACAGGGGCCGCACCAGCTGCCCCAGAATTGCAACAGCACGTACTGGCCCTTCAAATCGGAGAGTTTGGCGCGCTGCCCCCCGAGTAGCTCGACCTCGAGTTCGGGTATGCGATCGCCTGCATTAAAGCGCGGTTGGCGGTATTTCCACACCGAAAATACAATGGTGATGGTAGCGGCTGCTATCAGCCCTAAACGAATGTACTTGTTGTTCATGGTACTTGTTTTGCACAATGAAGTGAGGAAGGTGAACGAAAGGCCCTGTGATTAGGGTAAGCGTATAGGATGGTTTTTTATGCCAAAAGGTGGTTGTTTTTGGTGTAATCTCGGTTTCGCACAAATATCCGGCTTTTAACCCTGCGAAGGTTATATTTTTGTCCTTTCAAATCTCCTTTTATAAGATGCTTACGATAGACCCGAAAGAAATTGCGACCAAAGACCTGCACCAGTTTATGCTTTCTGCTGTAGCACCGCGCCCGATTGCGTTTGCCAGCACCATCAGCCTAGATGGTGTGCACAACCTCGCGCCGTATAGTTTTTTCAATGCGTTCAGCAGCAACCCACCGATTGTCATTTTTTCTTCCAACCGCCGCGTTGCCAACAACACTACCAAAGACACCTTGAAAAATGTCCAAGACACCGGTGAGGTTGTTATAAACGTTGTTTCCCACAGTATTGTTCGACAAATGGCCATTGCGAGTGTAGAATATGGCCCTGAAGTAGATGAATTTGTAAAGGCTGGATTCACGCCGTTGCCCTCGGAGCTGATCAGGCCCTTCCGGGTGGCGGAAAGTCCCGTGCAGATGGAGTGTAAAGTGGAGCAAATTCTGCCCCTTGGAATTGATGGAGGCGCCGGCAATCTGATCGTTTGCCGCATTGTTCTGATGCACATTGCGGAAGCCGTACTGAACGAAAAAGGCCGTATTGACCCCCACAAGATTGACCTTGTTGGCCGTATGGGGCGGTTTTACTACGTGCGAGCCAGTGGCGACGCCGTGGAAGAAATCGTGCAGGATGTAACCGTGATACCGTTGGGCTTTGATGCTTTGCCACCCAGTATTCGGCACAGTAAAGTCTTGACGGGCAATAATTTAGGCCAATTGGCGGGCATGCCGGCGCTTCCATCCCAGGAGGCTGCTGCTGCGATGTTGGTTGGTGATGCGCGGGCAGCCACGCTGTTTGCACAGAAAGATCCGCTGGAGGCGTTGCACCGCTATGCGCAGGAGGCGTTGGACGCCGGCAATGTTCCCTTGGGGGCCGCCTTGGCAGTGATGAGTTGTACCTAACCCGCAACATTAATTTTTTGGACACACGCAACCGCATGTCTCGATCGGTGCGTTGTGTAGTATGATGTGCAATGTAGCCATCGGTGAAATTTTTATACCATGAAAAAATTAATGCTATTAAGCGCATTTGCTTTGCTGGCTGTCTTCTTTTCCTGCCAGAAAGAGTCCTTGTCAGTCATGAACAATACCCCACAAGGTTTCTTGGGTGGATTAGAAGGTCGCAATGGCGGACGCCACCACCACGGTGACAGCTTGTTCGTGTGTGATTCCCTGCACCAGCACGATTCCCTGCACATTCACCACGATTCGCTGCACATTCACCACGATTCCCTGCATGTACACACAGACTCGCTGCACATTCACCATGATTCTACTGCTGTAGATACGACCGGCCACAATGGCGGTGGACATGGCGGTGGACATGGCGGTCACAATGGCGGCGGTCACGGTGGACACGGCGGACCAGGCGGTGGCCCCAACCACCACGGTCACGGTGGATAGTATTTGTAAAGTGTAGCAATTGCGATTTATAGGCGTCTTTTGGGATTCAATTCCCAAAAGACGCTTTTTTTTCTCGAAATTCCCCAACTTTGCACCGTTGTCGTGGCCAATTGCTACAACAATCTTTCTTGGTTATGCTAAAAAAAACACTGCAATTTTTTCTATTTCTAGGTCTTGGAGCCACGATTCTGACATTGGTTTACAACAACCAAAACAAGGCTTTTCAGGAGCAGTGCCGTTTGGACGGTGTTTCATCCGATGATTGCAGTTTGATCCACAAGCTGTTGTTTGATTTCTCGACGGTCCACCTCGGTTGGTTGGGTGCGGTGTTGGTAGCATTTACCCTGAGCAATATTTTACGTGCCCTGCGCTGGCAGATGTTGCTGGATCCCATGGGGTATCAAGTTCGGTTCAGCAATTCATTTCTTTCCATATTGTTGGGTTATTTCGCCAATTTAGGCTTTCCGCGGATGGGTGAAATTGTGCGGGCCGGTTCCCTGGCGCGCTACGAAAAAATACCCATGGAAAAAGTGGTTGGCACCTTGGTTATTGATCGCTTGATGGATTTTGTGTGTCTTGGCGTGGTGGTGGGCCTCGCCTTTGTGTTTGAGGGCAAGACTTTGCTGGATTTCCTGGAACAAAACAGGGGTGGGGGAGCCGCTTCAAGTGGAGGATATCTGTGGCAGATTTTTGTACTGCTGTTTGTTTCGGTGGTGGTGCTGTTGTTCTTTTTTCGAAAAAGATTGCTGCGACTTGCGTTGGTGATCAAAGTGATCAACTTGCTGAAAGGTTTTTGGGAAGGACTGAAGAGCGTATTAAAATTGAAAAACCCGATGCTTTTTCTGTTTTATTCGGTTGGAATCTGGTTGTTGTTTTACCTGCAATGCTGGGTGAACCTCATGGCATTTCCACCCACGCAGCATTTGACGTTTGGCGCGGCCCTGATGGTATTTGTATTTGGCACGTTGGGTTTTGTGATTCCATCGCCCGGAGGTATGGGCACTTTTCATGCGTTGTGTATTGCAGGACTTGCCCTGTATGGAATCAATGGCAGTGATGCTTTTTCGTATGCCAATATTGCATTCTTCAGCGTACAGATTTTTTACAACATCTTGGCGGGTGTATTGGCGCTGGTGCTGATGCCCGTGTTGAACAAAAAAGTGAAACAATAAAGAGGTGCTGCGCGATGCGGTTGAGCCCGCAGTATTCTGCGCTGAGGCGCCTAAAATGCTGAAAAAATGTCTTTTTTTTCCGATATTGAAACAAAAATTCAATCGAACGATCAAATTACTCAAACGATTGCCCGGTGGCGAGCGGAGGGAGATACCATTGTTTTTACCAATGGCTGTTTTGACCTCTTGCATTACGGCCATCTGCACTATCTGGCTGCTGCGCGCAACTTGGGGGACAGATTGGTGGTGGGGCTCAACAGCGCGGCCTCCGTACAACGCTTGAAAGGACCCTCCCGGCCCATCAACGACGAACAAACCCGAACGCACTTGCTTGCTGCACTGGAAATGGTTGATGCCGTGGTCGTTTTCGAGGCGGATACCCCGCTTGAACTCATCGAACGACTACAACCGGATGTATTGGTGAAGGGGGGCGATTGGAAGCCGGAACAAATTGTCGGCTCCGCGGCCGTACTCGCCCGAGGCGGGCAGGTACGCAGTTTGCCTTTTGTGGCGGGTTATTCCACCACCAATATTGAGCAAAAAATACTGTTGGGTGCAGCTCCGCACCAAACGAAATAACCACAGCATTGCACCGCGGGGGTAAGTTGTATTGGGCGTTGTATATAATAACACCATCGAAAACTTTCCCTACAAGGCATAATGCTGTGGTACAATACCCTATATTATCCAATAATAGAATTGTCCTTGGCGTAGTTTTGTGCATACATCATGGCAGCACCCGCCAAGCTCAGGTCTTTCAGCAAGGAAGCAATGGCTGCGTGTGCACCATCACCGCCGGCCATGGCACCATTGAGGTGCAACAAGGCCACAAAAAGAATCAGCATGATGGCCAGTGCTGTGGTGGCGAGTTTGTCGTACTTCCCCACAATGATACTGACACAAGCACCGAGCAGGCCCAATCCTGACAGGTAGATCCAAAGGCTTGCAGCCGGCATATAAGCAGGTACAGCAGCACTCATGGCGTCAGCGTTCATTAAATGAAACAAGCCGAAGATGCCGAATGGAATGGCAAAAAGCCAGCGACCGAGGGATAAAAATGCTTTCATAAAAGTACTTCGTTTTGAAATGAGTGAAAAATTAGATTGAAAATACATGTGTAAAAACCACACATCATGGGCAAAAGTAGCAGAAGTATTCTTTTGTCATAATGATTTTCAAAAAATAATTTTGTAAAATATTTAAATGGCAGAATAATAATAAAAATTGCCGGAGCGACGCGAGGTCTCTCCGGCAATAATACCGATGGTACACAATGTATTGCGTTGTCGTAACGCGTGTTCGTTGCGCAGGAAGTGAAATCCGAGCAAACAATCACCCAAGCATCAGGATCGGCTGTAATTGGGCGATTCTCTGGTGATGATGATGTTGTGTGGGTGGCTCTCCGTCATGCCCGCATTGGTGATGGTGACAAACTGTGCTTTTTGCTGTAATTCTTCCACAGTACCTGCACCACAGTAGCCCATACCGGCGCGTAAGCCACCGATGTACTGTACCATGACTTCTTGCAAGGTGCCTTTATAGGGAACCCGTCCTTCAATACCTTCCGGCACCAGTTTTTTGATATCGTCTTCTACGTCTTGGAAATAGCGGTCTTTGGACCCAAGTTGCATGGATCCCAAGCTGCCCATTCCGCGGTATGATTTGAATTTTCGGCCGTCAAAAATAATGGTTTCACCGGGCGCTTCTTCAACGCCGGCAAACAAGGAGCCCGCCATGATCGTACTGGCGCCTGCAGACAGCGCTTTGACGATGTCGCCTGTGTAGCGAATACCACCATCACCGACAATGGGAACGCCGGAACCTGCAATGGCTCTGCTGGCATTGAAAATTGCGGAGAGCTGCGCCACCCCAACGCCGGCAACGATTCTGGTGGTACAGATACTGCCAGGCCCAACACCAACTTTCACGCCATCGGCGCCGGCATCAACGAGTGCTTTTGCGCCTTCCCCTGTTGCCACATTGCCGCCGATGATCTGTAGCGCCGGAAATAGTCCTTTCAGTTGTTTGATGGAGTCCAGTACCCCCTTTGAGTGTCCATGGGCCGTATCCAAGCAAATGACATCGACGCCCACAGCTACCAAGGCAGAAACCCGCTCCACTACGTCTTGTGTGACGCCCACAGCAGCACCCACCACGAGCCGCCCCAGAGAATCCTTGCAGGCGTTGGGGAAGTTGACCCCTTTCATGATGTCTTTGTAGGTAATCAGTCCGACGAGCTGGTAAGCATCGTCCACCACGGGTAGTTTTTCAATTTTTCGAAATTGTAGAATATCCTTGGCCTGATCTAGGGTGGTTCCGAGGGGCGCGGTAACCAGCGTGTCTTTCGTCATCAACTCCGCAACCAGCCGGCTGCGATTGGTTTCAAAACGCAAGTCGCGGTTGGTGAGGATACCCACCAATTTTCCGGTATGATTGGTGATGGGAATGCCGCCGATGCTGTGCTTGCGCATCAAATCTAGGGCCTCTGAAATGGGGGCTTCAGGATGTAACGTGATAGGGTCAATGATCATCCCGGCTTCCGAGCGTTTCACGGCACGAACTTGGTCGGCTTGGTCGGCGATGCTCATGTTTTTGTGAATCATGCCGATACCCCCTTGTCGCGCAATGGCGATTGCCAGGTTTTTGTCGGTGACCGTATCCATGGCTGCAGATACGATGGGGACGTTGAGTCGGATGCTTCGGGTAAGTTGGCCACTGATATCAACATCGCGTGGCAGTACCTCACTGTATGCAGGGACGAGCAGGACGTCGTCGAAAGTGAGAGATTCGCCGAGGAACTTCGGCTGGGCAGAGGATGCAAACTTTGTTTCCATGCGCAAAGTTCGGGCAAGCTATGCGAAAGTAGGCGTCAAACGGCGTGATTTTTTTGTAAAAAATTCAACAACCGGTTAAATGGTCGTGCCTGATGGAAAAAAATGGCCGTTTTTGGGCCCATACAGCGTTCCACCCATCCTGGTACAACAATAATAAAGTAACGTAGATGTATAGATCATTCCAAAAACAGAACAGGTCCCTCACATGGTGGGCGGATTGAAGTCGTCTTCGTCAAAATAAACATTCACCTGTAGCACCCCGTTGAGTTGTCGGATGGCTTGTACAATGGCCTCTGTTTTACCGGCATCTTTGAGGGTGATGTGGTAGTTGCTTTCGGTGAGGTCCTCCATACCGACATTTTTAATGCTGACCAGTTTTAGGCTCTTGCAAACGCCTGACAGCGATTGGGTAAAATCTGATTGGTTGGAAGATTGCCGAACAATTTGCAGCAAAAAGTGTCGCTGACGCGGTGCGCCAAAGTGCGTGTAGGTGAGCGCCATCACCACCAACCCGGCGATCAGCGATCCAACCAGTGCCACAGCGGTGAGTCCAACCCCACAGGCCATGCCAATGGCAAGGGACAGAAAAATATATACGAGGTCCATCGTGTCACGGATGGCTGTGCGGAAACGGATGATGGACATGGCGCCGACCAAGCCAAATGCTCGGGCTATATTGTTGCCTATGACCATGATCACAATGGAGGAGATGATGGTGAGCAGTACCAGCGAATTGACAAAGGTGACCGAGTAGGAGGGCCCCCGGTAGGTGGCACGGTACACAATAGAAAGCAGTAGCCCACAAGTCAGGGCTACCAGTAAATTCGCCACAACATCGGTAGAGGAGGTGGGAAAAACAGAGAGATTTTGGTATTCTTCGAACACGAATGTATTATTTATGCAACTGGTTAGGAGGTCGCGTCTGAGACAAAAACAGGGGCCTTTTTGGGCCAGTCAGCGTGCCACCAAACCAGTTACGTATTTATGTAACCGGTTAAGCGCTATTTGTTGCAGGCAATAACCCATGCTGGCGGAATATTCAGTGCGACCATCGACATGGATACGTGGTTAAAAATGCTGCTGTAAAAGCTAAGCATTATGGGTGAATAATGAAATTGTATAAACTTTCCATTGGGGTTCAGAAAATGCAGGCAACTTCGGGTGATGCTTTTTGCCAGCAGCGCAGGAAGCATCATAAATGGGATACCTGAGACGAAATAATCCACTTTTTCTATGCCCATTTTTTGAAAGTGAACCTCCATATTTTCCGCGGAGTCGTGTATGATGGTCAAACGCGTATCATCAAACCGGTCTCGAATTTTTTCAATAAACATGTTGTTGATTTCAAAAATGATCAAACGGGCATTTGGTTGCAGCTTTTCAAGGATGTAACGGGTGATTACGCCATCGCCTGGTCCTAGTTCTACAACCGTCAGTGC
>CAIZLM010000125.1 GCA_903933805.1 uncultured Bacteroidota bacterium | reverse complement strand
TTTCTGCCGCCATACTGGAAACCCTTGGCATAAAATTGGTCATACCATGCCATGGTGATGAATGCCGGATAACCAATATGGGGTTCGTGGGAGGCTTACTTTCTTCCAGCAAAAATTTACCGCAGCAACCTGGTTGTTTCCAGCGGAATACCCTACTTCGCTGATAATTTCGTCGGTACACCTTTATTTGGATGTGCCAAATCAGCAGCTGACGGCACAGCCGATTAGATCGGAAAAGAACGCGGTGAAATAAGTTTGTTGATAGCAGATATCGGACGTATCTTTGCAAAAATACGCATGCGGAAGTAGCTCAGTTGGTAGAGCATCAGCTTCCCAAGCTGAGGGTCGCGAGTTCGAGTCTCGTTTTCCGCTCTTGATGATCAAGGAGTTACGACCGAAAGGTTTGTAACTCTTTTTTATTTGCAAGCAATTTGCAAGCAGAACCTGGGTTTATCTGGCCTTTTCTGGTCTCAAATATTTTTTTCATTTTTTTGAAAAAAATCGCTCAGCATCTCTAAACAGGATTTTTTGGTGCTTCCCGGTCCAACATATTTCCTGAATTGGGATTAGCGATTTATTCTTGTGCCAATCCTTTAATATGTTGATACAGCCTTGAATCAATATAAAAATTAGCCTCTTTCCTTAACCTATCCATCAGAGGCGTTACGGACTCAATTAATTCTCGTTGCTTTGCCAAAAGGAGAATACCGAGTACTCCTAGCGGTTGTAAATTATAAGATAAAGCTATCTTCCTTCCTAAAATTTCATCTATCAATACATATTCGGCCTTTATATCTAAGGCCAGAACAATAGCTTCCGCTTCACCTTGATCTAAATCATGAAGTAGTTGGGGAAGCAAAGGTTGAGTTGGAACAGCAAGCACTTTTACCCAAGATGCTTCTTTTATTTCTTTGGCCCCAGGTTCATGATTGCCTGAACCTGCCACTTCATTAAAAACGGCAGACGGAATTACAATTTCTGAAAACAATTCGGGGAGCAAGTGGAGATGCTCAATTGTCGCGAGGTTAATAATCGGTGAGGTATCACTTACTACAAGCATTATCCTGCCATCGAATGGAGGGTTTTCAAATCTGTCTCAAAATCCTCAACGGAATAATTGATAGGGAATCCTCGCTCCGCCAAGGTCTTCTGAAACTCCAGACGCGTCATGCCTACCCACCGCGCAGCACGCGCAAGCGTGACCACTTGGCGCTTGTAAAGTAATACCGCCACGTCAATTTTTAAATCTATCTCGGAGTAACCCGAAACGCCGATAATGTCACTTGGAACTTCTACTAACATAAAACAGTTGCTTTAAAACACGAAAGTAGCAGATTTCAGGCAAAAACACAACGGTTTTCTCGTTGGGACTTCAAACTTCCGTTATTATGCCGTTAAATTTCCAATAAAACAGAAGAATTTGTTGACTAAAAAATAAGACTCGCCCTAGGACGTTGATCTGACGGGTAGCGTGGCGAGTTCTGTTGGTACAAAGATAACATACTTTTTAACTACTTCAAATATCCAAATGCCACCCAAAACTGTGGAATGCGTCTTTACGCATCTGCTCATTTGACCATTTGCGCAAAAGCGCTTTTATGCAACCACGCTTCATGCTACATCCATTTTTATATCCAATTACACCCAATTAGGCTTCCTTCCTTTCTTTTTGTTAGCATTGGATTTGTTGGTTTTCTCCAGCAAAATCCGGCGAAGCATTGGGGTTGTTTCCAGTCGTTCTTTGTTTTCATTCATCGAGCGTAGAACGGTTTGATGTTCAGGTTTGCCATCCTCCCGCCGCCTCAACTGCTTTTCAACAGAGGCTCGATACCGTTCCTCAAACCGCATTTCCAGTCTGGCTAAATTCCGTTCCAGAAATGGATCAGATATGTCCAGTTTTACTCCGTAAAATATTGCCTCAGTATTTATCAGGCCTTCTAAATCAACTGCCCATTTTGCAACGCGCTTACCCCCTTTCCCAAGCCTATATCATTTTTCTTCGGTGACGCTGCTTTATGTGGAATTTGCATTTCATCATGTTCCGGCAAATCTGCCTTATCCAGCATTACGAAGAAGGCTTCGCAGAGCGAAAGGAGAAGGAGAGCGGTAGCGGCAATGATTCCGAAAGAAAACCTGCTTTGCAGGTGAGCGGGGTTCAGTTGAAAAAAGAACACCAGTGTTCCCCTGATATTTTTTACTTTAAGAAAAGCAATGTCCACGAAGGAAGCGCCCATCAGGTAAAAGCTCAGCATAAAATATTCCTTGGCTCTTTCCTGCATTGCAGTTTCAGGTACAAAAGCCTTTATTCTTTCCAAATCAAGTAAGGTTATCGCACGCTTTCTGGTTGATTCGCTTTTGATGCTGTAATCATTGAATGGGTACAAATCCTTGCTCACCAGTTTTTGCTTGATAGCCCTGTTGTACAGCGCTCTTAACGTTCTCAGGTTTACGCTTAACCCGTTCAACGAATTTCCCTTGGCCATAAACCAGGCTTCGTATTTTTTTTAGCCAGGAATAAGTCACTTGTTTTAGCGGGAAATCCTTACCCTTGGTGAAATTAGAGATGCTCCGCAGCAAAGTCTCGTAAATGAAAGCATTCCCAAACCGCTCAGCCTGTTTGAGTTCAGCCGTAATTTCTGCCACGAAGGAAAATGTCATTACCTCCGTATGCTTTTGTGTTACGTAAACTTTGAGTTCCTCCAGAGAAAGCGTATCAAGTTTGCCATCATCTTGAAGCCTGATAAGCACGTCCTGGACTTTTTGCTTAGCTTTGTTGAGGAGTGCGTTAACGTCGGGTGACGTTATCAATGGTCTGGCAGGATGATTTGACCTTCTGGCCTTTCTCATCCCAGTCCTTGGGTGAAATGTTATGACCGAGGCTCAGGTCAAAGGGTTTTCGGTTGTGAACAACCCGGAGTTTGAGCGGGAAAACGTCCCCTTTATTTTGTAACGTGTATGTAGTATGATGTTAGCAGAAACCATAAGGAAAAAATTTGCAAGCCATTTGCAAGCAAAAGTAGGTTCTTTCCGGTAAAGTTTGTGCTCACTTAAAAAAAATAGTACTGACAATCAGCCAGTTAAAAACAAATGAGACCAGATCGAACCAGATTGGTTACGCTTCCCAAGCTGAGGGTCGCGAGTTCGAGTCTCGTTTTCCGCTCTTGATGATCAAGGAGTTACGACCGAAAGGTTTGTAACTCTTTTTTATTTGCAAACAGCATCTGTGTTTGTCTGGTCGAGGAAGTCGTGTAAATGAATGGTATCGAATACGATAACGGAGGCCGGCCCCGACCTCCCTGTGCCTACTTTTCCTTCCCTGTTCCACTGCGCACATTCATGGGCCATTGACTGGACGCGGCACTAGTCTCTTGCATCACCGTGGGCAGGTACACATCCAAGGCCCGAATAGCACGACCGTCGGGCCAGAAGCCCAGGAATCTCTGCTGGGCGGTGTTGCCAAAAGCTACGTCGCGGGAGCGACCTGTTCGCGTATAGTCCATGAGCGCGTCTGCCAGTTTCCAATAGCAGTTGAAATCCACCTCGTTGAGCCGGGAGGTCAGCAGCACGCGCCTAGACGTGTAGTTTCGCAAGCCGGTGTCGAAATCCAGGTCGTAAGAATAGGGTTCTGAGTGGGTGGCAAGCAACCAACGCCTGCTGCCGGTGGTATCTCGGCGTTGCACAATGAAATTACGGTTTGGCGTGTGCACTGCTGTTTCAAAAACCAACCTTCCAAATTCATCGCCGACCACGTAATCGTCTTCACCGACCACGACAAGCAGGTTTAAATCGGGTGAAAGCCCCGCATAGTCGGGCAATCGGGCGCCCTTGAAGGGCCCACTGCCGGGTTCAGCCAACAACATGGCAGCCGGTTTTGGAATGCCGTATTGCGCCCAATGTACCCCCAGATTGGCTGCAATGACGCCACCATAGGAGTGGGCCACGTACGACACTTTGTCGAGTTTTGGCTTTACATGGCCCTCGCGCTGTAACATGGCCAACGCATCGCGGATACCCTTGGCCGTATTCGCCGGAAATCCGTCGGGTCGTGGCCACACCAGGTTTTTTTGATACCTGGGATAAATGACGATGTTGCCCTTGGCGACCAAATGCTTGATCCATTTGCCATAGGCCATGGGGTTGTAGGCCCCATAACCGTGTAAAAAAACCACTACCTCTGCTGAATCGGGCATGGGATCGGTTGGCTCAAACAACCAATAGCCGTCTGCCCGCTGCGCTGCGTCAAAAAATGCCACCGACTGGTGTTTATAGTCAGCGCCACCGTGGCCTTGGTGCGCCTGACCAGGATAAGGGGCTCCCTGCGCAGCAGCATAAACGCCCTTGAATACAATGGACGATAGTGAAAAAAATGTTCGGAGTGTGTACCCAAAACGGTAAAAAATGGTGCGATCGGTCACAAAAAATGGTTTAAAGTACGAGGTACGCCACTGTGATGGCAGGCTGACCAATCCAAAAAGCAACTTCCCAATCATACGCTGCTGAGGGGTGACCGTCTCCGGCAAAAATTCACGCCCTGTACCCGCAATGTCCGCTTTTTTTGTTTCTGACGCTACCACCTAAGTTGTTACAATACCCGCCCATTAAACGCAAAAAATGTTGTTTTCGTTCAAATCATGGCCTACTTGCCGACAAAAAACTACCGCAATTGGCGCTGAATCAGGTCTAGGGGCTCCGCGTTGTTGATTTTGATGCTCCAGGAAATTACTTTCAGGTAATTGCCGCCACAAAAAAGGCCTTTTTGGCGGGTGCCGCCCGCCTGTTTGCAATATTCAGCTTTCAGCGACGCGGAACTGAATAGGGGGAAATACACTTCCAACCCACCCTTTAAAAATTCGAGCATCAGACCGCCATTCCACAGCAATTGCTCGTTAAAAGGTCGGTTTTGTCCGCTTTTCGATGCGTCGTCTGCATACCCAAGGTCAAAATAAGGCTTGAGTGGAATGCCCAATGGCAGTCGAAAAGGCAAATCTGTTTTGAGGTTGATGGACAACACAAGATTGTTGGAGTTGCCAATAGTGCCCGCTGGAATAGGCCCAAAAGCACCTTTGAAGCCACCATCGGTCTGACTTACCTGACGGCCGAGCAAACCGTCCGCGCCAGCACGGGCGAGGAAAAGCTGGTCGTATTTGTAATCGTTGAAACCTTGGGGCAGGAGGGTTAAATTGTTGTAGGGAGCCTGAATGTCCCGGTTCCGAAAGTCGTTTTGAATGAAATATCCGGCGAATAAACGGACTGACAATTTTCTTTTGGGGGCAAAATAAAATTGTTGCTGCCAGGATGCCGTACTGCGCAGGTAGTGTTGTTGGTTCAGTGAATCGCCGGAGCGCTGTGTTTCTAGGGCAACTTGGAAGCGAAACGGGTTGGGCAGCATCCGTTGTTCGCCCTCGTACCGCCATTCGTGGATGGTATTGTTGCGCCATTTTTGGGCGGTATTGGCGCCGTCAAAAGGCGCATTTGTGCCCATAAACAGCGTTGTCAGATGCAGGTAATGGCTAAAAGTGGCTGTTTTAGTCGGCAATTCTGCGCGAATTTGGGGCGCAATGCGAAAGAATCGGGTGTATTGGTTGGTGGTTGGCAAGTGGTCCAGGTGAAAAGATTTGGCGGTAATGATGGCTGTGATTTTTGGAAAAAAACCGCCCGGATAAAACCGGTAGCGCACATCGGCAAGACCTACCCATTTTTTGGAACCAAGTGCGTATCCGGGCAACAGGTACACTTGGAGTGGGAGCGGCGGCACGAACGGGTTGTAGCATACGAGGCCAACCATGGTTTTATCGGTGTTGTTCCAACCCACCCAAGGCGTAATACCCACCGTGTTGTGGCTCGGGTCTTTGAACGGTGCGATCAATTTCAATTGCAACGGCTCCAATCCCGGGAAAACAGCCTTGACCCGTTGGGTATTATTTTTTCTGTTCAAATCCAATGTTACCCGTTCGTGGTCAAGCACAAAAGCATCGGCTTCGAGCGCCTCAAAGTCAAGCTGTTGGAGGCCCCGGCCCACGAACCGTGGTTTGTACCAAGTTGTTTTGACAGCAACCCCGTCTTTCAGGGCAGAAATGGGAAAGGGTGCGTCCAGGGTACCCTGTTGTTCTACGGTCAGGGACCATTTGCCTTCGCCAGTTTTGACGACTTTTTTCAGCGCATAATCAGCATTTTTTTGGGTTTGCATGGCGTCTAAAAACCAGCCGGCATCCACGGCGTTTTCAGCCATTACTGTTTCAAAATCTTTCGGGTATGGGTGTCGGAACTGCCATTTTTGGTAATAATCATACATCGCGGCGTCCATTTTTGCCGTTCCGATTGATTTTTCCAGCCAAGTCATAAAAAAGGCTGTTTTCATGTACACCTGTAAGCCGTAGCCTGCCTGCGTAAAGTCATCGGAGGGCGAGTCAGGAGGGGTATCTTGGTGGTTGAGTGCCAGCAGGAGTAAGCCATTTTCTATGAGGGAGCCACTGTGTTTGGGGTTGAACAATTTTTTGGGCAGGGACATGGCTTCCGGGGAGCCATAATACTGTTCCATATAACGGCGCTCGTAGTAGGAATTAAAGCCTTCATCCATGAATGGGTGTAGTCGCTCATTCGAGGCCAGAATTCCGTAAAACCAGTTGTGCCCCACCTCGTGGGTTATGACTTGATCGAGGGTTCGCGGAGAGCCCGCATCACCAATAACGGTCACCATCGGGTATTCCATGCCTCCGCCGGCACTCAGCGCAGAGTGCACCGCCGTGGCTTGGGGCCAGGGATAGTCGCCAACCTTTTCGGAGTAAAACTCAACGGAACGCCGGACATAGGCGGCGCCTTTTTGCCAAATATCGGATTGTGCCTGTGTGAACATCGCCCAGCAGTCAACCGATTTTCCGGAAGCCAGATGAGCGGTGTCTTTGAGGACAAAGAAACGTTTGTCGGCAAACCACGCAAAGTCGTGCACCCGTTGCGCGGTGTATCGAAGGGTTTTCATGCGTTTGGCCGAAGGCGGAAAGGGATCGTGTTTTTTGTCCATCCCTTTTTTAAGTGCGGCGCGGGATTCCACTTCTTTTTCCTGTAAAAAAGCGATTTCCGACGGGGTGTTCAGGACGCCCGTTGCCCCCACCACGTAATTTTCAGGCAGGGTAATATCCACTTGAAAATTGCCGAATTCCGAGTAGAACTCGCCCTGATCGAGGTAGGGCATCGCATGCCACCCCTGTTGATCGTACACCGCAGGTTTGGGATACCATTGGGTCATTTGGTAGGACGTTTCTACGTGGCCGAGTCGAGAAAAGGAGGCCGGAATTTTGAGGGTGAACGGCGTTTCAATGCGGATACGTCCGCCAGGAGCCAATGGTTCCGGCAAGGTCAATACGGCGATGTCTGGGTTTTTAGGATCGTATTTCCAGTCAACAGTCCTACCGTTGGCGGTGAAAAACAACGCATCGTATTCGCCGAGATCATGCTCCTTCGCAAAATAATATTCGCTGTTGCCGCTGCGGAGTTTTTGTTTACAAAAAGCCGTTTGGCGATTTTTGTAAGCATTGCCCCACAAGTGCACCCAAATTTCAGGCAAGGTATCGGGGGCGTGGTTGGTGTAGTCCATCGCGATATTGCCGGAGATGGTGTGTTGCTCGTCGTTCAGCTTAACAGCGATTTTATAGTCCACCTCTTGTTGGAAATAGTCCTGAGAAAATGCGTCTGATTGGCAAAAAAGTGCACAAAAAAAGAGGGGAAATACCTTGTAAATTTTCATTTGGGTGAATATATCGTTAAAATGTAACGGGTTGGGTGGCGCGCTAACCCGTTGCGTTAAAAGAAAGGGCAAAAGTATGCAGGAAAATGGATCCGTCACAAATGCATCAATTTGGTAGCATATTGGGCGGGTTTAACGGCATCTTGGTGTTGGCGGGATCTTGGCGGCATAAACTGCCAAGGGGTTATTTGTTTGGTCCAATCGAAATCGTTTTTTTCCTTGTGACGGCGCCGATATTCCAAGGGCGTGCAGGAGCGATATTTTTTGAACAGCCGATTGAAATTTGCCACATTGTTGAAACCGGCGCCGTAGCAAATCTGATTGATGGCAGAATCGGTGCTCAACAACAATTTACAGGCATGGCCAATCCGCACATCCAACAGAAACTGGGTAAAACTCTTGGTGGTGTATTTTTGAAAAAAATGACTAAAAGCCGAACAAGTCATGTTGACCAAAGCGGCGACGTCGCCAATTTTAATCTGACTGTTGGTGAAATTTTTTAATATGTATCCGTACACCAATTGAATTCGATTGTTGTCGGTGGTGAGGGCCTGCGGCGAAAATCCTTCGCTTGCCAGAAAAGTGGTTTCGGTAGATTGTGAGAGCAAATCAAGCAGTTGCATAAACTCAATGATACTGGCAAAGCCCTTGTCCTCCGTCAAGCCAATCATCTTCTCCATGGCGGCATCAAATGTTTTTCCATGAAATTTGATACCCCGTGCCGCATCGCGCATCAGTTTGCGGATTTTGTAAAAACGCTCCTTCTGAAAAAGGTGGCCGGCAAACAAGTCCATGGCAAACTGAATGGTAACAACTCGGTATGGTTGTCCACTTTGTTGTAAAGCCTCCTCAGCATCCCATTTGTGGTATAAATAAGGACCCAACAATACCAGGTCCGCATGGGTGTACCGCTCGGTACTGTCCCCTACGATCCGAGTGCCTGAAATGCCCACCACCAAGTTAAGTTCAAATTCGGGGTGGCTGTGAATCGGGTAGTCAAAACCGTTGTTCACGGAGTCCAGCACCACCAGTACATCCGGTTCTTTGAGTGGGGTAATCTCACGGTAAATGTCCATTTTTAGAATAATATTTTATTACATGGAAGAAATGCAAACAAGTCGTCCGCAAAAGTACCATCTATTCACATTAAAGTATCAATTCTTATTTATTGAATAGGGGACATTTGCCAGCATGGTTCAATTGGAAAGTAAAACTAACTTGGAAAGTATGAAGCAACTGGTTTTCGGACTTGCCCGTTCCGCAATGGTGTCTGCGGAAAGTTGCAAGCCTATTTTTTTTGCCTTGTCCATGCTGCTTTGCAGCCACTGGTCGGCTGTGGCCCAGCAGACAACAATCAGCGGTAAAGTCACTGCTGCCGACGATCTGCAGCCCCTTATTGGGGTGAGTGTGTCGGAAAAAGGCGCCGCCAATGGCACCACAACCGATGCCAACGGACAATACAAGATCACCGTCGGAAAAGAAGCGGTGCTGATTTTCCGTTACACTGGATTTTCCGACCAAACGGTCTCGGCCAATGGACGCAGCACCTTGGATGTTGTCCTGGCGCCGAGTTCGGAAATGTTGCAAGACGTGGTCGTGACGGGCTACCGAAGAGAGATCAGGACAGACGTAGCCTCCGCCATCAGTTCCGTCAAATCCAAAGACATCGAGCGGCTCGTCGTATCGGGCATCGATCAGGCCCTGCAAGGACAAGCCCCCGGATTACAGGTGACGCAAGTAACGGGAGCCCCTGGGGACGACATTGCCGTGCGCATCCGCGGAGCAGGCACCTTGGGCAACAACAATCCCCTCTTCATCATAGACGGCGTTCCGACGACCGGCAACATCAACATGTTTTCCACGAATGATATTGAGTCCATCGAGGTGTTGAAAGATGGCGCTGCTGCGGCCATATACGGCTCCAGGGCCGCCAATGGTGTTATTGTCATCACCACTAAAAAGGGAAAATCGGGCATTCCGCGCTTCCAATTTGATGCATCCTCAGGATTTTCAGAGGCCAACCGGCTGCCGGAACTGCTCAACTCCCGCGACTACCTGACCATCCGGAACGAGGCGATCAACAACGCCAATACCCTGCGCGATCCGGTGAGGCAACTGGACACCTTTGATCTGTCGATACTGGACACCTTGCCCAATGTGGATTGGCTGGACCAAATATTCAACCGTGCGCCCATACAGCGGTACAGCCTGAGCGCCTCCGGTGGCGCTGAAGGCAGCAGTTATTACTTGCAAGGCGAGTATCTTAACCAAGAAGGTGTATTCAGGGGGCAGGGATTTGAAAAATACGGCTTGCGTTTCAACGGCGAGATCAGCAACAAACGTGTAAAATTTGGCAATAACCTGTCGTTTGCATACACCAATCGGAAGGTCGTCAACAGTTCTGGCGATGGTTTTGG
>CAIZLM010000124.1 GCA_903933805.1 uncultured Bacteroidota bacterium | reverse complement strand
GGCCTTTTTGGGCCAGACAGCGTGCCACCTAACCAGTTACTTTTTTTAATTGGTTAGGTGGCACGCTGTCTGGCAAAGAGTGGCCATTTTTGCATCTTAGAAGCGACAAGCTGAATGGGTAGATCTTTTATTAAAACCGACCTGAATGGCCCAATATTGGGTTGACGCAGCAAAAGCAACCGGGGTTGCCAACAAGCAGACAAGATTTGAATCGTTTTTTTATCTCTAGATTTTTTTTTTGAATATAGTGGGTGTACCTTTGCGCCTCTTTATTAGAAAGACACTCAAATTTTGATACAATGAAAGAATTGGAAGCAATCCAGTTTGTACATGACCAACTGCTAACGAAGTCGAAACTCCCTGCATTCAAAACAGGAGACACGATCGTTGTGACTTACAATATTGTGGAGGGCGATAAAAGCCGCGAGCAAGATTACCGTGGTGATGTTCTACAAATTAAAGGCCATGGCCTTACCAAATCATTTACCGTCCGCAAAATGTCTCACGGTGTAGGCGTAGAACGTATTTTTTCGTTCTCCAATCCCAACATTGCAGCCATTGAAGTCGTAAAACGCGGTAAAGTGCGTCGCGCCCGTCTATTCTACCTCCGTGGTCTGGTGGGTAAAAAAGCGCGTATTAAAGAACTGAAATTCTCTTCTGCCAACCGCTAAGGCTGGTTTTGAGTATTGAAAGGCCGCCCGGGTAATCCTTGGCGGCCTTTCCTTGTTGGTATATCACTAGTAGCGCTTCAATATTAAATATTTCCAAGCGCATTATTCTGACTGTTTACACCGTCCGGCTGACACTCAATGATGCGGCGTAAAAGCCTTCTCATACGTCTCCCAAGGCACTCTTCTGTGGCTATCGGATC
Organism: uncultured Bacteroidota bacterium; assembly: GCA_903933805.1. GTDB lineage: Bacteria > Bacteroidota > Bacteroidia > Chitinophagales > Saprospiraceae > M3007. The sequence continues at coordinate 39,700 of CAIZLM010000124.1, read as the reverse complement.
CGAAATAATTGATGATGGCTTCCATTTTTCCGGCATCTTGGTACCCCGGAACGGGCTGTATAAGTGTTAGATTTTCGTCCAATACCACAACGGTTGGAAATGACAGGCGATTGTTGAGCCAAAGTGCCGCCAATTCGTGGTAACCGCGGCTGCCATTTTTCTGGAAGCGGTACACTTTGTCTTTAAAAAAAATATCCTGGGTTTGCTCCGCGTTGAATTTAACGGCGTAATAATGGTCGTTGAGATAGCTTGCGACAGCCGGATTGAGAAATGTGGTACTGTCCATGTGCTTGCACCACCCACACCAGTCGGTATAAACGTCCACAAATATTTTGCGTTTTTCGAGCTTGCTTTTTTCTAGCGCCTGTTCCAAGGACATCCAATGCACGGTAACTTTTTGCACCATTTTAACTGGCGAAGTCTTTTTGACAGGTCTTGGCGATAATGACTGGTTATTGGCAGGTTGGGCAGTCGCGCTGTTGCGCAGGGAGTATTGCGAGGGACTCAGTTCTCCTCCACGTGACGTTGTTGTGACAGCCGCAACTGGCGGCGCTGAACGCGGCTGGGCGGGCGCTGCGGCCTTGGGCAACGGCGTAACTGCCGTAGCTTTTCCAACGGACTTTGGCGACGTTTGTGCTACAACGCAAGAAGCGGCAACCAGAACAAGAATACAAGTCGAAGATAAGATACGCATAGCCAAATTCATTTCAATCGGATGGTTTTCAGTGGACAAATGTAGTGATACCATAACAGGATACAGGCCATTTGACGACGCCCAAAAGGGATTTTAAAAGAACTTTAACCACTTTCTACCATTTTTCGAGTGCGCGGTGCTCATAACGTTTCATTTTGTCCAATAAATCGGCAATATTATCGGAGACGATACACAGGTGCCTGTTTTGTGGTCGAAGAAACCCGTTCTCCACCATCACATCCAGCATTTGAATCAGTGGCTCGTAATATCCGTTCACATTCAGCAGGCCAATCGGGCGCTGATACTGTAGCAATTGTGCGAGGGTAAGCGCTTCAAAATGTTCATCGAGAGAGCCGTAGCCCCCCGGCAGGGTGATGATACCATCCGTACCTTCAATCAACAACTTCCGGCGTTCTGACATCGTCTCTACCACGATCATGTCTTTTACGCCGGTGTGACCAAGTTCGAGGCCGTTCAATTGATGGGTGATGATACCCGTTATAGAACCATGATTGGCCAACACGGAATCGGCCAAAACACCCATCAACCCAACACTTCCGCCGCCAAAAACTACATGGATACTACGTTGAGCAAGTACCTGCCCCAATTCGGTCGCGGCTTCTTCAAAACAAGGTTTGTTGCCCTTGTTGGCGCCACAAAAAACTGCAATTGATTTCATGATAATTAGTCGTTCTAAAAGATGGAAAAGTGGATATTGGGGTCATTTGAAGGGGCGAATATCCGTCATACCTTACATGTAGGGGATGTTTTTTTTAAGAATGTGTTTTTAGGGCGCTATTTCACGTTCCACAACCGTAAAACAATACGCAGTTCTTTTCGTTGAATAAAAGAAACATCAACCGTGTTTGCTATGAATATCCGAGGATCGATCGCGTTTTTTATCATTTTTTCTTTTTTTTCCTGCGAAAAAAACCAAGTGTCTCCAGAACCAGCGCCAGTCTTTGAACTCTTGGTGCGGAATGATTTCGATGCTTTGAATGCGCGTTTTGCTGTTTTCGTCAGCGACCCAAACACGGGAGCCACCAAAGCCTTCCGTTGGGTGCCCGAAAATGACACCATTCTTTTACAGGTGCCCAACAGTACCCCCGCGGATAACTTCGACTGTACTGTCGTAAAAATAACCACCCTGGACGCGCCAGGAACTGGTGTTCGCGATACGTTTCTGAGCCTTTCAACGTACACAAACCTAGGAAGCCGGCAATCCATACATCTCCAAAATTCTGTTTTTCAGCGGGCTTCATCTGTCCAGTTTTCACTCACCGGCATGAATACGCTGGACAGCATCGTGGTTCCGGATGCCTATGCGATTACGAAGCCGGAAGCAAGCAACAACTTCACCGGCGACTATTGGTGCTACCACACCGGACAATGCTGGATTCGGGTGCTCGTGGATGGCAATCCTTTTTGGCGATTTGTCCGTTTCAACAACATCGGTGGCGAAACGGTAGAGGCAAATACACTGGACGTAAACCTTATGTTGCCCATTTTTGCCCCTCCCCTCACGCTCAATTTTCCATTCGTTGCGGATTGGAAATATCAAGTGGATGGCATCGTTGACACGGCAAAACTTCAGTTTTTGCCTTTAAGCCAGCCCCTTCGTCCGCCCGGAACCTTTGTTCCATTCCTGGATAAGGTGGAAATTTTCGAGCCTGTCAACAACGACCTTTTCAATGCCAATCGGCCTTACAACGGGTTCAGGCTTCAATTGCGGGGAACAGCATCTGACGCAGGAGGTTATACCTACCTCAGTGATCACTTTTACAGTTCTATGCCACCTACTTTGCCCAAACCTGGTTTTGACCTGGCGCCAACAAGTTTGTCCGACAAACGCCTGTTCGCTGTCCAATGCCTCGGCGATTTTGATCTATTGGCGTTCACCCGCACCCGAAATGGATACGGTATTCATCTCAACATCTCGTGGGAAGTGTTGACAAAACCGCGGAATGGCATCCTCGATTACCGCCTCCCCGATATACCGGCGCCATTGGCAGACCTGTACCATCCCTTGAGCAATTATGATTTCAATGATGGCGTAACCGCCCGGGCGGAGTCCTATGAAAAAGTGCTGTCTTATGAAGTAATTATACAGCATTACCTAAATGCCGCAGATGTATTGTGGCAGGCCCGTGCGGGGTATTTGGGTAAAGAACGTATATTGTAATGCGATTTGCACTAAAATTGAAAATAAATAAAGGGCTGTACCTCTGCGGATTTTATTTGCATGACCAGCATGATGATGAGCAATGTGACCAAGACTTTGGCAAATAAGGGGGCGTCAACCACCGTCTTTTGAGCCCATATTTCCCAATTGGATGGCATGAAGTGTAACGAGTACCCGAGTGAGACCCAGAACACCACCCCGGCATATCCGTCCAAAAACGAGGTTAAAAACTGTGGCTCAAAGTTATACCATATCTGACTAAGCATGTTTTGCACATTTTCCATGCCTTGCGCACGAAAGAAAATCCAACAAAAACATATAAAATGAAAGGTGAAAAAACCACCCAACAACGTGCGAAACTGACCCGGCGCAGTGGACACATTCTCTTTAAATAATCGCTCAACCACCAAGGCCAACCCGTGTAGTGCGCCCCAAATGATGTAACGAAACGCCGCTCCATGCCAAAGGCCTCCCAACAGCATCGTCAGCATCAGGTTCAGGTAGGTTCGCCAGCGACCTTTGCGGTTACCACCCAATGGTACGTACAGGTAATCGCGCAACCATGTGGACAAAGAAATGTGCCACCTGCGCCAAAATTCAGTAATACTGGTTGACTGATAGGGCGAGTCAAAGTTGATGGGAAATTTGAATCCTATAAGTAGGGCAATGCCAATGGCCATGTCGGAATACCCGCTGAAGTCGCAATAAATCTGCATCGCGTATCCGTACACTGCAAACAAGTTTTCCATGCCCGTGTATTGTAACGGAGAATCAAACACTCGGTCAACAAAGTTGGCGCTGATATAATCTGAAATGACAGCCTTCTTAAACAACCCGGTACCAATCAAGAATATTCCCCGACCAAAATCTTCGCGGGTTACGAGGGGCTCCTTGTGTATTTGTGGAATAAAATCCGCTGCACGCACGATCGGGCCAGCAACCATTTGCGGAAAAAATGTGACGAAAAATGCGTAATCAAGGATGTTATCCAATGATTTTAGCTCCCCACGGTACACATCTATGGTGTAACTCAACGATTGAAATGTAAAAAATGAAATGCCGACCGGTAGGAAAACCTTCGAAGGATCAAAGGGCGCTCCAGAAAGCTCACTCCACAATTCAGAATAGATGTTGTACTTGAAAAATACCAACATCCCCAAATTTACCACCAAACTGGTTGCCAACAAGGCAGTTTTTTCCCTTCGCGTGGCGGCATTTTCCATCCAATGCGCCAAATGGTAATCAACTACGACGATGACAACGTGTAACAGCCAATATATACCCGCACACTTATAGTAAAAATAGAGGGAAAAAAGGGTTACCCAAAGTATGCGCAAACGCTGGTGTGGCAACAACAACCGGTAGACTGCCATGAACCCAAAAAATAAAAAAATAAAGAGTCCACTGTTGAACAGCAACTTAGCGTCTGGGTCATAGACGAACAAATGGAGTATCTTGGCTGGATCGAGTTCAAACACAATAACGCAAAAGTAACAGTAACTGGTTAGGTGGTCGCGTCTGAGACAAATAAGTGCTTATTTTTTGCCAATAGAAACTGATTTTACAGGCGGTAGCATCGATACGGTCAAAAAAATGCGCGAAGTGTGGCAGAAAACGAACCTTTTTGGGCCAGACAACGTGCCGCCTAACCAGTTAACAGTAAAAAGGGATTGCACAGCTATGTACACTTCCATGAAATTTCACGATTATAGGTTTCCCGTCTCTGAAAAAACACCCTATGTTCCTGTCGAATCAGTCGAAGGTTTCTACCTGCAAATCATCTAGCAGGATGGTTTTGTTGCTCCCGCTGTTCCATAAGTATATGGTGGCACGGTCAAAGGATTCTGTTGGAATTTTAGTGTCAAAAAAAATTCGCTTTTCTTCGCTGCCGTCCACGTGGCGCTGTAGGCGTATCATCCGGTCCTTGATGATTTTATCGCCTTGTTTGAACCGCACGACAAACTGGGTCATCGCCCACCATTCCCATTCCTTGGGCTGACAACGGAACGTGATGGATGCCCGCAGCCAATGATGCGCTCGGATCCCCTCAGGCAACTCAAATTCCGGCGAAAACGGGTGATCTTGGTCGAGCACCAGCGATTTGGCGCCACGAATAGGTGATACAGCGGTTACCATGTCGGTGCTGTCAAGGTCAAAATTGTCGGAAAAAGCCTCCTGAACGTTGTGCCTAGCATCGCCCTGGAAGGCTTCCTTGGTGTCCAATAATTTTAGCCAGTCACGCTCTACCTCATAACGGCCCAGAATTTTAATTACATAGCGCCGCGTCATTTGCTCACCCAAAAACAATCCTCCCCGATGCGCCTGGTGACTCCACCAAAGATTCAGGTACACTCCGATAAAAACACCGACCAAAAACACCCAACGGCGCCATATTTTCTGCGATTGCCACGATATAAAAGCAGCGATTCCAAATGCCCAAAGCGGATACGTTTGTACCATCGCGCGCTGCCCTAAACTGCCACCATACCACCAAATATCCCAAGCCGATGTGATGTACAAGGCCGTTAAACAGTACACCAATACCGTTGGAAAAACAGCCGGCAAACGCCGGCGCAGCATAAACAACCCCACCACTGCGAAAATCATGGCAGGCGAGTACACCAGCCACCCCGCGCGAGCACTCCACATAACGTCTTCAATGTGTGGCGGAAACCAAGTGAACCCCTGCCCTTCATAGCTGTACACCAACCATTCACCCGATGCGTATTTCCAGTACAACAACTGTAAAAATATTACCGATCCGGCAATACAGGCCGCCAATATTGCTTTTAAAAAATGAGCTTTTAAAAAAGTTATGCGTTGGCGTAGGGTAGCCATCGAATGGACACCCCAAAAAATAGGTATCATCGCTGCAATGATTTCTGTGGGGCGGGTCAATACCGCCCAGCCAACCAACAACCCGATCAGCGCCGCCCAGCCAAAGGTGGGCCTTCTGTAGAAATGTATCGTGCTGAAAAGCAAGATACTGTACAAGGTAAACAGCCAGTTGTGGGTCATTGCACCCGTGATGCCAGCATATTCCAAGTAGTTGCTGCCAAATACAAGGAGCACCAACACCGAAGCAACAATACCATCCGAAAAATAAAGCAATAAAACCCGACGCAAAAACCACAAACCAAGCAAGGCAACCACCAAGCTTCCCCAACTGATGGCAGCTTGGTATGGCCTGGAAAATCCATCTGCCGGATATCCCAGTGGCTCAGCCAATACGTGCGCCGTCAAAAACCATGGCAGAAACTGCAATGCCTGACCCATTGGATATTTTAGCACATAATTCCCCGACGGATGCTTAAAAGCCTGTCCCATCCCAGGGCCTGGGTGGTATTGTTGCTCAATAGCACCCCACCATTTCAACTCTTTTATGTCTTGGTACACAATCGCTGCCGGCAAATAGAGGTAATAACCAGAAACATCCCAACTGATGGTGGCTTCGGTATCGGCCTTTTGCCATTTCGGATAATAAAAAATGGAAGAGGCCACCAACAGTGCCCCGGAAAGGAACAACGCAATTAAGGAAAAACGGGACATGGTTAATGGTTTGGTTCTAAAAACGTAACTGGTTGGCGTGGTTGCGTCTGAGACATAAAGTGGCCATTTTTTGCCAGTCGAAGCGGATTTTTTTGACCGTTGCGCTGCTACGGTCAAAAAAATGGGCGAAATATGGCGGAAAATGGACCTTTTTGGGCCAGACAGCGTGCCACCTAACCAGTTACCTATAAACAAAATGGGCGTTCTCTTTCGAAAACGCCCACCAAAGTCTGTCATTTTATGGAATTAATTGGCAAAAAAAATCTGTGCGGGCTAATCCACCCAGTCTGCCACAAATACGTTGGTATCTCGGGTGGCGCCGTTGTTGCGGTTGGAACTGAACGACAACTGTTTTCCATCGGGGGAAAACATTGGAAATGAATTGAATATGCTCTGACTGGTAATCTGCTCCACCGTACCGGAACCGTCGGCATTGATCATATACAACTGAAAATCATATCCGCGACTGGACAAGTGGTTGCTGCTAAAGATAATTTTTTTTCCGGCTGGGTGAAAAAATGGCGCCCAATTGGCCTTGCCAAGGTGGGTGATCTGACGCAGGTTGGAACCATCCGCGTTGCAGGTATATATTTCCATGTTGGTTGGCGCCACCAAGTGTTGCGCAAGATAATCACGGTATTCTTTGATCTCCTCTGCGGTTTTGGGTCGGCTGGCACGAAACACAATTTGGGCGCCATCCGGGCTGAAAAAACCACCACCGTCGTAGCCCAAATCAAAGGTGATTTGTTTTTGGTTGGTACCATCAATGTTCATGGTCCACAACTCCAAGTCGCCAGACCGATCACTGGTGAAGAGAATTTTATCGCCTTTGGGACTCAATACGGCCTCCGCATCATAACCGGGGGTGTTGGTCAGTTGCTTGGTGATGTTTCCTTTCAAATCAGCGATGTAAATGTCAAAGGTCTCAAAAACAGGCCAAAGATATTTGCCGCCCGCCCTCAAATCGGGGGTATGTGGGCAGGAAGCACCACCTTCGTGGGTACTGGCATAGAGGATGTGCTTGCCATCGGGCATGAAGAACGAGCAGGTTGTCCTGCCCTTCAGGGTGCTGATGGTTTGAGGCTTGTAGGTGCTATCTCCTGCAGCATCTTTCACCTTCATGGTAAAAATTTGATCGCATTGGAGTCCCCACTTGGCATTGTTGCTTTGGAAAGTGAGGGATTTGCTGTCGGGGCTCCAGTAGGCTTCAGCATTGTCACCACCGAACGTCAACTGACGAATGTTTTTTAGGTGGGTTTCAGGTATTGGCGTGGTGGCTGCTGCAGGTACGGGATGGTTTTGTGCAATAATTGGCATTTGCAACAAAGCCAGAAAAGTAAGCGAAAGCATAAATTGGCGCATAAGTGTTTTGATTTTGGCGCAAAATTATGGATAGTTGGCGTATCAGGCGTCAGGTTTTTGTCAGAAATTGCCCTGTAGGAAAGTTTACGCGCAACTGATTAGGTGGCACGCTGTCTGAGACAAAAAAGTGGCCATTTTTTGTCTCAGACGCGACCACGCTAACCAGTTACGAAGTTTTTAAACAAGAAGCGGTGTCAACAGGCTTTGTCCAGACATCTCTTGTGGTTTCTGAACCCCCAATAAGTCCAGCAACGTTGGTGCGACATCGGCCAAGCGCCCTGCGCGAAGGGAATTTTGAGTCGTTGGGTTGCTGGAAACAAGGATACAGGGCACCGGGTTTTTGGTGTGGGCCGTATTGGGGGTGCCATCGTCGTTGATCAGATAATCTGAGTTGCCGTGGTCAGCGATGAGGATACATTCGTATCCTTTTTCAAGTGCCAAGGGTATGATTCGGCTGATGCAGGCATCAACAGTTTCGGCCGCTTTCATGGCCGCACTGAACACCCCTGTATGGCCAACCATATCGGTATTGGCAAAATTAAGGCAGATAAAATCGGGGGTATTGGCCTGTATATCTTCCATAATTGCCAGGGTGATGCCCTCAGCGCTCATTTCAGGTTGAAGATCATAGGTGGCAACTTTGGGCGAAGGAATCATAATTCTCCGTTCTCCGACAAAAGGCAATTCCCGTCCACCTGAAAAGAAAAACGTCACGTGGGGGTATTTTTCTGTTTCTGCAATGCGCACCTGGGTTTTGCCCGCCCTTTCCAAAACTTCACCCAACGTCATGGTAACGTTGTCTTTTTCAAACATTACATGTACGTTGCTATAGGTGTCATCATAACGCGTCATGGTGACATAATAAAGCGACATGGCGTGCATGTTGAACTCATGCAAGTCCTCCTGCGTAAGCACTTGGGTGATTTCACGGCAGCGGTCCGTTCTAAAGTTAAAACTGATCACAACATCGCCTTCTTTGATGGCGGCTTGTTTGTCAGGCAGCGCGGCTGATAGCATGGGTTGTAGGAATTCGTCACTTACCCCTGCCGCATAACTTTTACGGATAGCCTCGGGAAAATGATCGACCGATTCCCCTAGCCCGTTGACAAGCAGATCGTAGGCCAACTTGACACGTTCCCAGCGTTTATCCCGATCCATGGCGTAGTAGCGACCGATAACGGTTGCGAGCGCAACAGGTTTGTCTTGGAGGTGCTGCAGCAAACTTTCAATGAAGCCGGCGCCACTTTTTGGATCACAATCGCGACCATCCGTAAAAGCATGCACATACGTCTTGGGACAACCGCGTTCTACGGCAATATCACAGAGGGCTTTCAGGTGATCAATATGGGAATGCACACCTCCATCGCTGACCAAGCCCATGAGGTGCACCGCTTTGCCCGCTGATTTGGCGTAATCCAAGGCTTTGAGCAGCGTTGCGTTGTTGTGCAACGTCCGATCGCGGACGGCCTTGTTGATGCGTGCCAACTCTTGCCAGACAATACGGCCGGCGCCAATATTGAGGTGGCCCACTTCGGAGTTGCCCATTTGCCCTTCAGGCAAGCCCACTTCTTCCCCGAAGGTAACAAGGGTGCTGTGTGGACAGCTTGCCCAAAGTTGATCAAAATAAGGGGTGTCGGCCTGAAAAATGGCATCAGCTTCCGGCTTCTGGCCCAGGCCCCAGCCGTCAAGTATGAGTAGAAACGCTTTTTTTGTCATAACGAAGTTTTGAAACTGGTAGAGTGGCACCATGAATTGCACCGTTCATTGTACAATGAGTTGCACAATGAGTTGCCCAATGAGCCACTTAATTGTCTTAGACGCGACCTAAACGACTGGTTGCGATTACTCAACCTTTTTACTGGCAGCTTTAATCACCAAAAAAAGTACCGTGCCAACAATCAAGAAATTCACAACAACCGTGATAAGATTGCCAATTTTAATTTCTCCCAGCATTAAACCTGAGAAATCCGTTTGACCGACGATCATGCCAATGGCCGGTGTAATGACGTCAAGTACAAGAGAATCAACAATTTTTTGAAAAGCGCCGGCAATGACAACCGCTACGGCCAACGAAAGCACATCGCCGCGAAAAAGAAATGATTTGAGTTCAGAGAGCATGATTGGATCTGTTTATGTTTGTGATTCAGGTTGTATATTGCGCAGATTGATGGCTTTAGACCGCTGTATCTCTGCACTTTTTTTGGCATTTATTGACTACAAATGGCTGTGTAGGAAAAAGTCCTCATGGTCCAGATATGTGTGATCAGAAAGCAATACGTGTTGCCAATATTACTGGTAACCAGTTGGGTGTTTGCGACCGGAACAGGCCGGACAGCGTGCTAGCAAACCTATTACCAATCAATATGTGTGGGATAAACACAGCCGGTTTCAAGCTGGATATCTCCAGCAAAAGTAATTGTTTCGTTCTTAAAGGGTGCGTGATATTAACCATTGATACTGCAAACAGCAAAAAACGTGACTGGCTGGGTGGTCGTTTCTGGATCAAAAAAGCAATTTTTATAGACTATATCTGGACTAGAGCTAAAAAATGGGCGCACTAGTCTGGAAAAATGGGCCTTGATGGGCCAAACAGGGAGCAGCCTAAGTTAGTTACCTTTGCACGTTATTTGACATGCTCGCGGGGGTAGTCAAGTTTGCACCGACTATTTGCCCATCACGCTACCATGATTATGCCCCATGCTCCGGCCTGTTTTACCAGATTTCAAGAACGACTTCCCGACTGCCCACTGCCGGAGCGGTTTACCTTTCCTTTCCACTATACGCCCCATCCACTGTGCCTTCAAGCGGCCAGAGAACTCCAGGAATATCTTGCCAGTCAAACAGCCTGGGACCATAATTTTGGGATAGACCCCGAACAAGAAGGTACCGTGTACGGAAAAATGTTCGGGGTGCTGATTGTACAAAACCAACAACATGACATGGGGTATTTGGCAGCATTTTCTGGTAAATTGGGCGGAAAAACACACCATCCCGGTTTTGTTCCTCCCGTGTTCGACCTGCTGGATGAAGCGGGGTTTTACCGAAAAGAAGAAGCCGTGCTGAGCGCCATGAACCGCGAAATAGAACGCCTACAACAAGATCCACACCAAGCGAAACGCTTGCTCCTGCTTCAAGCAGAAACAACTGAAGCCGAAAAACAACTGGCCGCCGAAAAACAAAAAGCAAAAGCCGGTAAACTCGCCCGGAAACAGCGCCGATTGGCGCAAGAAGGATTGCTTTCCAACGACGCATTCCAAGCACTAGACGCTACCCTGGTGGAAGAAAGTATGCGCGATCACTACCAGTTAAAAGACCTCAAAAAATACTGGAAACAAAGACTGGAAGATATTCAGATACAGATTACACCCCTCGCCGAAGAGATTCAGGCATTAAAAGAATCCCGCAAAAAAAAATCTGCAACCCTTCAGCAATATATTTTTGATCATTATTATTTCCTGAACCAGGCTGGAAACCGCAAAAGCCTTGCGGCTATTTTTCAGCACAACGCTGTCGCCTTACCGCCCTCCGGAGCAGGTGAATGCGCAGCCCCCAAACTCCTGCAGTATGCCTTCTTGCACCACCTCACGCCCATTGCCTTGGCAGAATTTTGGTGGGGAGAATCGCCTGTGGGAGAAATCCGCAAACACGGCCAGTTTTACCCCGCGTGCCACAGCAAATGCGAACCAATCCTGACACACATGTTAGAGGGTATGCATTTAGACGACAATCCCATGCGCTCGGCGCAGGCCGGCGACCTAGAAATAGAAATTCTGTACGAAGACGAATACCTTGTTGTGATCAACAAACCTCCATCACTGCTCTCTGTTCCAGGAAAAAACGTGATCGATTCAGTCTATTTTCGCATGAAACAACGATATCCGGATGCCACAGGGCCCCTCATTGTGCACCGCCTCGACATGGGTACCTCCGGCTTAATGCTGGTGGCCAAAACCGCCGAGGTACACAAGGAATTACAACGTCAATTCATAAGACGTACCATCAAAAAACGGTATGTAGCCTTACTGGAAGGCGATATCGCCGGCGAAATAGGCCAAATAGACCTGCCTCTGCGCGTGGACCTAGACGATAGGCCCCGGCAAATGGTATGCTATCAACACGGGAAATTCGCCCGTACCGAATGGCAGGTCGTGTCGCGCAACCCAGGCATAACCCGCGTGCACTTTCACCCCATCACCGGCCGAACACACCAATTGCGCGTCCATGCCGCCCACCCAATGGGGCTGAACACCCCCATACTCGGCGATGAACTGTACGGCAACAAAGGGGAAAGATTGTACCTACACGCCGATCAAATCGAATTTGAACATCCAGCCAGTGGAGAGATCGTGGTTGTCCGGAAAAGTCCGGCTTTCTAATTGCTAGGGGCGATATTCAAGGTTCAAATTCAAGGTGAGGAAGTTAAATGGTCGCGTATGGCACTAAAATAGACCCTTTTTGGGCCATACGCCGCACAGCCTAAGAGGCCCTCCATTCACTTTAGTCCGCAGATGATGACGTTGGTTTTCAAGCAATTGACACCCGCCCATTTTGTCTTGCTAATATCCGCCGTTCATACAAACAATACGCCTATTATCCTGTTGTTGTGTTTGTACTTTTTTTGCCGTTTACAGGGATAATTAGATCCTCCAAATAGTTGTTTGGTGGATAAATTTCTGTATTATTGTAGGACTTAAAGACAGGAATGAAGCAGCATTAAATCATTGGAAAATACGAACTCGTTACAAATCATTACCCATAATTTGTTAATCTATAAAAAATGGAAAAACAGACACCTTCGAGCACAACATCCTACAACGTCAACGCGGAAAGCAAATGCCCGTTTTCTGGTGGCACGCTCAAACAAAGCGCCGGCGCCGGCCCAAGAAACCGTGATTGGTGGCCCAACCAATTGAAATTGAACATCCTTCGCCAACACTCCAACCTGTCCAATCCGATGGGGGAGTCGTTTAACTACGCGGACGAGTTCAATAGCTTGGATCTGGGTGCCGTAAAGAAGGATATCTTCGATCTGATGACCAACTCTCAGGACTGGTGGCCAGCAGATTACGGTCACTATGGACCATTCTTCATCCGGATGGCTTGGCACAGCGCTGGCACTTACCGCATCTCTGACGGTCGAGGTGGCGCAGGTACTGGTACCCAACGTTTTGCGCCACTGAACAGTTGGCCCGACAATGCAAACCTCGACAAAGCTCGTTTGCTGCTGTGGCCCATCAAACAACAGTATGGCCGAAAAATTTCATGGGCCGACTTAATGATCCTTGCCGGCAACTGCGCACTCGAGTCCATGGGATTTGAGACGTTTGGTTTCGCAGGCGGACGTGAAGACGTCTGGGAACCCGAAGAAGACGTGTATTGGGGACCAGAGGGCGAATGGCTGGGTGACAAACGGTACACGGGTGACCGTGAACTAGAAAATCCGCTTGCCGCCGTTCAAATGGGGCTGATCTACGTAAATCCGGAAGGCCCCAACGGCAATCCTGATCCCCTGGCATCCGCCCGCGATATTCGCGAAACCTTTGGCCGTATGGCGATGAACGACGAAGAAACTGTTGCCCTGATTGCCGGCGGACACACCTTTGGCAAAACACACGGTGCCGCCGATCCGAGCAAGTATGTCGGTCCGGAACCTGCCGGTGCGAGCATTGAAGAGCAGGGACTCGGCTGGAAAAACGCTTTTGGCAGCGGCCATGGCGTGGACACCATTACCAGTGGACTGGAAGGCGCGTGGACAACTACCCCAACAAAGTGGAGCAACAACTACTTCGAAAATCTGTTCGGCTTTGATTGGGAACTGACCAAGAGTCCCGCCGGTGCACATCAGTGGAAACCAATTGGTGACGCGGGCGCAGGTACCGTGCCGGATGCGCACGACCCGGCAAAACGCCATGCCCCTTTTATGCTCACGACCGACATCGCCCTGAGGGCTGACCCAATTTATGAGCCCATTTCAAGACACTTCTACGAAAATCCAGACGCATTCGCGGATGCATTTGCCCGCGCCTGGTTCAAACTGACGCACCGCGATATGGGACCGGTAACGCGTTACCTCGGCCCGGAAATCCCCCAAGAAGAACTGATCTGGCAAGACCCTATCCCAGTTGTGGCGCACCCACAATTGGAAGCATCTGATATCGCCGCACTGAAAGCTACCATACTTGCGTCCGGACTGTCTGTGTCTCAACTGGTCTCAACGGCTTGGGCTTCTGCCGCAACATTCCGTGGTTCCGATAAGCGCGGTGGCGCCAACGGAGCACGCATTCGCCTAGCGCCACAAAAAGATTGGGAAGTAAACCATCCTGCTCAACTGGCGAACGTGCTGAATACCCTAGAAGGCATCCAAGCAACATTCAACAGCGCGCACGCTGGCAACAAACATGTTTCTATGGCCGACTTAATTGTGTTGGCTGGATGCGCCGGCATTGAGCATGCAGCAAAACAAGCCGGTCATGCCGTGGCCGTTCCATTTACCCCCGGAAGGGCTGATGCCACCCAAGAACATACCGATGTGGACTCCTTTGCTGTGCTGGAGCCGTCTGCTGACGGGTTCCGCAACTACTTTAAGCCCAAACACACCGTGTCAGCAGAAGAAATGCTGCTTGACAAAGCGCAACTGATGACGCTGACAGCGCCTGAGATGACCGCCCTCGTGGGTGGAATGCGGGTTCTTAACGCAAACTTCAATCAGGCCAAGCACGGTGTGTTCACCAATCGTCCAGAGACACTCACCAACGATTTTTTCGTGAACCTACTTGATTTGGGTATCACTTGGAACTCAACCTCGGATGCTCAGGACGCGTTTGAGGGCCGGGATCGTTCAACCGGCGCAATCAAGTGGACAGGTACACGGGTAGATCTCATCTTCGGCTCTAATGCTGAGCTTCGGGCCATCGCAGAAGTTTATGCCTGTCAGGACGCACAAGAGAAGTTTGTAAAAGACTTCGTGGCGGCGTGGACCAAGGTGATGAACCTAGATCGCTTCGACTTGGCATAGTTTGACAATATATTTCCAGTAAACAACGCCATCATCGGCAAGACCAACTTTCTTTTAACTTAGATGTGCGCTGTGTAAAATAGTGATATTTTATCCGACGAACAGCGACGAAATTGGGGAAATGGGCTATACGGATGGTGCTGTTGTTTACTGGATTTTTTTTATAACTGGTTAGGGTGGTCGCGTCTGAGACAAAAAAATGGGCCTTTTTGGGCCAGACAGCGTGCCACCTAACCAGTTGCTTTTTTTACTGCGAATAAATTTAGGCAATAACGAGGTATTACACGATGAACCACCCCTTCATTGTACGGGCATTTTTACCCCAATTTTAAAGAATTCGTGATGTTAGCCACAGCAACACAGTCAAATGTTGTGCTAATATAGCGTCTGAAAGTACGATATAGTGTTGATTGCGTTGAAAGTCATTCAATTCTACTTTCACATACTCAAAAAAGCCGCCTTGAGTACGTACCTTTCACCCGTATAAAATCGTAAATATCAAGTCGAATCATGCATAAATATTTGCTGCTGATCATGGGTTTAATGCCCGCATTTTTTAATGCTGAGGCCCAAACAAAAAAGGATTCTTCGGTAACCGACCTGAACGTTTATTTCAAACCCCTTAAATGGCGCAACATTGGGCCCTTCCGAGGGGGACGTTCTGTAGCAGCCACTGGGGTTGTAAGCGATGTCCACACCTATTATATGGGCACCACTGGCGGCGGACTGTGGAAAACGGAGGATATGGGCATCAACTGGTCCAATATTTCAGATGGTTTTTTCAAAACAGGATCCGTGGGCGCCGTGGCCGTTGCTGAAAACGATCCCAATGTCATTTACGTAGGGATGGGCGAACATGCCGTTAGGGGCGTGATGACACACCATGGCGATGGGGTCTATAAATCAACCGACGCCGGTAAAACTTGGAAACACATCGGACTTGAACTGACACAACACATTGCCCGTATTGTTATAGACCCTAAAGATCCCAATACCGTTTTTGTAGCCGCTCAGGGCGCACTTTACAGCCAATCCGCCCAACGGGGTATTTACAAATCCACCGATGGTGGTACAACCTGGAAAAATGTGCTTTTTGTAGACGACAAAACCGGCTGCGCTGAATTGTCTATGGACATGAACAATCCACGCATCCTGTACGCCGCGATGTGGGAACATGGGCGTCTGCCTTGGAAGGTAATCAGTGGCGGTCCCGGCAGTGGGTTGTACAAATCAACGGATGCCGGCGAACATTGGGACAAAATGGAAGACGGGCTGCCGAAAGAAATGGGTAAAATGGCCGTTGCTGTCTGTCGCTCCAATGCCGAAAAGTTGTATGCATTGATAGAAAGTGATTCAGAAAAAGAAGCAGGAGGCTTGTTTGTTTCCAACAATGCTGGGAAAAACTGGTCCCTGGTATCCAAAGACCACCGATTGATTCAACGGGCTTGGTATTATATTGAATTGTTTACGGATCCCTTAAACGACAATACCCTGTACGTGATGAGTGCGCCCGCCCTTCGATCCACCGATGGCGGTAAAACCTGGGAAGACATTTCCAATACACATGGCGATTACCACAATCTCTGGATCAATCCAAAGGATTCCAAAAACATGATTATCGCCGATGATGGGGGCGCTGCCATTACCTTCAACGCCGGAAAATCCTGGAGTTCCCAAGATAATATGCCCACCGCTCAACTGTATAGAATCAACGTGGACAACCAATTTCCATACAGAATTTATGCAGGTCAGCAAGACAATTCCTCTGTGTCAATTGCCCACCGGGCTTTTGGAAGCGGCCACATTACCACCGACAACTGGACCTATTCCGCGGGTGGTGAAAGTGCTTTTTTGGCCTTTAATCCAGACGACCCACGGTATGTGGTTGGCGGCAGTTACCAAGGTACCATTGAGGTGCTGGATACGAAAGCGCTCGCCGCAACCAACATTATGGCAGCTCCCATTCAGTATTTGGGTCGCGATGCCAAAGACATCAAGTACCGCTTCAACTGGAATGCTCCGATCGTATGGTCGAAACACGAGCCCGGAACATTTTACCATGGCGCACAATATGTGTTGCGCACCAGTGATATGGGCAAAACATGGCGTGAAATTTCACCCGATTTAACCCGCAACGAAAAAGAAAAACAAGGAAAAGGCGGCGGCCCCTACACCAATGAAGCCGTCGGAGCAGAAAATTATGGGACACTGGCCTATATCGTGGAATCTCCACATGAAAAAGGCGTTATCTGGACCGGCAGTGACGACGGATTGGTGCATATCACAAAAGACGGCGGCAAAAACTGGGTAAATGTGACCCCTAAAGGTTTGCAGGAATGCCTGATCAATGCCATTGAGGTGTCCCCCCACGACAAAGCAACAGCCTACATTGCTACAACCCGCTACAAATTCAACGACCATACCCCTGGCCTGTACAAAACCACCGATTATGGCAAAAGCTGGGTGAAAATAACAACCGGTATTCCCAACAATGCATTTACTAGGGTAGTCAGGGAAGATGTGCAACAAAAAGACCTACTGTTTGCCGGAACTGAATTGGGCCTCTATATTTCTTGGAATGGCGGGGCATCTTGGTCATCTTTCCAATTAAATTTACCGATAGCCCCCATTACGGATCTAAAGATACACCAAGGTGATTTGATTGCTGCCACATCTGGAAGATCATTTTGGATCTTGGATGATGTAAATGTGATAGGCCAGTACAAAAAAGACCGCAAGGAACCCACCATTTATTCACCTGAAAATGCTTTTCTGGCCAATGGAAAAAGTGAATTGGATGTAACAGACGACGATTTCACCGGTTCTACTGCTACCGCAGGTGTAAATCCTGCGAATGGCATTGTCTTGTATTATCATTTGGCCGGCTTATCCAAGGACACCACCATTTCCCTTGAAATCAAAGACGAGGCCGGCAATTTGGTTCGCCGTTTCAGCTCCCAAAAAGATAGCCTGTATAAAAAATGGGACGGTGGTCCTTCGGAAGATCCGGCACTTACAACACACAACGGGCTCAATAGATTCGTTTGGAATATGCGCTACCCTACCCTGCCTGGCATTCCAGACGTTTATTATGAATGCAGCTATGGGGGGCACAAAGCCCCTCCTGGTAAATATACATTTAACTTGAAATTGGGTGGCCAGCAGGTTTCTACCTCGGCAGAAATATTATCCAACCCATTGTATTCCAATGGCATAGAGAATTACAAAGCCTACCATCAGGTGATGTTGGACATGGAAAATCAGTTCACCCAAATGCACCAATTGGTGAATACTATTTTCGCCAAAAGGGAACAATTGGTCCAATTACTCGGTACAATTTCTACAGATCCTTCCTTCCAGTCGATTCAAATGGAAGGGGCTGCCCTCGTAAAAAAAATGAAGACATGGGATGAAGCCATGGTGCAACGAAAATCGAAAGCTTACGACGATGTGGAGAACTTCCCGAACAAATTTTCAGCCAACTATATTTTTCTCATCAACCAGACCGAAAGCGATATTCCTGTGGTAAACAACCCCTCCTTTGAGCTAAAAAAAGTCCTGGATGCTGAATGGTCGGTCTTGAAAGCAACTGCAACAGAAATACTGGAAAAAGATGTTCCGGCACTCAATAAGAAATTGTATGCTGTAGGGATTGGGGGTATCTGGAAAAAATGATGACTATTTGGGAACGGCAATTAAATCCGTAGCGCCAACATCAGAAATCAACTTTTCAAAATTCGTCATGTCAACGCTTTGATCCGTGTCGGAATCGAAGAGTTGATAATTGAACTTCTGAAATAAATCAAAAAAATGTTGGAAAGAAGTATTTGATTCCACCATAAGATACTTTGAGATTTCAAATATTATCACTGGCTTAAAGCGGGCAATGGTGTTCTCTGAACCCTTTAATACTTTATATTCATGGCCATCGGTATCAATTTTAATATAATTGATCCTTTCAATTTTATTTTCCTGAACAAAATCATCTATAGAAATGGCGCTTACACCCGTGGTGGCCATGATGGCGCCCAAATGTATGTCGTGGACAGGCGTACAGTGAGAGCTATCCACCTTCCAGCTACTATATGCTTGAATATCTGGTTCATGCGCTGATTCTACTGATACAAAAGTGTTGATAACCGTTATGCGCTCTGCCAATATCGGATTCAAAGAGCAGTTTTTCATCAATTTATCCAAGGCATACTGCGTCGGCTCAAACGCATACACCCTTCCCTGTGGTACTTTTTGAGCAAATTGAAGTGTCATACTACCGATATTGGCGCCAACATCTAGGATCACATCGTCCGGCGTTTCTTTATAGTATTTGTTGCAAAATATGTGCTTTTGGAAGTTGCCAAACAAATAAAGTGACAAGTCTATTCCCTCCGTCAGATCCACATGGTACCTGATACCACCTCTTACAATGACCCTTTGATCACTTCCTGTAAAGAACGTGATCAAGGCGTGTAAAATGCGGGCAATGTAAATTTTAGTTTTGGTTGACAATCGCATGGTGTACATAGAAAACTAACAATAAAAGTAACTGGTTAGGTGGCACGCTGTCTGGCTCAAAAAGGCCCATTTTCCGCCATACTTCGCAGATTTTTTTGACCGTAGCGCTGCTACGGCCTACAAAAATCTGCTTCGCCTGACAAAAAATGGCCACTTTTTTGTCTCAGACGCGACCACGCTAACAAGTTACATTATTTTCTGATTATTACCCCATCTTTCATCACCATCACCACCTTTAACATGGACCGTATATCGGTCAGCGGATCGCCATCCACTGCGACGATATCGGCCAGTTTTCCCGTTTCTAAGGTGCCAATTTTATCGTTCAGGTGTAGCATAGTGGCGGCTTCTATGGTGGCGGCGCGCAGAATTTCAGTATTAGAAAAGCCTGCGTCGGCCATATAAATAAATTCGAGGTTATTTTTTCCATGTGGGAAGACACCTGCATCGGTGCCAAATACTATTTTAACACCCTTGCGATGGGCTCTGCCGGTGGTGGCTTGGATCAAGGCGCCGATTTCCAGTGCTTTAACACGCACAACCTCCGGGAAAAAACCCTTGGCGAACTGCGCGCTATCGCTTACCGCATGTCCGGCCGTCAGCGTGGGCACATACCAAGTACCGTGTTGAATCATAGCATCCATGGTGGCGTCGCTCATAAAGGAACCATGCTCAATGGTAACAACACCGGCCTCTACGGCTCGGCGTATGCCTTCATCACCGTGCGCGTGGGCAGCAACGTCTATGCCAAGATCACGCGCAGTACGGACGATCACGGCCAGTTCATCTTCACTGTAATGGGGCAAGCGACCATCTCGAGCAAGAGACAATACACCGCCTGTGGCACACACTTTAATACAGTCTGCCCCGCGTTTTATTTGGGTACGAACGGCGGTACGACACGCATCGGGGCCATCGGCAATACCCATTTCGGGAATAGGCGGATCAAAAAGATCCCATCGGCTTCCTGTGGTGGCATCACCATGCCCGCCTGTGATACTGAGCACCCTACCGGCCGTGAGGATGCGCGGCCCAATGATCCAGCCGCTGTTGATGGCATTGCGCAGGGCAATATTAACGCCCGTACCACCCAAGTCACGCACGGTGGTGAAGCCGGCATCGAGGGTGCGGCGGGCGTACACAGCGGCGCGAAAAGCAATATCCGCCTCGTTGAGGGTGTATTTTTCTGTGTACGAACTGCGACTCTGTTCCCACTCTAAGTGCACATGACAATCAATGAGGCCCGGCAACACCGTGTTGCGCTTCAGATCAACAAACTGGGCTCCCAGGGGAACTGCCGAAAAACCGCGCTCTATGCGCACAATCTTATTGCCCTCGACCACAAGCGTAGCATTGCTAATGGGTTCTCCATCAATGGGAATTATTTTACCACAATGGAGAACAATGGTCTGAGCACCAACCAGTACAGACAACAACAAAAAACAAAATATAGGTATAATAATGCGCATGAGAATTCTTTTATATGGTGTAAAAATACGTTTAATCAGTTTCTTTGCACAAGAAAATAACCTTGCGCTTTATGTCAAAGAAGAAACAGCCACCTCATAAACCCGCTGCAAAAGCCCCTGACACATCAAACACCGCCACATTCCACGTGACAGACAACATGGTACTACTGGGTTGTTTGGCACTCACCTTCGCGGTCTTTGCAAATACCCTCAGCGCAGGGTTTGTCAATTGGGACGATCATGGTTATCTTTGGCTCAACACCCTCATTCAACCCATTTCAGGTTCCTCCATCTATGCCATGTTCACCGGCCATACCTGTGGCAACTATTCCCCACTGGTTGTATTGAGCTATAGTCTAGAGCACCTGATAGACCCTGTCGTACAGCCCGGAGCATCTGTGATGGAGAATTTCAATCCTTTTGTCTATCACCTCGACAACGTATTATTACACTTGGGTGCAACCACCATGGCGTTTTTTCTATTTCGCGCATTGGGTCTGCGCGGCTGGGCATTGGCGCTGGGTACTGTATTGTTTGGCGTACACCCAATGCGCAGTGAGAGCGTTGCCTGGGTAACCGAGCGGAAAGACGTACTGTATGGTTTGTTCTACCTCGCAGCCTTGTTAACCTACTGGAAATACCTCACAGAAAAATCAGGGCGAAAACGGTGGATGTTGCTGACCATTTTGCTCGGTACGCTGTCTTACTTCTCCAAAATCCAGGCAGTATCCCTGCCGCTGTCGTTGTTGTGCCTCGATTATTTAGCAGGCCGAAACCTAAAAAGTTTGACTGTTTGGCTCGAAAAATGGCCGTTTTGGTTGCTTTCACTCGCGATTGGCTTGATTGGGATCCACTTCTTGGGGGTAGCAGAGGGCTTAAAAGAGACCGGTTATCCACCCACAGACCGCTTCTTTTTTGCTACATTTTCCCTTTGCGCCTACCTGTGGAAATTCGTTGTTCCCATGGGGCTTTCGGCGTATTACCCCTACCCTACGCTGGGTGCAATTCCGATCCTATACTACGCCACACCGCTGGTATTGGCGGGACTGGGCTGGCTGGTGTGGCGCAGTGCAAAGCACCACCGTGATCTTGCGTTCGGATGCCTGTTTTTTTTGGTCAACATCATGTTTGTTCTACAGTTCAAAGGAGCCGGCAAAGCATTTATGGCTGATCGTTTTACCTATATCCCCTACTTCGGACTATTTTTTATACTGGCCAAGCGGTACGGTGATGTGACAGCAGGTCGCATTAAAATGACTGGGGAAAAGGCATTGCCTCTATTGGCAATTGGGTTTGTGGGGCTATGTACGGTACTGACGTTTTTTCAAAACAAAACATGGCACTCTAGTGTAACACTCTGGGCAAATGTAACGGCTAAACACCCCAATGACGCCCTTTCCTGGAACAACAAAGGCTTGGCCCACCTTGACCTCAAGGATTATGACAAGGCGTACCAATCGTATGAACAGGCCCTCAAGGCCAATCCTCAGGACTTTGATGCGCTGTACAACATGGGGGTAACCCTCATCAACCTAAAAAAATATCCGGAAGCCATCGCAATGTACGACCGGGCACTGGCCGTTAATCCAAATTATGCAGATGCCTACTTTAGCCGCGGCCAGGCAGCTCACAATGCCGGCGCATTCGACAAGGCTGTTGCAGATTACAACAAAGCACTTGAATTGGGCATCAAAAATCCAAAAAATCAAATACTGGTAGCCATCGGTATTTCCTACACCGAAGCCAAACAGTACGATCGCGCAGTGGCCGCATTCGATGAGGCCATCCGGGAAAAACCAGAAGCTGATTACTATTTTAGAAAAGGAAATGCCCTCGCAGCATCGGGACAAATGACCGCTGCCATCGCTGCATACGACATGGCCATTGGCCTAGATTCCACGATGGTGGATGCATTCAACAACAAAGGCAACGCCCTCGCATCCTTACAGCGTTTCGCAGAAGCAATTCCCGTTTTTAACCTCGCACTGAAAATAAACCCCAAAGGCGCCAATACCATGTTCAACCTCGCGCTCGCCAAACACGGTTTGGGCGACCGAACAGGCGCCTGTGCTGATTGGCAACTCGCAGCCGATAACGGATACCGTCAAGCAGAAACTATGCTCCAACAATTTTGTAAATAAACGTAACTGGTTAGCGTGGTCGCGTCTGATACAAAAAATCGGCCATTTTGGGCCAGACGAAGCGGATTTTTGTAGGCCGTAGCAGCGCTACGGTCAAAAAAATCTGAGAAGTATGGCGGAAAATGACCACTTTTGGGCCAGACAGCGTGCCTCCTAACCAGTTATAAACCAACTAAGGCCCGTCATAAGGCCGCAGCACATCCCCCACCCGCAGGATTGCTGTACCCTCGCCAAGCCACACGACATTTTGCCCAAACCGAATTTTATTGCCTATTTTTCGGTATGCTGAAAGCGTTTTCAACGGCTCAGCAGCCCGCTCGCCGGTAGCTTGGTCGATGGTGGTCACCACACACCGTGCACAGGGCTTCACCCCTCGAAACGGCTGATCACCAATGTCAAATCCTTCCCACCCATCTTCTTCAAATGGCCCACCACCCGTAAAAACAATGTTGGGGCGAAATCGGTTCATCGGCAAGGGCTGTAATAGACGTCTGTTTAAGTCATCAAGTGACGACTGCCCTGCCAGTAAAAATGGGAATCCATCGGCGAAACTCACATATTGCCCCTTTGGCGCATAGCGCCCATCTGCGCGGCGCCGCGTGGTGTTAGGCATCATCACCAATCGCAATGATTGCCCCAATATACCTGAAAACCAATCGTTTATCGAATCAGGGAACACCTTTGACGCACACCGGTCACCCCAAACATCCACCATCACCCGTTCCATGGTATCTTCCTCAGGAGCCAAAGGAATACGGAGCGGCTCCGACTGCTTTCCCGTAGGAAATACCAGCAAATCGCTTGGCTCCAAGGCCGTGCGAAGCAGGGCCATCGCCGGTCGCTCGCGTTGGGTCACAAAACGCCCAGCTCCATCCACCAACATCCAGCGGCGGTCATGTTGAAGGCCCTTGATTTCCACTTTGGACTCCGAAACGGAAATGCCTCCCAATGACTTGATGGGATAAATCCACAATTCTGAAATGCTGTACATGTTTTATGTTTCATTGTCAGAGCCAACGAAACATGGCATCGACGTGTATAAATCAAATATTTAAAGGTTTAGAACCACATTCAACGGGGGAATAGGCTGAATAAGCTATATTTGCTGCCTTCCTATCCATTACACCTTCAACTTTCATCCATGAAGTACACAATACTCCTCCTGATCACTTTTTTTTTCGCCGGAATAGCGGTCGGACAAGACACCACGGTGGTTCAAACCATCCGCTGGACCGACAATTTCCGGAGCGATACTTTCCATTTTCCGGATAACCCAGCTCAAAGTTGGCGCAAAATTTATCTTCAGTACAACATGCGTTGCCGCAATGGCGCCACTTGTGGTGAATGGGATTACAGTTGCAACACCTTTGTGACCGACCCCTCCCGCATAGATTCCTTCCGGCAAACTTTCCCGGAATACGTCATTTCCGGTTTTTCCGGCAATAGCTTCGAATATGCCAACAACCCGACCTTCACCTACTACCGATTTTTACAACACCAAACCGAATTTTCCGGCGGAAATCCCGTAGAAAGTACCGTTGGCAACGGCAGCGAAGACCTGACGCTGTCGGAAGGCTCCGGCCTTCAAAAAAGTCAATTTTTGTTCACAGCGACTGAACTCACGGCGGCAGGGCTGCAAGCGGGAAACATCCACGGCCTGACTTTGGCATTGAATCAAGCAGGATCGGCACTTGGCTTCTTCAAAATCAGTGTCAAAAATACGTCGAAAACATCACTTTCGGCAGAAAATCCTGACTTGTCGGGCTTCACAGATGTGTTTTTTCAAAATAAACCGGTCAACTTCGCGGGTCCAATAACCTTCCCCTTTTACCAGCCATTCGCCTGGGACGGCACCTCTAACCTGCTGGTAGAGTGGAGTTCAAACGCACCCGGTGGCAGTACGGCAGCCGTACAAGCAACCGATGCCGGGTACCCGGCTGCGTTGGTCAACAGCCAACCCGACAACGCCCTGAATTTTGGGCGTGGCAGTTATGTAGATGTTCCAACAGTACCATTGGCCGGTATTTCCACTGAAATCACCGTGTCACTTTGGAATTTCGGTGATGCCACCATCCTCCCGGTCAATTCCACCATTTTCGAAGGCAACAATGCTTCCGGTGCACGCGCGATCAATGTACATCTGCCCTGGAGCAACGGTTCCGTCTATTGGGATTGTGGCGGCGCTGGCGGCGGTTACGATCGCATCGACAAAGCCGCTGACACCCTGGCGTTTGAAGGCCGGTGGAACCACTGGGCTTTCACCAAAAATACGGTTACCGGCTCCATGAAAATTTACCTCAACGGCGTTTTGTGGCACAGCGGAACCGGAAAAAGCATCCCTATCGATTTTAAAAACCTAATACTGGGTGGTTCTGCCGACCATTCCCTCACGTACTACGGGAAAATTGATGAATTCCAAATATGGGACAAAGAACTTGACGAAGCCACCATTGCAGCTTGGATGAGAAAAAAAATAACCTCAGACCATCCTGACTTTGCCCATTTGAGGGCTTACTACACCTTTGATGAAGGTGCTGGATTTTTGGCAACTGACCACAGCCCCGCCGCAGCCACAGCCTCCGTTATCCTGCCCAATTGGCTCCCAACAAGGGGCAAAGACCTCTATAAAAATTTTACCAGCTCCACCCTGCGCCCAAACACGACCTTCCTTCAAGGCGACCTCAACGTGGCGGATCAGACCATTTTGGTGCTCGACTCCGTGCAAAACGCTGAACAGAAAGTACTTCATTATGGCGTTTCAGGAACCGATCTGGTCGTGCTTGACACCAGTTATTACTTTCCTGCTGGCGCCATGAACGTACTGGATCCAGAAACAAACACAATCGTTGACCACGTGCAAGTTACCCCTGACAACACCATTTTAATCCAAAACCTCACCTATTACGCCAAAAGAGCCGCGCGATTCGAGTTGCTTTCGCTCGTCACCCCTTATGGCAACGGACTCAGTCTCGGTGCAGCCGGCAAAGTATTCACTTTTGATGTTTCCGATTTTGGGCCCATTCTGCAAGGCAACAAAGTGTTGTCCGTGGAATTTGGCGGCGAATGGCAGGAAGACCTGGACCTGAAATTTATTTTCGTGGCGGGAAAACCTGCTAAACCCGTTTTGAACATCCAAAATATTTGGCCGGAAGGCAGGGGTTGGTACCAAGACATTCTGGACGACCGGTTGTTCGAACCACGCACAATGGCCTTGAGTAACATTGCACAACATTTCAAACTGCGATCTGCCGTGACCGGCCACGGGCAAAACGGCGAATTCATTGCCCAGCAGCACTACCTGAATGTCAATGGCGGCGACCAAGAATTCCAGTACGATGTGTGGAAATACTGCGGGAAAAACCCGATTTACCCACAAGGAGGCACTTGGGTGTTCGACAGAGCAGGTTGGTGCCCCGGCATGGCCACTGATGTCCATGAATTCAACCTCGACGCAACCCCCGGAAGCACCGTCACCCTTGACTACGGTCTCAACGGGTCAGCATTATCTGAGTCCAACTACTTGGTATCCAATCAGTTGGTGAGCTATGGAGCCTATAACCACGCGTTGGACGCCTCCATTGAAACCGTCATGCGCCCCAACAACAAACAAGTGGAATACGCCCGCATCAACCCGGCATGCAGTACCCCCCTGATCTTGGTAAAAAACAACGGTTCCTCCACCATCCATACCATGCGCTTTGAATACCTGGTACAAGGCGGCACCGCAGAAACCTACACTTGGTCAGGTAATCTCGAACCAGACGCTCAGACAGAAGTGGCACTACCGGTGTTGTCAACCACCTTCTGGACAACCAGTCAGGCCAATAAAATTTTTCAAGTCCAAATTGCAGCGGTCAATGGCCAACCAGACGAAGAATCGGCCAACAACCAAGCCAACATGACTTTCACCCCGGCACAGGTGTTTAGCTTCCCAAACCCACTCCGCATCCGAACCAATACCAACAACATCGGCAGCGACTACAGCTACACCATCAAAGACGCCGGTGGCAACACCGTCATGAGCCGCAGCGACATGTTGTCCAACACCAGCTACTTAGATTTACTGAATCTTCCCAATGGTTGTTATACCCTAGACTTTATCGATGCCAGCAACGATGGCCTTTCTTTTTGGTTTTTCCCGGAAAATGGAAGCGGATCAGTCAACTTGATGCGTCCACTCGCCAGTGGCACCTTGGTACCTGCCAAAGCATTTAACCCCGACTTCGGCGGTGGCGTACAGTTTGATTTTGTGATCGCTCAAATTGGCACAGCTACAGAAGAAACAGACGGCGCCAAGTTTATCAGCGTTTATCCAAACCCGGCAAGCGAACAGGTAATGATCGACCTTCGAGGATTTGCAGCAATACCGCTGGAAATTAGTATCCGCGACGTACACGGCCGCATCATCCACGCGGAAACAACCCTTGCCAATGTATCAGACCAATTTACCCAACCCATTTCACTGGATGGATTCCCATCGGGCATGTATTTTGTCCGTGTGAGCGATGGAAAAAGTGTTTGGTCAAGCGCGGTGGTCAAAATGTAAGACAACCAGTTACGTGGCCTTTTTTTGCCAGACAACGTAGTTATATCTGGTTAGGAGGTCGTATTTGAGTCGAAAAAGTGGCTATTTTTTGTCTCAGACGTGACCTCCTAACCAGTTACATTGACCGGCAATTATTTGACCAAATAAATCTTAACCCTAGAGGAGTAATTGTAACAGCAATTGGAGATAACTGTGGTTTCGTTTCAAGGTTTTTTACGCCACAAGCATCAATTTTAGAAGACCCTGTTACGGGTTCTGCACATTGTTTCTTAATTCCATTTTGGGGAGGGGCGTAATGTCAGTTACTCAAACATCTTCGTAACCACCTAACTTGGGTTACACATCTTCATCGTTTGAGCCGATATTGCCTTGCATATAACTTGCCTCTATCAGAAAAATATGGGGCAGCGTTACGCAGGCAATCATCACAAAAAACAAACTGATTACCGATAAATTTGGAAAAAAATAGGATTGGCAGAGCACCAAACAAAATAAACCTATAACAGCCAAAAGGGTGTACGGTGCTGCCTGTCGATAATACTGTGCATACGTAAACCGGGGCCACTGGCTTCTAATAAACCTTACCTGATGAAGTAGCGAACCCAAGGAATGCCAAAGGGTAAAATACAAGGTAAATCCGACCAGTAACGGCGTACTATAGAGCATGAACGACAGCACCAACAGGGTTGTGAGTTCTCGCCATAATTTTTTCGACTCTGTGCGGCCAATGAAAACCAGCAGCAAAAACACGTTAATCAGCAGCAAAAACCACGGTATTTTCCAGCAATAACTGGCCGACCACTCCAGTGTAAGACCCAAAAGTTGTTCAACAATTACCTTGCTCTCCTCCCAGTGCCAAAGCAAAGCCCCACTCAACAAAAAAGATCCCCAAGAAACGTACAGGATGAAGGACTTCCAACGCGGCAGTTGCAGATATTGTCCATTTGACTGACCAAAATGATACACAGACACCGCCAGAAAGAGTATGAGGGAAAATAACGGGAGATACACCCAGCAAACCAAGTAACCAAACACAGTCAGCAAATAAAACATAAAAAACTGAATCACCTGCAACGGCTGTACAGCAGGACCTCTCATCCGCCTGTACAACAAAAAATCAGTGGCACCATGGGGTAGTCCCAGAAGCAATACCAATATTGCCAGCAGTGGATACTGTATCTTGAACAATAAATCCGCATTATACCACCCCATGGCACCAAAAAACCAGGTGATGCCAACCACCTTCCAGTAAATTATTTTGTCGTGGAAATCCAACATTTTCAAGTAGGCTGTGATTAAAATGAGTTTGATGATTTGATTGGTTGCAAATATTTGATTTTTAACTGGCTGGGGATCGCGTCTGAGACAAAAATTGACCTCTTTTTCTCAGACGCGACCACGCTAACCAGTTGCTTAAATTGTAACTGGTTAGGTGGCACGCTGTCTGGTCAAAAAAGGCCCATTTTCCGCCATACTTCGCAGATTTTTTTGACCGTAGCGATGCTACGGCCTACAAAAATCCGCTTCGTCTGGCAAAAAATGGCCTCTTTTTTGTCTCAGACGCGACCACGCTAACCAGTTGCTTAAATTAAAACAGCAGAAATTAAAATGGGCTAACAGTAGAATAACTGTTAGCCCAAAAGCGTTTATTTAACAATAAAATTACGCGTTACTGCGAGAAGATCCAATGGCCAAGCTGTAAATAACCAAGCCAAAGCCAATTTTGTTGACAGCATCTCCAATGTTGTAAATAAGGTCCATGTTGCGCACATCAATCACATTGCGCAGCCATCCGTCAGTTTCAATAGCCATATAACCTATTGGGTAAATAGCCCAACCAACCAGCACAAACCAAGACAGTGCCTTGAAGGCAGACTGCAATTTCGCATCGTTTGAGTTGCCTGCAAGTTTCCGAGCAGAACCAAACCATACTTCATACACGATGCCGGCATAACCCACAGTAGAGATAATACCCCAAATCACACTGGACGAACGGAAAGCCGTTTCTCCCAAGTAACCTGCTACCAACATCAGCATAGAGTAGGCAATCATTTTCCAAAGCAAGTCGATTTTGGCTCCAAATGCTTTCAAAATGAGGTAAAATTCAACGCACATGAGTGGAACGGTCAGAATCCAGTCGATGTAGCGAAATTGTGTTGGCGACTGGCCAGTCGTCAACCATACATCACGCATGTAGAAGTAATGCACCGAGGCAATCATCGTGATCAACCCGGCAATGAGCATTGATGTCTTCCATTTTCCTTCTACTTGCTGACGCTCAAAAAAGAAAAATACAGATGCGGCAAACATAGCCATGTAGCCGATAAAAAAGGTGAATCCAACATAATCGTTGGAAGCTAATCCTGCAAAAAGCAGTACAGGGTGTGTGAAAAAAGATTCCATAAATGAAAATTGGTTAACTGTTATTAATTGATTTTAAACTCAAAGATAGCGCTAATGTACTGGCTATTTTATTGTTTTACTTATTTTAATTTGTATTTTTTTAAATAACAAAACATAAATTATTTATACAGATTATAAATTAAGATTTTAGGGCAAAAAACAACTTTTGACATTAGTAAGTTTATTTAAAAAATTAATAATTGGATTTTTTTTGACACCAGACTTTTAACCACCAATGTGCGATACGTTGCTGCTTGGCGACAACGTCAAGCAGGGCGCTTGGGACTGCGTTAAGCGGCTTGGCTTGGGGAATAATGTCCAAGCAACATCCCAATGGGATTGAATACCAAGCGAGGCGAAAATCGCCTTCTTTTCTTTCCCCTGTTTTTACTTGAAAAATCAGGTTAAAATTGAACAGAATCATCCTTTTTCCGTTCTAAAACTATTTCTGGCAGTACAATTTTCGTTTCAATCCCAGTCTCAACATTTTTCCAAAAAGCCACAAAATGCACCTTCGCTTCCACAGGAACGTATCCAAGTTTTTTATACCTATCCATTTCAAGCGAGAAGTTTTTTGAGAATTTCAAGATCAGTTGGTTTCTAATATCAGCCAACCCTTCACCATTAATGATCAGTTTGTCTCCGCTCTTTAAGTTTTCAATACGATGGTAGACATAAGGGAAATAGCCCAAATTTACTTCTTTGTATCCACAGAGTTTTGCTATTTGAGAAGGCGGTGATTGGGATGCTTCAACCTCAATTCTATTTATCCTGACCTCGGAAGGTCTGTCAAAACAAGACATATTGGTATGTATGGAGATGTGCTTTTTGGCGCGTGTCAGTGCTACATATAGTTGCCGCTTTGCTTCATCAGAATTTGAATTGAAATCCTCCAGCAGTAAGAAAACATTATCGAACTCCTTCCCTTTGGCCTTATGGATGGTAGAGACAAAAATAGTTTCACCGCTTGCTTTAAGAAAATCTTCCATTTTTGATTCCCGGACAAACTCTTGGAAATCAGTTTTATATTTTCTCTTTGTATGGATGGATTCAAATTCCTTGATCAGGCCCAACACCATTTCGAGCATTGAGCTGGTTTGAAACTTCGAGATCAATTCCTTTTTGGCTTTGCCCCATACCTCATCGTGAATAATTGAGACTTCTTCCACCAGGTTTAGTTCCCCCAGAAAAAAACGGATTTCCACCAGATTGGAAAGATGGATTTCATCACTGCTTTGAATGAGGCGTACAGGGATATTGTTCCTATGTAACAAACCACTAATCTGGACTGCTTCGTCATTTGTTTTGGTCAAAACACAGGTTGTGCCGGATAAATCAGTCTCCATTAAGTCACTTACCACTGCAGAAATCAGATGCTTACTTCGATATCGGAATAACCTAATAACCCCAAAATCTTCCTGTTTGGGTAAGATGGGCGTTTCCTTCAGCCGCTTGGGGATTGTTCTGACAAAGTCGTTGGCGAAAGCCACAAGATTGCTTTTGCTCCGGTAATTTGTAACAAGCTCATATTTCACCGCGTTTCTGTCGGTGATGAACGCTTGAAAGTATCTGGAATCTGCACCTCGAAAGCCATAAATGTTTTGATCATCGTCACCCACTGCGATCACGCGCATTTCTGGATTTTTTTCCAGTAATACATGGATCAAAGCTGCTTCATCTGCGTCCATGTCCTGTGCCTCGTCAATGACCAACACTGCTTTGGTGATTTGGCTGATTTCCACTTCATCGTTTTTGATCTTCTCAATGGTCGCTTTCAAAATTTTATCTGATTTTTCGAGACTTCCTACTTTGCCCAATAGGTCAAAGCAATAGGAATGAAAAGTCTTGATGTCCAGATAATGAGCCGCATTCCCAATGAGTTCAATGAGCCGCTTTTTAAATTCGGTGGCTGCTGCCCTCGAAAAAGTGAGCATAAGCAATTGCTCATGCTTTACATCTTCCATCAGGAGTAAAGAGGCTAATTTATGCACTAAAACCTTGGTTTTTCCACTGCCCGGGCCAGCGGCTACCACTATAAACTGATTCGTTTTGTCGTCAATAATGCGACGTTGAGTTTCTGAAAGTGTGTCAAACAATTGCCTATACTTAGCTGGCGTCAAGTTTCTTTTGATCTCTGATTGCCGGCTTCCAGGAAAATACTTACCCAAAAAGGAGTTATAGTTCAATTGGAAATAATCATGCACAAATAGCAAAGCGCCCACATAATCCTCTACCATCTTCTTCGCATATTCTCCTACAATATGGATCTGCTGCACCTTGTTTTCGTAAAACTGATTGAGTTTTTGGTAATCTTCCGCTTTATACTGCACTTTGTTGTTCTGCTCCAGTCGTTCGATAGAAATACGGTTATACACCACCATGAACCCGCCTTCTATCTTTATAGCTGCAATGCGTGAAAGGTAAAAGAGCGCGTCTTCAATTTCCTCTATAGTGCACTTTACCTGAAAGAGACTCATTTGTTTTTCAAATCCCTCTTTCAATTCGTGGATAGAAAACCCGATCAATACTTCTTCAATTTCTGCCCCTTCAGCTCCTGATTTGCTTTTTTCATAAAGAAACTCAACTATGAATTGTGCCAACTCAAGCCGTTTATCTAACTTTTGAGACAAAATATGTTTGGGATGGCACGCAATTACCGTTACTAGATTATTTGAAAAATCGTGATGTTGCTGTTTAATCCAGTTTTTGATGGCCCAAAAGTTCAGGATGGTTTTAAGTCGTTTGGGGGAAACGTCCTGAAAACCTTCCCTTTCAGCGAGTTCGTTCAGCTCTTTATAATGGAACTGTTTTTCAGTTAATTCCAATTTAGGAAGCAGGAATCGTTCAAGGGTGCTGAAAAGTTGAAGGATAGTAAGGGATTTGTTTTTCGATTCTCCCTTTTTGATAAATGCGGTGAGGTCTTTATTGTCTCCTAAAAT
Source organism: uncultured Bacteroidota bacterium (assembly GCA_903933805.1). GTDB lineage: Bacteria > Bacteroidota > Bacteroidia > Chitinophagales > Saprospiraceae > M3007. The sequence continues at coordinate 6,888 of CAIZLM010000124.1, read as the reverse complement.
TTTCTCCTCTCTGAGCAAATTTATAATGCGGATCACGTCCTCCTTGACAACGCCAAGATGGTCGCTGATGTAGTCGATGCGTGTCTCGGCTTCTTCTCCTGTGGCCTCTTTTATGTTTTTACTGGAAAACAATTTTCGGATGATCCGCGCAGCGTTCATTTTTTGCCGGTCGTTCTCAAATTTTGTGGAGGCCATTATTTTCTCAATGGCTTCCATGGCGGTTTTTGACTGTATGCTGTTGGCTAAAACACGCGGCATATTCTGCCCGCGTTTCAGGTAGCCTGACTCCTCCAGTGCCGAAATTGCTGTGGTTACCCTTGTTTCGATCGCATCAATATTATCATCCCAACCTGCTTGACGTGCAATTTCAAGGGGTGAATTGGACACCTTATTGCGGTTCTTGGTTATAAATTTGATGGCTTTCCAAACCCCATTGATCTCTTTAATGTTTAATTTGGTCTGATTCAGTAAAATGAAGTGCTTACTCAAATCCTCTTCGTTGAAAAGCACAAAACATTCCGCTTCTATTTTCTCGTCCCGACCCGCTCGCCCAGCTTCTTGCACATAGTTTTCCAGGGAATCAGATATTTCAAAATGAATGACCATTCCCACATCTTTTTTGTCGACGCCCATCCCAAAGGCTGAAGTAGCAATCATGATCTGAACCTGGCCATCCAGAAAAGCATTTTGATTTTCCGTTTTTTCTTTCGCCTCCATTTTGCCATGATAAGGTTTGGCATTGAACCCGTCCTTGGTTAACCTCTCAGCCAATTTATAGGCTTTTAGGGTGCGCGAAACATAAATGATGGTCGGACATTTTTTTTCTTCAACCAAATCCCGGACAGTGTTGTACTTCGCTTCTTCATCCCCTTTTTCAAAGACTTTATAATGCAGATTGGTTCTGGCTGCACTTGAACTAAATACTTCCAGTTCAAGGCCCAATTTGTCTCGAAAATAGGCGCAAATGTCAGCGATCACTTTCTGCTTCGCCGTCGCCGTAAAACAGGACACCGGAATCGGGTCTTCGAGGTTCTTCTTTTCCTGCAGGTTTTTTATAAAATCTGCGATATAAAGATAATCTACCCTAAAATCCTGCCCCCAAGAGGAAAAACAGTGTGCTTCGTCAATCACAAAACGAACAACATTCCTGCCCAGAAGAAGTCGTTCTATGGTCTTTGACCGCAAGGATTCAGGCGAGATGTAGAGCAGGGAGGCCCGGCCATCTTCTACCCGCTCAAAGGACTTGCTGCGTTCAATGGGATCTAGCAACCCGTTAATGGTAACTGACTCGGTGATGCCAGCTTTTTCCAGATTATCCACCTGATCCTTCATCAGGGATTGCAAAGGTGAAATGACCACGGTCAACCCTTTAACACGCGCTCCGCTCATTAAGGCTGGAACCTGGAAGGTGATGGATTTCCCTCCGCCCGTTGGGAATACCGCCAATAAGGATCGCTGCTGAATGGCTGCATTGACGGCCTGCTCTTGCAAAGGGAGCCCTGCATATAATCGATAATCGTCAAAATTGAAAAACCGTTTCAACCCTACCCTAGCATCCAGCCATTGATTGCAATAGGAACAGCCTTTCAGGCATGGCTTCCCGCAGAGTTGAACCAGGATCCTTTCCACCCCACGGTAGTTTTTCAATACCCAAGGCGGCGTGATGGAATGCCGGTTTTGGCAATTTATTAAAGCCAATGCGTAAGCCAATTCGATCGGATGACTCCGGATGATCCCTTGCAGATCAGCATGCTGGCAAATATTGGCTTGGAAAAATTGTCGGATGATAAACTCAGGATTCGATTCTATAACCTGATAGTTTAGATACCTGAAGAAGGCAGCAAACTCCAGCTGATCGCGCAAAAGGAGCCAATATATTTGCTGTAGATCCTGTTGAAGGCGGTGAAAACTCGTCACTTCGTCATGGAATAGGTCTCGAGCTTTGATGGCATCATTGAGCGGATTATTGATCTCTTCTGTTTGGAGTTTATCGTCTTTCAGCAGGGCATGATATGGTCGATCAGGAAATAGAAGCGGCGACCAGTACAAGGTATCAATGGCATTGGAAAGTGGAATCCCTGCTGTTGATACGGATTCTTGGACGTATTTTAAATCATGATGGATTATATTATGGCCACAAATAAACGTCGCCCCCTTTAGTATTTCAGTAAACCCAACCATCGAAGAACCATGGAAATTCCTACCATCGTCTACGATGCAGCCGATGTCAAGCACTTTATGACTTGTTGGATCAATTTCGGTATCGAAGTAGGCTATTTTCATCTTGAGCAAAGCGTTTATTGGAAGCTAATTGCAAAATATTCCCCTCACTCCTCCTCAAAATCCAAACCCAACTGCTTTGCCGCTTCCTTCACCACCTTATATTCAGGACTATTATCGGTAATCGGTTTTCCGGCATTCGTTTTTCCTTTGATCCGTATTTCGATCTCTATATTGTTCTGTGCCAGTGGCATAATGAAACTGCTGAACAACTGGGTATAATGCTCCAAAGGAACTTTCCCGGAAACCTGAATGGAACGAAGGGCGCGCGGACCACCTTCTATGGTAGCAGGTTCTTTCGGGCCTGTTGGAACGGTAGTAGCGATTGGGTCATATCTCCCACCCGGTGATATGGGTGGCTCCACCGGTACTGGCGCAGGTTTCAAACTTTTGTCTACCAACCAATATATTTCATCCGCCACATTAAAAAATGGAACTGACTCGCCCAAGTAATACCGGGTAAAACTGGTTCCGTTTCCCGATGCTATGCAAAATTCCCCATTCTGACAATAGCGCAACAGACTATTGGATACCGCATCCTGGTGCGTGATCATGGGTTTGTCATCAAAGCGCAGAAAGGCTTCGTACACGTCTTTTACCCTGAGTGAATGCGTGGACGTAGGCAACAAGTTGTTGTTGCGCAAGGTGTTTAGCCCTACGGATTCCAACAACCACTCCTCCTCTTTGAGTGCCGCTATGATGTTGGTGCTGATTTGAGCATCCAGACTATCCCTGAATTGCCGGAGTGGCAACACGCGAATGCCGTTCTTTACTGAATGCTTCAAGACGATGGAATAGGCCGCCGCCAACGCCGTCTCAGCCTGTTTGGCAGCATCGTCAATTCGTTTTTTGATCTCTTGCTTTTGCTCGGGTTCTAATTGCGAACTGTATTCCAGACTGATTTTCTGGCAAGCCAGATACTCCCGCGTCAAAGATTCCAATCGGTTATAGCCCATTTCTGAACAGACCAGAAATAACATGGTGTTTCGATAAATACGCTCGCTGTTCCCTTTTTTTGTCGCCAGTCGCTCGATAACAGGCCTTGTTTCGCCATTTACTTTTTCAGCATTGGCTTGATAACGCGGATGCAGAACAACCAGCGTCGGCTTTTGCTGTTCGGGGATGTCTTCCGATGGATTAACCAAGACATTAAACTGACCAACATTGCGGGCACGCTCCTGCAAGCGCTTCAGGATATCCGCCTCGATGTCCACTGGCTTGATGTCTGCCTTGGCCTGATTGATGAGAATGTTGATGTTGGGTTTGGTGTGAAACCAATAACGCTTGCCCTGGCCGCCTGTTTGGGCATAATACAGGTAATAGGCTTCCGCCTCTAATTTGTCCAAGGCACCATTCACACTGTTGTGGTTGAAACCATCTGGCTCCAAAAGTTGGAGCTTCAATTCCGACACCGAGATGCCTTTGTTCGCACCATCGCTACCAAATGAATTCATCAGGATAACTGCTGCAATGGATTGCGTTAAACCAAGCTGTTTGTATTCCGGGTTATTGCCATCTATTTTGAACGCATTGGAAGAAGATCCCGCCACATCTGCCGTGATGACGGCATCGTATCCGTTTCCGTAGAGGCGTTTCAACTGGCCGGAAAGCGCATCCAGATTGGCAAAGTTGACCTCACCACTGTGTATGAGCAGGTTCGACCCTGGGAGCGATTGTTGTCGTTTCCACAGATCGCTGACGATGGCCGCCAGCAATCGCAACGCCCCTCTGGTGCGCTGAAAATCGTGGTGACTGGCCCAGCGTACCCGGAACACGTCAATCAATTCTGGGTGGAATGGATAAGCCTTGACTATCTTCTGTTTGTATTCCGCTTTGGTAACGTTGCCAGGCAGTTCGGTCTTGTGGTTCTGATACCATTCCATGTACCTAGTCGCGCAGGCTTCTATGACCCCAGCATCGCCTACACCTTCAAATAGGCGACAACGGATCACCTCGTAAATCTCTTCATCTGCCACGGGTTGGGTATCCGCACCGACGCGACTTACCCGCTTTTGGAGTTGATTGAGCACGGATTGCGCTTCAGGGGTGTTGCCAACTTCCTGCACACTCGCAGGTAAGGTGATGACCACTACACATTGATTCACCTCACTCACGGCTTGCGTTAGTTCCTGCATGAAACTAATGGTCTGGTCCGCTAAGCTGCTGTTTCCTGCTTTGCGGGCAGAGGCTTTGACACAATAATCCGCCAATTCATCCAGCAGAATAAGCGCTGGCTGGCAGCTTTCCAGCACTTTACGAAAAATACCACCTGGCGCGATCAAGCCTTCATCGTTTTTACGGACAATGTCGTAGGCAGCTACACCGCCCAATTGATACGCAAGTTCGCCCCAAAGTGTTTGGATATGGATGCCATCGGGGGTGGTGCGTCCGTTGGCAGGATCGTTGGTGGTATTGGTGAATACGGCTATGTTGGCTGTATCAAATTCTGGTGCACCCGTATGCGCGATCAGGCTTTTCGCGGACTCCGACTGCATGGCTTGACGACCCCATTTGGCCAGGTGGAACAGCGAGATCAGCGTGTGCGTTTTGCCGCCGCCAAAGCCGGTTTGCAATGAAATGACGCGGTTTTCCGCGTCTTCCTTGCCATTTAATCCTTTGATGACGGTTTTCGCAACCGTTTTCAGGCCTGCTGTGAAGAAAGTCTTGGAGAAAAAAGTAGCCGCATCCTTATAAATCTCGCGCCCATTGCCCAGGGCCACTTCCGCAAGGTTGGCTGCAAAGACGGACTCATCCAGGAGTCCTTGGCGGATATCAAAGTGGGGCTGCACGACCCGAAACCAGGGCGGTACGGTGCCACTGACCGGAGGGGTCACCACAGCCTTCGGGACTGCGGGTTTGTTTTCATGCAAATTCGAAAGTTCGGTTTCCAACTCATCCATGCCCAGGGTCCGCGCGATCTTTTTCATTTGAATCATCGCGTCGGCCACTTCATCGGGTGTCACAGGCTTGAAGTGGGCCACTTTGTTCCGCACATCCAAGATGGTCTTGAACTGGGTCGGCAAACTGTTGGAGGCAGGGCCAAAATCCTTGCGCAGCAGGTCTTTGTATTTCAGCGAAAACCCCATTAAATGTTGATAATCAATCAAGGAGACAGGCGAGGAGCCTGCACGCAAGCCCTCATTCCAGAATCCTTTCTGGTCTGGAGAGATGGCTTCTACAAGCCATTCCGACCACTTATCCCCGGCTTCCTTCATCAGAACGCTCACGACATAGGGCCGCATGGCCTCGATAAACAGGGAAAAGGCTTTGTAGAGGTTGTCGTGTTGTTGGCTATTCGTGCTCATAATTTTGAGGTGTTTTAGGAGTAGGTATCGACGGCTTTAGCCGTCGAATGATCGCAACTGATTTGGTGGCACGCGGTCAGCACAATTACTCAAAAAGACTAGGCTGCACACCGGGCAAAGCAACAGCGTTCTTACTTTCCCGGATCAAACTTTCTTTGTTCGTTAGCAGGCCCAAAGCTTGTTTCTGATCCTCGCTGCCAGCAGGCAATACCTCGCAAAGCGCCGAAAGTACCCGCCAAAATGAACTGCCGGATTCTCCAGCCATCCGAGCGATGTATTGCAACAAGACAGCCCGCTTGGTACCGCCATAAAGCGACAGCGCGCGATGTACCTTGTCAATGAGCGGACTATCCGCCGATTCGCCGAGGCGCGGAAAGGCCGCCAGGCGCTCGGCATAATTGCCCAGCGTTTGTTTGTTGCCGTTTTTGAGCAGCAGGTGCGCATTGAAAAGCTCCTGCACATTCACACTCAGGCCCACGCGACTGAACTTGGCAGCATCGTCAAAGTCACTTTCCAGAAAACCATAAAGCTGAAGCCAACCAATGTAAAACTTGGTATAATCATCCCCGTCAAAGCCTTTGAGCAGGGCGTTGAAAGCAGCTTCGCGACTCAGTTCGAGCAATTCCGCCACGGTAACCTCGCTGCCATCGGCTTTTTCCACTTTTTTATAGCGACCAAACTCGCTGACCGCTTGTCCGAAGCAGGCCGTGAGCAAGTCCGCACCCCGAAAGCCGAGGGCATAGAGCAGTTCTACTTCTTCAGCTACCCGGACTTCGATGGCTTTTTTGACTTCTTTGTAGTCGCCATAACCTTGGCGCTGGGCAGGGCGGGCGGCGACGGTGACGGAGGATTCCAGAGCTGCACCCGCCAATCCAATACTGCGATTCGCCATTTCTGTATCCATAGGCCAACTGCCCGTGATATTCATTCGTGCATCCAGAATGGAATTGCAAAGTGTGGTCCATGCTTCGGTGCTTTGGTGGGCAAACATAATGCTGACAATGTCGGAAGTCTGATGCTCAATGGCATCAAATATCTCGGTCAGTTTGTGCTCGAAGTGCGCTTTGGCTTTGTCCGCTTTGCCATTATGGTGGTGTTTGAGGGCAGTACACTCATCCGTTTTAGGTGTTTGTGGTGTAGCAAAATTGAGCGGGTAAACATCGCCCAAGGTTCTTTTCAGCCAGACATAAAAAAAATCAGAGAGGTCGGCGTAGGCAATGGCATCGTAATACGGTGGGTCGGTGACTACTGCTTTTATAGACTTATCAGCAAACTGGGTCTTGTCACCGCTTGAAGCATTGTT
>CAIZLM010000123.1 GCA_903933805.1 uncultured Bacteroidota bacterium | reverse complement strand
TCCAACCCAGGAGTAAAAGCGTCTTTTGGCGCCGCGCCATACAAACCCCAAATGGCGAAAACATCGGCAAAATTGAGGCCTATCGCACGAACAGATATTTGAACTTCTTGGCTCCCCGGGTCTCTAGGCTCAAAAGATTGGCGTTGCATATCGGCGAGGTTGCCGGCGCGTAGTACATAGTGTTCAGGCATTTTCTTTAAGTTTTGCTTCTTCATTTGAAAGGCCAAAAATATTGCCAATTTCCCGCAAACTTGCAGCATCTTTGCCGCGTAATACCGCGCTGCTGCGGTTTTGTTGCCGCACAGCCTTAAAACAGACAAAAAGCAAGCGCAAAAAATGGCATACGAATTCAAACTTCCTTCCCTAGGCGATGGTGTCAGCGGAAAAGTGACCGAAATTCTGGTAAAACCTGGCGATAAAGTAACCAAAGAACAGGTCGTCTTGGTGGTCGGTACCGATAAGGTGGATGCTGAAATGCCCGTCGATGTGGATGGGATTGTCGAGGAAATTCTCGTGAAAAAAGGAGACGAGGTCACGGAAGGTGCCCTGATCATGCGGCTTCAAGTCGCTGCATCGGGAGCGGCTCCAGCGCCTGTCGCAGTACCTCCAGAGAGTACTCCGGCCGTGAGCGCGCCAACGGTGAGCGTGCCAGCGGTGGTTACCCCTGCTCCACCCGTGGCCGCCACGCCGCCACCGGCAACTGCCGACAACAACGCCGCCGCCGCGCGGGTGTCGCCATTGGCCCGAAAGCGCGCCCGGGAACTGGGTATTAACATTTCAGATGTCCGCCCGGCGGAAGGTTCTGCCCGTATTTCATACCGGGATGTAGTGGCTTTTGTGAAACAAAAAATGGACACAGGCAGTGGCGCTCCTTCCGGTAGCGGAATGGCCCGCAAACCCTTGCCTGATTTCTCCAAATTTGGCGCCACCGAGCGCAAAGCTCAAACCAACGTCGGAATCAAAACGGCGGAGGCCATGGCGTACTCCACCAACACGATCCCACACGCCTGGATCACAGAAAAAGCAGACATCACCAAGGTGGAGGCCCTGCGCCAACAATACAAAGATCAGGTGAAAGCAGCCGGCGGAAGCCTTACCATGACGGCCATCCTCACCAAAGCGGTCGCATCGGTGCTGCGCAATATGCCCCAATTCAATGCCAGCTTGGATGTGGAAACCAATGAGGTCATCTACAAAAAATACATCAACATCGGTATCGCAGTGGATACGCCCAATGGCCTTTTTGTGCCCAATATCAAAAATGCCGACCAAAAAGGGCTCTCCCAAATATCGGTGGAACTATCCGAGGTGACCGGACGTACCAAGGCCGGTAAAATTACCATGCCAGATATTCAAGGGGGCACCTTCACCATTTCCAATATCGGCGGTATCGGGGGCACCAACATGCTCTCTATTGTTAACTGGCCGGAGGTTGCCATCCTCTCCATCGTCGCCGCCCAAATGGAACCTGTCTGGAACGCTACTACGCAAGCCTTCGAACCACGCCTGATGATGCCCATGACCATCGGATGGGATCACCGCGTCATCAATGGCGGTGATGCAGCAAGATTCCTGGTAGCGCTGAAAAATATGCTGGAAGAACCTTTCTTGGCTTTGTTGTAGCGGAGGCTACAACCTGCAATTGGGACCTTACACGGCTACCGGAGCTTTTATTCCCGGCCACGGCTCGTAGCCTTCCAAGGTAAAATCTGTGTAGGTAAAGCCAAAAATATCGCGTACCGCTGGGTTAAGTTGCAGGGTTGGCAACGGCCTCAAGTTTCGTGTTTGCTGAAGGGCCACTTGCTCTAAATGGTTGACATACAGGTGGGTGTCGCCACCTGTCCAGATGAATTCTCCAGGCGCAAGATCGCATACCTGCGCGACCATCAGCGTGAGCAGCGCGTAGGAGGCGATGTTAAATGGTACTCCCAAGAACACATCCGCACTGCGTTGGTAGAGTTGACAAGATAATTTGCCATTTGCCACATAAAACTGAAACAAGCAGTGACATGGCGCCAACGCCATGCTTGGTATATCGGCAGGATTCCAGGCAGAAACGATGATTCGCCGACTGTCGGGGTTGGTTTTGAGGGTGTGTATCACCTCGCTGATCTGGTCAATGGTGCGCCCATCAGGCGCCGACCAAGAACGCCACTGTTTGCCATATACCGGTCCCAAATTGCCGTCTGCATTGGCCCATTCATCCCAAATGCCCACGCCGTTCGCTTTCAGGTACCCAATGTTGGTATCGCCCTGTAGAAACCAAAGCAACTCGTGGATGATGCTCTTGAGGTGTACTTTCTTGGTCGTGAGCAAGGGGAATCCATCGGCAAGGTTGAACCGCATCTGGTATCCAAAGACACTGATGGTGCCAGTGCCGGTGCGGTCTGATTTGCGGGTGCCGGTCTCAAGGATATGGCGCAGAAGATCGTGGTAGGCTTGCATAGAGGCGGTCGGCGCCAGCGGGACTTGCTGCCACTGCCGGTACGAGGAGGAGCGCTGCACGACCCAGCGGCTTATGTTTCGAGATGCATTGCTTTGGGCCTGAATATCCTCAACGGTGCGTC
>CAIZLM010000122.1 GCA_903933805.1 uncultured Bacteroidota bacterium | reverse complement strand
TGAACCTAAATCTAACCCGAAACCTCGTTTTTTTTGATCTTGAAACGACCGGATTGAATGTCATCCGCGACCGAATTGTCCAGATTGCCTTGGTGAAACTGTACAAAAACGGCCAAACCGTGGAAGAATTTTCTACACTCGTCAACCCGGGCATCCCGATTTCAGCGGAATCAATGGCCATTCATGGCATTACGCCCACCGATGTGGCCAACAAGCCAACCTTCGTTGAGTTGGCGCAAAAGATCTGGGATTTTATTGGAGATGCTGACCTAGCGGGTTACAACTCCAATCGCTTTGATGTACCCATGCTCATGGAGGAATTTGCCCGTGTAGGCATGGAATTCGAGGTTTCCAAGCGTCGTTTGATTGATGTTCAGCGTATATTCTACAAAATGGAGCCGCGGACCCTCAAAGCGGCTTATCGGCTTTACTGCCAAAAAGAGCTGGAAGATGCCCACGATGCCCTCGCCGATGTAAGGGCAACCATGGATGTTTTTAAAGGACAATTACTGGCCTATGAGGGCAAGGATCTGCTCAATGAAGATGGCAATGTGGTGGAGGCGCCCATAAAAAACGATATTCAGGCATTACACGATTTCACCAATGATCTCAATTTCCTGGATGCCACGCAAAAACTTAAAGTGCAGGCAGACGGTACGGTTGTCTTTAATTTTGGAAAATATGTGGGTCAACCGGTGAAAGATGTGTTGCGGCAGGAACGAAATTACGGCCACTGGATCATGGAAAAGGAGTTTTCCTCACAGGTGAAACAGCTCATCAAACAGATGATGAAAGAACTATGAAGTCAATCTATTCGGTGTTGACCGGAATGATCACCGGCTTACGCATGCTCAAGTTCGGCAGTTTTTTCGGTACTATCGTGCTGTTGTTGGCGCAATACGCTTGTTTTGAGCCGCAATCTGGCTGCTTAGACATAGCGGCCACCAACTTCAATGCAGCGGCCGATAAAAATTGTTGCTGCCGGTATCCGAATCTGGTGATAACAGTGGATCAGGTATATGATACGCTCGTATTTCGCCAAGATTACCTTTATCCGGGAACGGGTGGGCATCTATTTCGGATCAAAAGTCTGGCTTTTTACCTCTCCGAATTTACGCTCCTAAAAAATGGCGTCCCTTTTTATATGGGTGATACCGTTCAATTGAAAATTTATGATGTTGCCGGCAACGATACGCTCGTGCAGCCATTTGTTGACGATGTGGCACTGGTCCGGCGCACCCCATTGGAATACCCCATCGCAACTTTTGGCGAGGATGGCTTTTTTGAAACAATAACCTTCCGATTGGGCCTCAGCTCAGCGATGGGGCAGGCAATTCCGACCTTGGCACCCGCCAACCACCCCCTGCGCCCGCAGCCCGACAATCTATACAACAATGGCTACACATTCCTGCAAGCCGTCGTTGTACGCGATACCATGGCAGCCACTTTGCCGGATACCATACGCTTTACCCGTGCAGATTTGGGAGATTTTTTCATAGAAGGCAACGATCATTTTGAGCACAAACTCGGATACAACTTCCCTATAAAATTGAGGGCCGACTGGTCAGTGCTTTTTCAGGGTGTAATTTGGACAAACCACGACATTCAGGCGTGGAAAACACAGATGGTCTCAAACTTTCCGGGTGTGTTTCGCGTTTCGATGTAAATTTTGTGCAATTTTGTGTGCGCCTATTATTTTTAACGGAGTAACTGGTTGGGCGGCACGCTGTATGGCCAAAAAAAGGCCCACTCTTTTTGTCTAAGACGCAACAACGCTAACCAGTTACGTAATGTAATAATTATAGGCATCCTTTTCCATCTTATCACCACCACCCATTGTCATGACAAAAAAAAATATTTATTTCATCGCCGGACTTTTTCTGCTGGTCGGTTTGGCGGGTTGTAAGGACCATGTTGAAACCATACCGGGCATCGATTTTGATGTCACATTCAAAGCCACTTACGATGGAAATCAACTGGAAAAAAACAAAGACTATGTCTATGGTTCATTTTCATTGCAGATACTGCGTTACCGATTGTATCTATCCGACGTCACATTGTTAAAAAACGATGGCGAAGAAGTCCGTATTTCAGAGGTGGAGTACCTGGATTTCACCCCTGATAGTGGTGCATCGGATTTGTCTGTTACACCAACCATTACCTTTAAAAACGTACCCGAAGGCATGTACGACGGTATCAGGCTCGGATTTGGGGTGAAGCCTAGCCTCAATGCCAAGCAGCCAGCTGATTTTCCGAGTGGCCACCCATTGAACATCGAAACCGATTATTGGGCAGGGTGGAAGAGCTATATTTTCATGGTGCTGGATGGCAAGGCCGATCCTGATGGAGATGGCATCAAAAACCTGCCTTTTTCGTACCACTGTGGCTCCGACCCCGTTTATGAAACATTTACCTTCAATGAGCACATTCATGTTGCCGCAGGCCATGGAGGTATTGGTATTGAATTTGATGTTCGAAAGTTGTTTACCAACGACAACGGGTCATTGTACGACATTGAGGCAAACCCTGCTACCTCCAACAGTGTCAATGATTTCAGGGTAGCCAAAGACTTTATGGGTAATTTCGATAAAGCCACTTCGATCAAGCAATGATTGTCTCATCGGGACGACTTTTTGTAGGGCCGCCTCTAAAATGTTGTAATTATGATACGTATAGTTCGTTTTAAAAAATCATGGTTGGTTGCCAGCCTTTTTATTGTTGTGGTAATGGTGCAATCTTGCCAACCCGATGAACCGCCGGTTGTTTCCCCCGGAGATTTGACGGGTATTCCATTTGATCCGCAGCCTTACAGCATTATCAAACCGGACCATTTCCCGGATGTACCTGTGCCCGATTCCAATCGAATGACCGTAGAAGGGGTACAACTCGGCCGTATGTTGTTCTATGATCCCATTCTTTCAGCAGATAGCAGCCAATCTTGTGCTTCATGCCACTTGCCAGAAGGCAGTTTTACCGACAATAAGGCAGTTTCAGTGGGCATTGACGGTGTTGCAGGTCGCAGGAGTTCCATGTCGCTGCTGAATGTGGGTTATGTGACCAATGGCCTTTTCTGGGATGGTCGCGTACAGTCGCTGGAGCAACAAGCGCTCATGCCGGTGGAAGACGTGATAGAAATGCACAACAAATGGCAAAATGTAATCTCCAAGCTCAAAACCCACCCTGTTTACCCGGCCATGTTCCGCAAAGCATTTGGTATTCCTGATCGTGATTCGATCACCAAAGAACTTGCAGCCAAGGCTATGGCGCAGTTTGAACGCATCCTGATCAGCAGTGGAGAATCCAAGTTTGATGAATATCAACGCGGCAATAAGGATATTTTTGATGACGAAGAATTGGACGGTAAGCTGATGTTTTTCGATGAGGGTAAGGATTACAACCTGCCAGATGCCCAATGCTTTCACTGCCACGGCGGAATCACCCTCACAGGGAATCAGTATTTCAACAACGGACTCGACGATGTGACATCGTTGGACGCCTTTGTTGATTTGGGGCGAGGTGCTGTAACGGGCAACCGGAACGACAAGGGTAAATTCAGGTCTCCTACCTTGCGCAATATTGCCATGAGTGCGCCTTATATGCACGATGGGCGTTTTCATACGCTGGAAGAAGCTGTTGCGCAGTATGCAGACAATGGTTTTGGCGTAGAAAATGAAGATATTTTTATCGGCCAAATCGGTTTTCCCCTGGGCAATGGCCAGTACTCTGGATTGACGGCGTACCATAAAAATGCACTCGTAAAATTTCTACATACCCTCACGGATACCACGTTTGTCAACAATCCGGACATAAAGAATCCGTTCCATTGAAAATAGCACCACCGGTGTA
>CAIZLM010000121.1 GCA_903933805.1 uncultured Bacteroidota bacterium | reverse complement strand
GTCGGTGGCGGTGGCGGCACCAGTACTTTTGCCTCCACGACCATCAGCACAGCCAATGCGACGACGGCGCCCACGGGTATTGGTGCTTTGGGTGGCGCGGCCGGAGGCTACCCCACGGGACACACAGCCCCCGACAATGCTTCGTGGCCGAATGGCTACGGGGCCTTTTACTGCATGAAATACGAAATTACGCAGCAGCAGTACGTGGATTTTTTGAACTCGCTGACGCAAACGCAGGCGACTGTGCGGATGTTTACGCCGCCTGAACCATTGATCGATCGCTACGCCATCACAGGCAGTGTGGTGGGTAGCTATGCGACCACGTTGCCGAATGTGGCCTGTAACTACTTAAGTTGGGCAGATGGTGCGGCCTACGCCGATTGGTCTGGTCTGCGTCCCATGACGGAGCTGGAGTTTGAAAAGGCCTGCCGGGGGCCACTGGCTGCGGTGGGTGGTGAATACGCTTGGGGTACAGCGGATATTGTAAGCAGTACCCATACGCTGAGCAACGAAGGTGCTTCGAACGAAGGGATCGCGACAAATTACAGCACCACGGCGGGCAACGCAATATACTCAAATGGTCCAGTTCGGGTTGGGATATTTGCTGCGAATACCTCCAACACGGGCCGGGTGAGTTCCGGTGCATCTTATTGGGGTATCATGGAACTCAGCGGTAACCTGTGGGAGCGTCCGGTTACCATTGACAACCTGACGGGCCGTGCTTTCACGGGTACGCACGGCAATGGGGTACTAACCAGCAACGGCAATGCCGATGCGGCCACTTGGCCAGGCACGAATGCCGTCGGCGCCGGCTGGCGCGGGGGCTCCTGGAGTACCGATCCCCCTTACCTGGAGGTCTCTAACCGCCTCAATGCTGGCTATACGGACGCCAGCAGGGACTACGGCACTTTCGGATTCCGGGCCGTCCGTCGTTAGCCGACTATCGCTGGGCGCTATCGGTTCAGATTTTTGGGGTTTGGGTGTTGGTGGTGCACTGGATCGCCCCCTTTTAAAAGCAACAGGTGTGAACTATTTTTTAATAGAAACAGCAACGGATTCCGCTACAAAGAAAATGGTACATATGAAGTAAGTAGCATTGAATGGACTTTGGGGTGTCTTGGAATGTCAGGGCGCCCCAAATATTTATGAAAAAGCATCCCAGTCAACTTGCGTTGTATGGGATGCTTTTTTTTCGCTTGGAGGTGTTTTTTTTGTTTTTGATGTACCTATAAATGTGTCATCTAACCAGTTACTATAATACACGGTTACTTTCTCCCGTTTTTCGGCATATATAGGTAACCGCAATTTGCTGAGCTTGTTGTGGATTTATTTTTCCGGGGTAAAAACGATTCTTTTTTCGCCATCTCGCGCAATTTTTTTGGTGTCTGCGTCCCAACATACGCGGTGAAAAAGTAAAAACCCTAAAAATACCGCGTTTTTGGTTCCGACTAAAATTGAACAACATACTCAAAATCAATTGATTAAAATAATGTAGCTGCTTAAATCGTCGCGTTTGAGACAGAAAAGCGATCGTTTTTTGCCAGACGAAGCGAAATTTTGCAGGCAGTAGCCCCGCTACGTTCAAAAAAAGGGCTAATTATTGCAAAAAATGGGCCATATTTGGTCAAATAGCGTGCTTAATAAACAGGTTCAAAAAAAAGTAACCAATTGCGCAATAAAATTGGAATTTTTAATAAGATTGTTGAATGTTTATGGTTAACTTGTGCTTCGTATTTCTTGAGGTACCCCATACCATGACCAGAATTCTAGACCTTTTTCTGAAAACCAACGGTGTAAAAGCATGCAATGCTTATCCCGATCCCAAAAGCCTGTTCGAAGGGTTGGCGGAGGAAGCCCCTGCTGCGGTGCGTTGCCTTTCTTCCAAAATTGCCGGGTCTATTTATAAGCTCGGGAAACAATTCCAACTTTTAGATGAAGACATTGAGGAATTGATGTGCGATTGCATCACGTTATTGATTGAAAAAATAAGAGCCGGGAAATATGCATTTAAAGGCAACGACCCTGCTTCTTATGCCATTGAAATTGCCAAATTCAAAGTGCGCAATTACCGTCGAAATGTAGCCAAAGACGCTACCAAGTCGCTCACAGCGGAACAGGAACTAATTGTCGAAGAAGAAGCACATTTTAGCAGTTTTGAACAAACCGAATTGCTTCAAAGTCTGCTCCAAAAGGTCGGGGACAACTGCGAAAAGCTCATTCGACTTCGATATATTGATGAATGTAAAGACATGGACGTGATAGCGCAAAAAACAACCCAATACACCACTGTGGACGCCCTGAAAAACAAGCGCGCTCAATGTTTGAAAAAACTGATAGCGCTGGCTAAGCAACAGGCTGTTTGGTAAAACTAGATCAACTGATTATGGAATATTTCAGCGATGTTGAATCATACGTTCAGGGAGAACTGACGGGACAAAAATTGACGGATTTTGAGGCAGCAATGGTATCTGATCCATTGCTGCAAGAGGCTGTTCTAGAACATCGCGATATGGTGCGGCGTTTGCAAGGCGTCCGTTTGCGCAATGCCGTAAAAAAAAATATGATATCACCCATACCCCGTCGTCTCAAGTTGGGCGGTATGCCTGTGTTGATCCTGTTGATCGGTAGCATCGGCGTGGGGTACTGGTATTGGACAACCAAGTTGCGTGATTCCGCAAAACCAGACCATTCATTTCCGGGGATGAAACAGCAGCCCATGGTCAACCAGTCGGAGCCTCCTATATCGGAAACCATACCAACCATACCACAACAGCCCAAAAAAACAGAAGAAGTTATTACCAGTGACAAAAAAATACTCCTGGCTTTTCATGACGCAGTTGATAAATTGGCAACTGTAGATGTTACCACGATGGGCGATGGTGCGAAAGATGCCGCCATAGAACGGCAATTGAACGCCGCTATCCTGTTGCTGCGCAACAAAAAGCCTTATCAAGCAGATTCTCTCCTACAAAAGGTTATGCAGAAAAACAATCCGCTTTATCAGGAAGATGCAGAGTGGTTGAATGCGCTGGGATGGTTGCTGCGCGATCCCGTGATAGGTAAACAATTGCTGCGGCAAATAGAAAAAAAACCAACCCATGCCGACCGTCGAAATGCCATTCGATTGTTGGGACAACTATAATGAAACGCCATATTAAGCCTCATTTTATTCTTGCCTTTTTCCTTTCCATTACAACCCTTGCCTCCGCCCAATCCCAAAAATTGGCCCTACTGGTTGGCATTGATCACTATGAGCGTGTGAAAGATATCAAAAACCTGGAGGTTTGCAACGGCATTCCGCTCATGCGCCAAACCCTGATCGCCAAAGGCTTTCCTGAAGAAAATATCCTCGTACTCACCAATGAACAGGCCACGCGTCAGGGCATACGGGATGCCATCAAATCCCATTTAGGACAAGCAAAACCTGGTGATATGGTACTGTTCCATTTTACTGGCCATGGCGTTCAAATTCCCGATGACAACAAGGAAGAAATAGACAAGCTGGATGAAGCCATTGTACCTGTGGATGGCAAATTGATCCGGGATGATGAATTAAGCGAACTGTTCGATCATATCCGAATGAAGGTAGGCGCAACCGGGCAGGTGCTCGTCGTGCTCGATGCCTGTCATTCCGGAACCGGTATGCGCGGTCACCACAACAGCCGAAAAATAGACAACGCAAGCCTCCGGGAGATCAACATCCCGACAGCAGAAAAAGACCTGGCTCCGCTCGTCGCTTTTTTTTCTTGTCAACCGCAGGAACAAAGCCTGCAGGTGCTCGCCGAGGACAACAAGCGATATGGCCCCTTGACATACGCTTTTTGCCGGGCCATGCAACTTGCCAGCCCGCAGACCACCTATCGGGGATTGTTTGACAGGATTTCCTGGATCGTGGCTGGCTATTCTACCAAATTCAATCCGCAAGCGGAAGGCGATTTGGACCAGCTTCTTTTTGGTGGAAGCGTGCATGCACCACCAACGTATTTCAAAACCTATACCGTCATCAACGGGCAGAAGGCGAGAATCCACGGCGGTTTATTGAGCGGCCTCAATCCTGGAACAGAAGTCGTACTGTATCCCATTGATACTAGAGATACCGCCGGTGTCGTGCCCTTGGCAACGGGGTTTGTAGCAGACAATAACGCCAGCCTGACAGAATGTGACATCCAATTGAACCAAAAGTTGCCGTTTGATCAGTTTGAACAAGCTTGGATCTTTATCCGCAGGCGCAGTTTTAGCGGCTATGATGTGTCCGTGCGACTGGATATCTCCGATACGGAAGCCAAACGGGCCGTGCAAGAAAAACTTTCTACGTTGTCTGCTATACACCAAGTCGACGCGGGACCTTCGGAATTGTTGTTGCACCAGACACCCCAAAAGAAGTTGCAATTGTTCAGCGCAGATAGTACCTTGCTGTTCGAAACCATTCTTTCCGTCCATAAATTGGAGCTGTCGCTCGATGCCCTCCGGGATGCCATCGGCAACTACGCCCAGGCCCAGTTTTTACGCAGCCTAGAGCTTGATGGCAGTCCCTATGCCATGGTGTTTAGTATAGCAGTTCCAGCGCAATTGCGGGTAAACCGAGATTCTGCCCTGATCACCATTACCAATACCAGTAAAGAAAAATTGTACTACAACATTCTAGACATTGATGGCAGCAATCGAGTGACCGTTTTAATACCCGGAGAAAAATGGCTTGCCGGTGATCTGGTGCTCCAACCCGGACAAACGATCAAGTACACCATTGAATCTTTCAATACCCTCGGAAAAGAGGTCCTTAAACTTATATCCACGCCTACCTTGCTGGACTTACGCGGAGCGGTCAATAGACGCGGACGCGGCAAACCGGGGCGTTCATTTATGGAAAACTTGTTCCAAGACACGTATATATCGGAACAGCGAACGCGGGGACCCGTGTTGAAGTACAAGGGAAATGAGGCTGGGGTGGCAACCCTGGTATTTGAAGTGGTAAAATAGACTGTGATAAAAGTGATTTTGATGAATTGTTTGGTTGCAAAAACACGTCATGCACAACCACTTTGCGTTAAATATAATAATGATTTATATCATGCATAAACATTTAATATTCATTACTTTACTTGTTATATTTTCCGTACAGGCTTTTGGACAATCTTATGAAAACATCCAAATATTCCCCTTGGGAACCACCGCAGACTCCTTTTACCGGGAAGGTTGTTACATTAAAGTACTTCCCTATGCATCCGCAGCTTTAAAACAGGTGTATGAGCAAAGCCCGACAGATACAATCTTACTGGCAAAAGCCTTGTACCGTCTGGGGGAGGTAGAGGCCCTTTCAGGGCTCCATAAGACAGCCGATGAACATTTAAGCCATGGTTTTTCGTATTATTTCAGCCGTTTCGGCATGGGCAATGATACGGCTGCTAGGATGTGTTGGGTCTTGAGCAAAAACATGATCGAAATTTACCGGTGGCATGAAGCGGATTCCTTGATTCAAAATGCCTTGGAATTGGCCAAATACAATCCCAAGGTTTCAGATTTTGCAAGAACAACCTTATGGTGGAGTTGGGGAAACATTAAACACAATCAGCGCAAATATCAGGAGGCAGAAAAAATATACCGGGAAACCTTGCATTGGTGGGAAACAAATGATCAAACCCAAAATGAAGAGTATGCCCAGGCACTTTGGGCACTGGCAGGCCTTTTGAACCTTCAGGACCAAGTTGAAGATGCATTGGTATTATTTCAGCGATCTGTTGATTTACGCAAGATAATATTTAGCGAAAAGCATCCCAGTATTGCCAGAATCTATAACGGAATAGGATTTACCTATAGCAAAATGGGCAACTGGTTTAAGGCCCGGGATTATTTTTTGAAATCGCTTCAATTATATACCGAAAAATTGGGGGATAACTTTGAATTTAATAGCGTAGTGTTGTACAATCTGAGCAATTTATACCTAGAATTGGGAGATGACACGGAAGCGGAAAAATACCTGAAACGCGGTCTGCCAATTGTTGAATCAACCTACGGTAAGAATGATCCGGTGTACACCATGTTTTTGACTGTGCTGGGTCAAGTCAAGCAGCGGCAAAGAGCATACGTGGAGGCAGAAACCTATTATTCCGAAGCCAAGGCCCTTCGTTTGAAACTCCTGGGGGCAAAACACCCTTATTTCTCAGCATCTACCATTGATTTAGCCATGCTTTTCCTGGAAAATGGCAATCCCCAAAAGGCATTGCCCATGTTAGAAGAAGCTTTGAGTGCCCAGATTGAAATAGAAGGGCAATACCACACCTCCGTACTGTCAACCCTCCAAAATTTGGCCGTTTGTTACGCACAAATGAATGATTTTCAAAAAGCCGATTCAATATTAACGGTTACCGGAGGCTTACTACAGCAGTTTTATGGCAACGAAGGCAAAGCACTGGCCCAGAATTACGAATACAAGGTATGGTTGAAGCTGGTGCAAGGACCTGATACCGCACAAGTTGCTTCATGGCTATTACAAGCACAAAAAATCAGGCGAACGCTGATCAATCGCGCTGTAAATTATGCCTCTGAGCGTGAAATGGAAGTATTGATCGGTTCCTTTCAGGCACACAATGAAATTGCCTACCATGCAGCGGAAAAATTTGGCTTAAATGACGTGGCATTTGACAATACGCTCTTTTTTAAAAATCTGGGTTTGCAAACGCGTACTCAAATGATGCACCAAATCACAAACTCCAACGATGTAACCACCAAACAAAATTATGAACGGTGGCAGTCCTTGCAAAAAAGCTTGGTGGTGGAGATGGCAAAACCACTCAGCCTTAGGCAACATACAGATTCCCTCGAATTCGAGTTGAGGTTGATGGAGCAACAATTGGCGACCGTTTTTAAGGATTTTGAAACGGAATACCACACGGTTTCCTGGAAAGAAGTACAGCATACCTTGTCCCCGCACACAGCAGCAGTGGAATTCGTGTCATACAAACCTGCCAGTCTGGTCAGTACCAATGCGGTACATTATGCTGCCCTTGTTGTTCTTCCACAAGACAGCATGCCCCACTATGTATATCTTTTCGAAGAAAAACAACTCGCGGAGCTCCTGGAAAAAACGGGCGACCATGCGGAAGCTTCCACCCAACTCTACGCCAGTCGCAGTGGAAAAATAAATGCCAATGCGCCAGTGTACGGAACTTCGCTCTTTTCACTTATCTGGAAGCCTCTCGACAGCCTGTTGAAAGGGGTAACAACCGTTTATTTCTCTCCCACAGGACTGCTGCACCGCGTCGCTTTTGCGGCATTGCCGATTAACCATGATAAAGTGCTGACGGACCAATACCAGCTCCATCAACTGGGAACCACACGCAGTATGGTACTCAATTCCTCACAACCACTGTCAAAGAATGCCAACGCTGTCGTATTCGGCGGGATTGATTACAGCCACCGTGGCATCAATACCGTAGAAAATATACCTGAAGAGGTAAAAGACAACCTGCTATTGGCCTATACCAACTTGCCACGCTCGGTAACAGACACGTTTGAATACCTCCCCGGTACTGCTGAAGAAGTGGAACATCTCCAAAAAGCCTTACGGGCGCAAGGCTTGCGCACACAAACGTTCACCGGCTCCCACGCCACGGAAGAAACGCTAAAATCCATGGGTCGTGCTACCGTAAAAAGCCCCGACATCCTCCATATTGCTACCCATGGGTTCTTTTTTCCGGATCCTGAAAAGCGAAAAAACGAACATGTTGGGGATGAAAACGCTTTCAAATGGAACGAAAACCCGCTTTTTCGCTCCGGCCTCGCCCTGGCCGGCGCCAACCAAACCTGGAAAGGGGAACATCCCCCCGCCAACATCGAAGACGGCATCGCAACGGCCTATGAGATCAGTCACCTGAACCTGAGCAATACCAAACTCGTCGTCCTGTCCGCC
>CAIZLM010000120.1 GCA_903933805.1 uncultured Bacteroidota bacterium | reverse complement strand
GTTGCCAAACATGAACACGTGCTGATTGTCAGCGACGAAATATATGAGTACATCAATTTTACCCATGAACACATCAGTATTGGTTCTTTCCCTGCTGTAAAAGACCGCACCATAACGGTTAATGGTTTTGCCAAGGGATTTGCGATGACCGGCTGGAGATTGGGCTATATGGGTGCTCCAAAATACGTGGCCGACGCATGCGTAAAAATTCAGGGGCAGGTGACCAGCGGCGCAGCATCGTTCTCCCAAAAAGCCGGTGCAGTAGCGCTGATGAGTGATATGGCTCCCACCGAGGCCATGCGCGAGGCCTTCCGTGAACGCCGCGATATTGTTATTTCCATGTTGGAGGAAATACCGGGCATTAAAACCAATGTACCTGATGGCGCTTTCTATGTATTCCCTGAAATAAGGTCCTATTTTGGAAAGTCAGACGGACAAACGGTTATCAGCAATGCCGATGACTTTTGCGACTATATTATGTCGACCGCTTACGTAGGGTTGGTGTCAGGTGCAGCATTCGGGGATCCAAATTGTTTTCGTTTGAGCTACGCAGCCTCTGAAACACAATTGCGGGAAGCGGTGCGAAGGATGAAAGAGGCGCTTAGCAGACTGAAGTAATAGAATAAGCGCATACCCAACCATTATACCCTTATTTTCTAGAAAATCCAATTTTTGCAGGTAGTGGGTAATAGTATGCAGGATTATATATCTTTGTTGCACTCAAGTACATCGCCACTGTTTGCCCAGATTCATTTAAACTCCACAACATGTCCAAAAATTTAAGTGAATTATCCGGAAGGGAAGGATTGGCCGGCAACTTATTTGAACGGCTGGGTCGCAGTGCTGCGGCCACAGGAACGCCTTCTCGGGCTGATATGGAGCGGTTGGCAGATGATTTTTTGATGGGTACGGCCAATGTGTATGGTGCCGCCAGTTTTTACGATTTTACCAAGCCCGAAAACCAGGGTAAACGGGTGTATGTGTGTAATGGTTCTGCTTGTTTGACTGCCGGCACCCAGCCAGCCCTCAGGCAAGCGCTTGGGTCGCACTTCGGGGCAGACGAGATCGGTGAAATGTGTTGTCTCGGCAGATGCCATGAAAACAGCGCTTTTTTTTATCAGGATCAAAATTATTCCGGCAGGGCAGTCTTAGGTGTTCCGGCCATTATTGCAGATAAAAAGGTTGTGCCGGACCCATATTGTACAAACCATTACGGAACACCGGTATTAATGCGCCCTTTTCCGGGTATTGACACCTATTATCAGATACTGCACAGCGCTTTACGCCATACGCCGGATGAATTGTTGCAGGAGTTGAAAGATTCTGGTTTGCGTGGTCGGGGTGGCGCAGGTTTTCCCACAGCATTTAAGTTGGAGTCCTGCAAAACGACCCCCGGCTCAACCAAATTCATTGTTTGTAACGCCGATGAAGGAGATCCAGGTGCTTACAGCGACCGTTTTTTGCTGGAACAACATCCCCATGCCGTGTTGCTCGGTATGGTCATAGCCGGTTACATCGTGGGTGCTGAAACAGGTGTATTGTACGTGCGTGGTGAATATCCGGAGGTGTTCCCGATTCTAGAACAGTCACTTCTAGCGCTTCGCGGGCAAAATTTAATTGGAAACAATATCTTGGATTCTGGATTTTCCTTTGATTTCAAGGTTATTCGGGCACAAGGAGCGTATATCTGTGGAGAAGAAACTGCTTTGTTGAATTCTATCGAAGGTCAGCGCCCGGAGGTACGGGTTCGCCCACCGTATCCCACCCAGCAGGGACTGTTCAACAAGCCTACGGTGGTCAACAATGTGGAAACCCTGGCTTGTATCCCCTACATCATGGAACATTCAGGCAAACAATTTGCCAATATTGGCCACGGGCGTTCTACAGGTACCAAATTACTCTCTTTGGATGGTCATTTTAATCGGCCCGGCGTATATGAAGTGGAAAATGGCACGCCATTGTCGGTTGTTGTAGATCAACTTGGTGGTGGTTTCCGCCATGCCATCAAAGCGATGCACATCGGTGGCCCCTTGGGAGGATTGGTGCCAATGCATAAAATTCCGGATCTCACCATTGATTTTGAATCATTTGCCAAAAATGGTTTTTTGCTCGGCCACGGTTCTTTCGTGTGTATCCCAACCGATTTCCCCATGATTGATTACCTAGAACACCTGTTTCAATTCACGGCCCATGAAAGTTGTGGGAAATGTTTTCCTTGCCGATTGGGTTCAACCAGGGGTTATGAATTGTTGCTAAAAGCCCGCACATCCGATTATAAGATTGATCGCACCTTGTTTGACGATTTGTTGGAAACCTTGGAAACGGGCTCCTTGTGTGCGCTGGGAGGTGGACTACCTTTGCCAGTGAAAAATGCCCTCCAATATTTCAGCGAAGAGCTCGGCGCATATTTTATTCCATAATTCGCATATTTTTATTTTTCCACTTCCTTCTACCACCTACATGACAATTGCAAAAAGCAACGTTGCTTACCTCGACAATGTTCCCCATGAAATCATGGCGGGTGAAACCATTTTGTCATTCATCAGCCGTTATTATGGTAATAACGCGGTGCCTACCTTGTGCGATGCACCCAATTTAGAGCCCCATGGCGCCTGTCGCGTGTGTAGTGTGGAGGTAGCCTTACAAGCTGGTGGACCAACAAAAGTTCAGGCTTCATGCCATTCACCGGTGTTTCCGGGCGCATATATTTATCCAAATTCACCTAAAATTGCGCGTTTACGCAAGAATATCATTGAACTTGTTCTTACGGATCATCCGTTGGATTGCCTCACCTGCGAAGTAAACAACAATTGTGAACTGCAAACCGTTGCAGCCAAAGTAGGGGTGCGAGACGTGCGCTACCCGGAAGGTAAAAACCACTTAAATCGCCAGAAAGACCTGAGTCACCCCTATATGACCATGGATCTTTCCAAATGTATCAACTGCGCCCGTTGTGTGCGTGCTTGCGATGAAGTACAAGGCGAGTTTGTGCTCAGTATGGCTGGAAGGGGGTTTGACAGTCACATCATCAAAGGACTGGATACTACGTTTCAACAATCAGATTGTGTCAGTTGTGGCGCATGTGCGCAGGCCTGTCCTACTTCTGCCATCAGTGACGTGTTTGAATCCAAATCAGTTCAATTTGATTCCAAAACACGTACCGTTTGTACCTACTGCGGTGTTGGCTGTAATCTGGAAGTAGCCGTTTCTGCAGGTCATATCAAATCCATTCAGGCGCCTTACGAAGCCGCAGCCAATGGAGGACATACGTGCTTAAAGGGTCGTTATGCTTTTTCATTTTATGATCACGTCGACAGAATCAGGACCCCTTTGATCAAGCGCAATGGTGAATTTCAACCTGCAACATGGGAGGAAGCGTATGACTTTATCGCACACAAGCTTACGGCCATTAAACAGGAGCATGGTCCTGATTTTATTGCCGGCGTCTCCTCTGCGCGGTGCACCAATGAAGAAAACTATTTGATGCAGAAATTCATGCGGGCAGTTATCGGAACCAACAACATTGACAGTTGTGCGCGGGTATGTCACTCGCCAACCGCCTTGGGTATGCAGCGTACTTTTGGAACAGGCGCTGCAACCAATTCCATCATTGACTTGCAGTACACGGATTGTATCATGGTTATAGGGGCCAACCCCAGTGCCGCACATCCTGTAACGGGTGCAAAGATTAAGCAAAGGGCAATGAAGGGCAAGACCCTTATTGTGCTTGATCCACGCAAGACAGAACTTGCACGCTACGCCAACCACCACTTGCAATTGCGCCCCGGTACCAATGTCGCAGTACTCAACATGATGTTGTATTATATCATGGAGGAAGGGCTGGAAGATCAGCAATTTATTGACGCGCGCACAGAAGGGTATGCGGCATTTAAACAGCAGGTGATGTCTTTGAACATCGCTGAACTGGAACGTGTTTCTGGCGTAGATCGACAACAGGTACGGGCTGCAGCCATCGATTATGCCACTGCTGGCAACGCGATGTCATTTCACGGACTGGGCGTTACCGAACATTCTTATGGCACCTATTCTGTCATGCTTATCGCGGATCTTGCCATGATCACCGGTAATGTGGGAAGGCGTGGGGTAGGGGTGAACCCCTTGCGCGGCCAAAACAACGTACAGGGCGCTGCAGACATGGGATGCCAGCCGCATCAGGGTGCCGGGTATCTTGATATTACCCAGCCGGATGTTCACGCGCACTATGAACAATTTTACCATGCCAAATTGCCACTTAACATTGGATATAAAATTCCACAGATGTACGATGCTGCCATCGACAACAGGCTCAAGGCATTGTGGGTTATTGGGGAAGACATGGCTCAAACAGACCCGAACACCCACCATGTGGTGAGCGCACTGGGAAAACTAGAGTTGCTGGTTGTTCAAGAACTGTTTATGACGGAAACTGCCAAACTGGCCGATGTAGTGTTGCCGGGGGCTTCGTTCCTTGAAAAAAGTGGCACGTTTACCAACGGTGAACGCAGAATTCAACGGGTAAACAAGGTGGTGGAGCCCATCGCCGGAAAAAGTGACGGACAAATTATTGTGGACATCATGAACCGCATGGGATACCCCCAAGCAGACTATAATCCGGACACTTTGTTGCAGGAAATTGCTCAAATAGTGCCTTTTTTTGCCGGAGTTCGCTGGGATCAACTCGGAAACAACGGCAAACAATGGCCAGTCAGCCCTGATGGTATGGGAACTGAAATTCTGCACACGGAGACCTTCAAACGCGGAAAAGGCAAGTTTATTGGGACAGATTTTATTGAATCACAGGAGTTGTTGCAACATGGAAAGGAATATCCTTATATCATCACCACCAACCGGGAATTGGAGCACTATAACTGTGGTGCCATGACCAGGCGTACCCGCAATGTACAAATCTTGCGGGAGGATGTACTGCTGATCAATCCGGTTGACGCTGGCAAACATGGTATTGTAGAGGGTGATATGGTATGTGTGGAATCGGCTCGTGGTAAGGTGGACATCAAAGCACGGTTATCGGAAGACGTGAAGCCAGGAATATTGAGTACTACGTTCCACTTCCCTGAAATGCTGATCAACAACATCACGTCATCTGTACATGATACAGAAGCGATGTGTCCTGAATACAAAGTTGTAGCGGCGAATATCCGGAAGAGTAAGGGCCAGTATAAGAAAGCGGTACCGGCTTGACAATGCCCTGCTGGCATGACATTCGCAACTGATTAATTGGTCTAGTCTTAGAAAAAAAATGGTCACTTTTTGACTTAGCAGACCCGACCACCTACCCAGTTGTGAATTCATCAAAGTTTATCTTCGGTTACAATAGGCACTTTAAGAGCCTTTTTACCCATGGCATCGGCTTCGGCTTCAAGACCGATATCGTCGTTTACTGGAACACCCTCTTTCAACTGCGTAGTAGGTTTAACCCTGCCTTGTGCCTGCTGTACGACGTGCCAGGCTTCGTGGGGAAGGTGCTGTTCTTGTCCAGGGCCTACATGAATATCAGTTCCTTGCGCATAGGCGAGGGCATTGAGTTGTGCGGGTTGTTCTGAATTATAATGTACGTTTACGCCATCCATGGACATACCTGAAAGGCTTTCTACGCCTGCTTTTAAGTTGTCGGGTAAGCCGGTAGTGTTGGGAGCGGTGGCATCCGATTTTTTTAGTTGTGTTGGATGATTTCCAGTGGTTGCACGGTCTACCAGCATCTGGATGGCCATTAACTGTACGGTTTTGGGACTATTATTTGCGATAGTTTGCTGATCTTGCTGTTTTGAAGCTTCTACTCGATTGTCCTTAAATTGCACCAATCCAAGGTCAGTAGCGGGCTGATTGGAAGAAGATTTGGTGTTTTTAGCATCCCGAATTGTTTCTTTCGGGGGCCTAGTATTTATAAACATAAGAAAAGATGATCTAAGTAGTGTACCGTTCAAAAAGGATATCCTTGCCCCCTTTTATTTGGGGGAATCGGAAGAAACACTGCCTGTTGTTCCTCAATTTGATTATATCACGCTGTATCGCCCACAAATATCGTTAGAATTCCTTGAAAAATAATTTTTTTTGAGTAAGTGGTTAGGTGGCCACTTTTTTGTCTCATACGCGACAAAAGAACCAGTTACCCTGAATTAATGTGAGCAAGGCCCGTAATAAGGTACTCCAACAACCATGATTGTTGCTAGTGCCGTGTGCTGTGAATGGCGCGGCACTAGGAAATAACTTTTTTTTAACCAGTAATCAGCATTTAAAAAAAACTCTAATTAAAATATTTTG
>CAIZLM010000119.1 GCA_903933805.1 uncultured Bacteroidota bacterium | reverse complement strand
CAGGCGGCTAAATTGCGGATAAAACCAGGCGGTATCCGTCAAAAACGGATCTTTTCGAAAGGAAAGATGGTAGGCGTAGCTCCGCTCATAAGCATCAAAACGGGCATGTGCTTCCGGGCTCACCGCCTGTATGCTGTACACGGCGATGTCCTCGGGCAATAGGCTGTTGAGGCCATTCAAGAAGCGGATTGGTAGATCGCCTTCGGCATCAAAGTGTGCCACATAATAGCCTGCATGTACGCCAGTATCGGTGCGTCCGCAACCTGTCAGGGCAATATTTTGCCGGAGAATGGTGGCGATTGCCCCCTCCAAGGTAGCCTGTACAGAAACGGCATTGGGCTGGATTTGCCAACCATGGTACCGCGATCCGCGATAAGAAAGCGTTATAAAATAGCGTTTTTTTATCATTTTCTGGCCTCCGTAATCCTTTGGTAGGCATCGTTGATTTGCTGAAACTTTTCTTTGGCGTGTCGGATGGCCTCTGGTGATGCGCCGTCGGCAATCATCTTATCGGGGTGCCATTTCATGGCAAGGGCGCGGTATTTTTTCTTGAGCTGCTCTGCTGAATCGGTGGGGCTGGCGCCAAGCAAGGTATAGTGTGGATCAAGTGGAGACCAACGGCCTTGTTGCTGTTGCTGACTTGTCATAAAATAGCGGCTTTTGATTCGCTCGTATTGCATCCGGCCGATGTGAAAAATACCGGCAGCCCGGAGCAGCAATGCTTCTTCCCAGGGGTGTAATTGTCCATCTGCCGCAGCTGTGGCAAACAGCAAGTCAAGCATATTCAGTACCTGGTGTCGCTCCCGGCCAAAATCGCGGTAAAAAGCCTGTGCATAGTCGTCAAAGGAGTCGTCTGAATTTTTGGATTGTGTCCAAACGCCGATGGCTTGGGTGCGTGCGCGGTCGCTCATCCGAAAATGGTTGCGCATCAGGTTTTCCATGTGTAACACTTCCCGCTGTGAAATGGAGCCATCCGATTTGGCCATCTTGGCACACAAACGAAAAACATGAAAAAGAAATTCGCCTTTCCTTTTTTGATAGTTACGGAAGGCGCCATCTGTATCTGTTTTTTCCTTTGGCATGTCGATCCAATAATGACCCACAAGCGACCCCACAAAGAAACCTACCAGCCCGCCCAACGGGATGTTCATCAAGTCGAAGGCGATCATGCCCGCGATTCCACACCATAATTTGCCTTTTAATTCCAATCCGTCTGTCGTTCTGGTGACTGGTTAGTGCCATTCTTGGGGTGGGTATAACTACCACCGGTAACTTTAACCAATTTTTCGACGTAAAGTTACGAAACACCGTGTCTTCCGGCGTATCAGGTTTTTGAGCCCGTTTGGGATTTCTTCGCGCGGGCAGAAATCCACCATATTTGTTTCGTGGATTTATTGCTTTTCAACCGACACAAAGTCAAATGTGGTAACATCAAACAGGCCTAAATCGGTCATTTTAAGGGCTGGGATGACGGGCAGGGCAAGAAAGGACAACGACATAAATGGTGCGCGGAGCAGACATCCGAGCTCTGATTTTACCCAATTGTCGAGTGTTGCATACGTTTCCGCGAGCTCCCATCCATCGGACTGGCTCATGAGTCCTGCGATCGGCAGGGGAATAAAACGGGTGTTTCCTTGTCCGTCTGTGGCGCTAATTCCTCCTTTTGCTGCTATGACGGCGTTCACGGCAGTTGTCAGGGCTGCTTCGCTGGTACCAACGGCGACGATGTTGTGCGAATCGTGTGCTACACTGCTGGCAATGGCGCCACCCGTCAACCCAAATCCGCGAACAATACCGATGGCGGGCTTTACGGCTGGCTGGTAGCGGTTCACCACGGTGAGGTACAGCAGATCTTTTTTTATATCCGGTCCGCACCGTCCGTCCGGCATCGACGCCAGGGAATCTTCCTCTTCGCCGGTAACAATTTCGCCATCAAAAACCCGAATAACGCGAATTTTGGCAGTGTTGGACGCATTCAAACCTTGAAAATCTGCGATTTCTTTCGGGTTGGCCAAAAAATGATTGGGAGCGCCCGTGCGTAGCTTTGGCAAAAGAGTCAGACCATTTTCAGCTACTTTTTGGCCATCTATCCAAGTGCCCAATACACGAAAATCAACCAGGTCTTCTACCAAAACAAAATCTGCGGGATCGCCCATTCGAAGTTGCCCCACGGGCAGTTTGTAATGTTCCGCCGGATGCACACAAGCTGCAAGGAGGGTATCGAACAGGTTACACCCGTTGGCGATGGCGCGTGCCGCGAGGCGGTTGATATGTCCACGTACCAGGTCATCCGGGTGTTTGTCGTCGCTACAAAACATTATTTGTGTTGGAAAATCATTCAGCAGTGGCCACAATGCTTCAAAGTTTCGAGCGGCGCTGCCCTCCCTGATGAGTATTTTGACGCCCATTTGTGCTTTTTCCAACCCCTCTTGGTAGGAGTAGCATTCATGGTCGGTGGTGATACCGGCAGCAAAATAGCGCTGTGCATCGGTACCGCGTAGTCCGGGCGCGTGCCCGTCCACAGGCTTGCCCAGGCGTTTGGCAGCAGCGATTTTTGCCAACACTTCGACGTCGCCCTGCAGTACCCCCGGGAAATTCATCATCTCTGATAGGTAGCCAATGGCCGGGTTTTGGAGCAGTGCTTCCACCTCGACGGCGTCAAGGGTGGCGCCGGCTGTTTCGAAAGCTGTTGCTGGAACACAAGAGGGCGCGCCGAAACAAAATTTGAAGGGTACGCGCTTGGCGTCTTCGAGCATGAATGTGATGCCTTCTTTACCGAGCACATTGGCAATTTCATGCGGATCAGAAACCGTGGCCACGGTGCCATGTACCACCGCCATGCGGGCAAATTCACTGGGTGGCAACATGCTGCTCTCGATGTGTACATGTGCGTCCACGAAGCCCGGAAGAAGATAGCCCGCGTTGTCCGGCAATTGGTCTGTCGCTTGAATATCGGTGATGACGCCGTTTTCAACGGTAACCTTGGCGGGGTATATGCGGCGGTTGTGTAGGTCAACCAAGTTGGTCGTAATAATCATGTCTTTTGGGTTGAATAGCAAGGAGAAAAGTACAGTAGGATCTTGTTTGAGCGGACATTTACACCTTCCTAGACAAAACATCCTCGTTTGATGGATGTTCTGTGTCATAAAAGAAGCGGTGTAAATATAGTAAAGCCAAGGTAACTGGTTGGGTAGTCGCGTGTGAGACAAAAAAAAGACTACTTTTTGCCAGACATTGCGCCACCTAACCAGCTTCATAAATTGTAACTGGTTAGGTGGCACGCTTTCTGGCCCAAAAAGGCCCATTTTCCGCCATACTTCGCATATTTTTTTGACCGAAGCCGCTGCTACGGCCTACAAAAATCCGCTTCGTCTGGCAAAAAATGGTCACTTTTTTGTCTCAGACGCGACCACGCTAACCAGTTACAATTTTTTATTATTCGCTGTATGGGATTGATCGGTCTCATTTTTTTGTGTATATTTGTAGTAATCGGTTGGGTGTCACGCTGTCTGGCCCAAAAAAGCCACTTTTTTGGGCCAGACGCAACCACTTAACCTGTTACACCGAAAAAGCAACAGTCTATCCCCAATCATCCACCATTCACGCTTCAAACACAACGATGAACCTTCAGCTTGCCACACAATCGCTCAAGAAATTTTTTGGTTACGACGCATTTCGCCCCCTTCAAGCCGATATTGTACAGACGGTGTACGATTGCCGCGATGCGCTTGTATTGATGCCCACTGGGGGAGGGAAAAGTATTTGCTTTCAAATTCCGGCAGTAACCTTGGAGGGAACAGCCATCGTGGTAAGCCCCCTGATCGCCTTGATGAAAGACCAGGTGGAAGGGCTCATTGCCAACGGAATTTCTGCGGCATTCATCAACAGTTCCCTCAGTGCCCTGGCGCTGCGACAGGTGGAAGAAGCTGCTGAGAATGGCTATATCAAAATATTGTACGTAAGTCCGGAGAAACTGGTGTCACACGGCTTTCAATCGCTGTTAAAGCGTTTAAAAATCAGCCTTTTTGCCATTGATGAGGCGCACTGTATCTCTGCCTGGGGGCATGATTTCAGGCCCGAGTACACGCAGTTGAAATTTCTAAAGGAGCAATTTCCGGGAGTGCCCCTTATAGCCCTTACTGCCACGGCCGATAAACTCACGCGCAAAGACATCGTCAATCAGCTACAGCTGCAGGATCCGGCCATCTACATTGCGTCGTTTGATCGTCCCAACATAAGTCTTACCGTTAAACCGGGTCAGCGCCGTTACGAGCAGATTATAGCGTTTTTGAAAGAGCGTCCCAATCAGTCGGGCATCATATACTGTTTGTCTAGAAAGAGTTGTGAGGATCTTGCCCAAAAGCTCACCCTGAAGGGTTTTCCGGCGGCCCATTACCATGCGGAGGTGCCAGCAGCGCTGCGGAGCAAAACGCAAGAGGATTTTATCAATGACCGAACGCCCATTATTTGTGCCACCATTGCATTTGGGATGGGCATTGATAAAAGCAATGTTCGATTTGTGGTGCATTACAATTTGCCCCGCAACTTGGAGGGATATTACCAAGAGATTGGCCGTGCAGGCCGGGATGGATTGCCGGCCGCAGCCTTGTTGTTTTTCAGCTATGCCGATGTAACATCTTACCGCGAAATGTTTGATCAGGGGGATGCTAGTCCGGAGCAGAAAGCCCTGAAAATTGCCAAGTTGGAGCGGATGTTTCAATTTGCTGAAGCGTTGGTTTGTCGGCGCAAGACCGTCCTGAATTATTTTGGTGAAACCTACGACCGCACTTGTGGCAATTGTGATGTGTGTCAAAACCCGCCCCGCCAGTTTGATGGATCTGTGGCTGCACAGAAGGCGCTTTCGGCCATCAGCAGGGTTCAGGAAAAAGTGGGGATGAACTTGCTGGTTGATATTTTACGCGGCAGCAGTCGCCGCGAAATTTTCGATCAAAAATTTCATGAAATCAAAACCTATGGTGCAGGGAAAGAGTACAGTTTTGACGATTGGATGTTCTTTCTGTTGCAAATGATCCACATTGGGCTCATTGAAATTGCCTATGATGACCGCCATCGCTTGCGCGTGACCGAGGAGGGCAAGAAAGTGCTTTTTGAGGGCAAGAAGGTGTTGTTGGCAATGCCGCAACCAAAAGCAGTCCCGGAAGAGCGTCTGCCGCGTTTTACCGAAAAAACCAAGGCGCAATTGCTGAAAGAATCGCTGTTCGAGCAACTTGTTGCATTGCGCAAACAGGTGGCCCAACAGCAAGGTATGCCGCCATACCTTATTTTCAGCGATGCGACCCTCCAGATAATGGCTGAAAAAAGGCCGCTCAGCGATCAGGAGATGATGGAAGTCAGTGGGGTAGGAGAGCGCAAATTACAACTTTACGGAGATGCCTTTATTGGCTCAATTCGCCGCTTTGTGTTGGAAAAAACAAGCAATGGCCAGCGTGTGACGGGCAGCACCCAACTGCAGTCGTGGGAAATGTTCAAAAACGGACAACCGGTTGAGGAAATCGCAAAAATTCGGGAAATAAGTCCGTTTACAGTCATGAGCCACCTGGCATCGATGTATGAACGCGGTGAAATGGTCGATATTGGGCAGTGGGTCTCACCGGAAGACTGTGATTTTATTCAGGGTGCATTGCCCCTGTTTGAGGAACCCTACCAAATGCGGCCTCTTTTTGATCATTTTGAGGGGCGCTTCTCCTTTGATCAAATCAGGTGGGCTTTGGCAGCGTTCCGGCGAATAAACAAGTGAGGCGGGTATTTGCCGCTTTTTTGTCTCAGTTGCCAGCCCAGTTGTTAAATTCAGGGTCGTTTTGTGGTTAATATTTCGTTGACCGGAAGTTTTTCTTTCAAAAATGTCGTCATCAAGGTGTACAAGTGTAGCCGTGCGTTGTCGCCTGTGATGCCGTGGTTTCGGTTGGGATACACCATCGAGTCGAATTGCTTGTTGTTGGCGATCAGTTCTTTGGCCATTTCAGCGGTGTGTTGGAAGTGGACATTGTCGTCGGCAAGGCCATGTACGAGGAGGTAGCTTCCTTCCAGTTGATTGGTAAAATTGACGGGGGAATTGTCTTCGTACCCGGTTTCGTTCTCCGCGTGGGTTTGCATATAGCGCTCTGTGTACACGGAGTCGTACCATTTCCAATTGGTGACGGGGGCAACTGCGATGGCGGCTTTGAAAAACTCTTTCCCCTTGAGAATACAATTGCTCGCCATGTAGCCACCGTAGCTCCATCCGAAAATACCGATTTTAGCGGTGTCTACGAACGGCAGGGTACGGAGGTATTTGGCTGTTTCTATTTGGTCTATCACCTCGTAGTGGCCCAATTGTTTGTAGGTCATTTTTTTGAACGTTTCGCCACGGGCGCCGGTACCACGGTTGTCCACACACGCTACAACATAGCCTTGTTGTGCCAGCATTTCAAACCACCAGTAATTGGCGCCCTTCCAAGCGTCGGTGACTTGCTGACTTCCGGGGCCTCCGTACACGAACATGAGCACGGGAAGTTTTTGGTTTTTGTATTCTGGCGCAGTAGGCTTGATCATCCAGCCGTTCAGTGCTACCGCTTCCGATGTTTTGAATTGAAAAAATTCTGCGGGTATGTTGCCGTATTCCGCTAGCTGACCGCGCACTAGGTTATTTTGCTCAAGTACACGCACTTGTTTGCCTTTTCTGCTGAAAACCGTGAATTGGGGTGGCGTGTTAAGGGTGGAAAAGGTATTTACAAAATAGTCGAAAGTGCTGCTGAACTGGGCGTTATTCGTTCCCTTCATGCTGCTGATTTTTTGTTCCTTTTTTCCGTTTAGAGTTGTAGAATACACTTCACGTTGCATGGGGTTTTCTGTGGCTGCCTGAAAATACACGAGTCCATTTTTCTCATCCACGCCGTAAAAGTTGGTTACATCCCAATTTCCATTGGTGAGCGCGGCAATTTGTCGGCCTTTCATGTCGTACTTATACAAATGGTTGAAGCCATTTTTTTCACTTTGAATGATACAACCTGATCCGTCCGACAAAAACGTAATGTCTTGTAAATCAATATAATATTGATTGTTTTCTTCCAAGAGCAGCGTGCAGTCGCCTGTTGTTGGCGCGGCGAGCCACAGGCGCTCCGTGTTTTGGTGTCGGTTCATCCAAGTGAGGCATAACTTGCCTGCGGGAGTCCATTTGAGGCGCGGGAGATAGTCGTCAAAGCGGCCGTTTGAGGCCAAGCGATCGGGGATGATCACCGGCAGTGTTGTGCCACTGGCGAGGTTAAAAATATGGGCAGTTGCCACGGCATTTTTCTCCCCGACTTTCGGGTACTTGAAAGTAACGTTTTCAGGGTAAGACGCTCCGCGGAACATCTCCATGGTCATTTCGGGTACCTCGCTTTCGTCGAATCGGATAAAAGCGAGGCTATTTCCGTCGGGGCTCCACTCAAAAGCACGAACAAGTTTAAATTCCTCTTCATATACCCAATCGGAGGTGCCGTTGATGATCTCGTTGTGTTTGCCATCGGTTGTGATGCGGGTTGTATTGCCGGAAATTAGGTCCTTGTAGTAAAGGTCATTGTTGGACACGAAGGCTACTTTCGAGGCATCGGGTGAAAAAGCAGCGCAGCGTTGTTTGGCGCCTTGAAACAACATGGTAATTTTTTTTGTTTCACGATCCACCACAGCGTACGCAGACTCGGCGCTCCAGCGGTATATAGGAACAGTTTCGCTGGTCAGCAGTATTTTGCTTTCATCGCTGCTGAAAGAGTAGCCATCAAAGTCACCTTTCCAACCGGAAGAGTCGGTTGTAAAGGCTGTCGCGTCGAAAATAACACCGGATTGGTCGCCCGTGCGCAGATCGTATTGTATAATATTCGTTCCTTCGAGTCGCGTGTAGTGCACGCCATCGTTCTGAAAATTAAATCCTGGAACACCTTTGGTATTGAACGTACTGCGCTGCCAAATGTCTTCTAGTGTAATTTGTTTTTGTGCGAGCAGCGGGTGGAGGGATAGAAACGAGAGGAGGGCGTATAAAAATGGTCGTAAGTAGCGCGTAAACATGGCCGATTGGTCTATAAAAACAAGAAAAGGTGTAAAAAGCCGCTTTATCGTCGGCGGCACTAATTTTATCGGGTAAAAATAGGTTGCTTCAAGGGTTTTTTGAGGTGGATTTATTTAAACCCATAAAAGTGGACTATAATTTCCGACATTCACACAAAACGAATCTGTTTCTACCATGAAAAACATCTTGCTTTTGCTGCCAATTGCTTGGCTCTTCGGTTGCCAATCGTCACAGAAAGCGGCGGCAGTATATTCCCCACAGGCCTTGGTTCCGACGGAGAAATCGGTGGTTTGGAAAATCAGTGGCAATGGATTAAAAAAGGCATCGTTTCTCTATGGTACCATCCACCTGATTCCCAAGAAGGACTATGAAATGCCCGATGCTGTTCGAGAGGCACTCGACCATTCAAAGTGTGTGACCTTTGAAATTGACATGAAGGAGCTCACCAATATGCGCACGCAAATGAGCCTGATGACCAAGGCTTTTATGCCTGCTGGAAAAACCATTAAAGATTATCTCTCCCCAGAGGATTATCAACTGGTGAAAGAGAAAATGGCCGAAAAAGGGCTGTCTGGTGGGATTATGGAGCGTATGAAACCCTTGTTTTTGAGCACCTTGTTTTCCGGCGATGAGGGTGGTAGTGCCACCGACAACGGTGCTATGACATCCATAGAAATGGAGTTGTATCGCAGTGCACGCAACCGGAAACTGGAAACGGCCGGATTGGAAACGACGAGCTATCAAATGTCTATTTTTGATAGTATTCCGTACCAGGTACAGGCCAAAATGCTGGTAGATGGGCTGCGCAGCAGCGCATTAGACCCTGCAAGTGGTGGCGGGCAACTCGAACAATTACTCCAACTCTATCGGGATCAGGACATTGCCGCGATGCAGTCCATGATCGAAGAGGATGGCGATGGGATGGCTGCATATGAAGAAATATTGCTCAAAAATCGCAACCGAAATTGGATTGCGCCCATGGGCCGGATGATGCGTGAGCAACCAACTGTTTTTGCTGTTGGCGCTGGCCACCTTGGAGGCAGTGGCGGGGTGATTGCCCTGTTGCGAAAAGCAGGGTATCGGGTAGAGTCGGCCCAATGATCCGGCCAAGTATTTCGCACGTTGTTTATTCTGCCGTACCTTCGTATCGTGAACTTTCCACTGCTTATTGCCCGTCGTTATTTATTTGCCAAGCGCAGTACCAATGCCATCAACATCATCACCGGAATTTCGGTGCTTGGGATGGCCATAGGTACAGCAGCGCTCATATTGGTGTTGTCTGTTTTCAATGGTTTCGAAGACCTGTTGTCCGGGTTGTTTGGCCATTTTAACCCTGAATTGAAGGTCACGCCTGCCAAGGGAAAAACCTTTGAGATAGACAGTTTGGTCTTGGTGCAAATTCGGGCTTTGCCGGGGGTTGCGGTGGTGAGCGAAACCCTGGAAGAAATTGCTTTTTTCGAGTACGAGGGTTCCCAAGATTTTGGCGCGCTGAAAGGGGTGGATAGTCTTTTTGCCCGTGTGACAGGCATAGATTCCGACACCATTATTATGGAAGGAGCGTATCAGCTCAAAACAGCGGATCGCAATTGTGCTGTTGTAGGCGCGGGATTGCGCAACAAATTGACCGTAAATGTCAACAACCCCCTGGCCTCCATCACCATTTATATGCCTGAACAGCAGGCTGGGGCACTCGACAAGCCCTTCAAGACCCGTTTGGTGTATCCGGTTGGCACCTTCGCCATTCAGCAAGAATACGACAATCAATACATCCTAACCAACCTTGATTTCATGCGGGAGTTGCTTGATGCCACGCCCCATACCGTGTCGGCTTTGGAAATCAAGTGCCGCTCAACAGCGGAAGTGACACAGGTGAAAGCGCAAGTGCAGGGGTTGTTGGGGGAGGGTTTTGTATTGAAAGACCATTATGAGCAGAATGAGGCTTTTTTTAAGGTCATGCAACTGGAGAAGTGGATGGGGTTTGCCATCACCAGCCTCATGCTGCTGTTAATGGCGTTCAACACCGTTGGCGCACTGTGGATGATTGTTTTGGACAAACAAAAAGACATTGCAGTGCTCAAAAGTATGGGCGCCGATGATGGTACAATTCGCCGTATTTTTCTTTTTGAAGGTCTATTGTTAACTGTTTTGGGTCTGGGTATCGGCATTTTATTGGCGATAGCCATCTATATTATTCAAAAAACTTGGGGCATTGTAACCATTCCCCAAGGCTTTTTAGTAGATAGTTACCCCATTGCCATGCGGGCGACTGACTTTATACCCATTGTACTGACTGTTTTGGGCATTGGATTCATGGCTTCCTTGTTGCCTGCCAGAAGGGCTGGCATTGTGCCGGCATTTCACCGGGAAGAGTGAGTTGGGTCTGCGTAGAAGAAAGAGTATCCGCGGAATATTGGCGCAAACACCCGGTCTTGGGTGAGCATGAATGTTTCCTGATCAACTTCTGCGAAATAGCGGTGTATAAAGGGTGCGCCGGTGGTAGGGTTGTACGATGTTTCTGTCGGCCAGAACCGGACCTGTTTGGTTGATCCGTCGGTTTTTTTCACGGCGAAGACAACAAAAGGCACCAATTGGGCTACAGAGTCGCGGAATGGGTTGGTTGTTTCAAAGGCTTCGGCCCCGAGGGATTCAAATTGAAGCAAATAGCCTTCCACTACGCCTTTTCGCAGGGGCAGTTTACTGGCAGGGGTTGTGGAAAACAAGGGTTTTACTGTGTAGGTTGCCGCGGCTGTTTTTTCCAACAGAAACGATTCGCTTTTGCGTTGTGGGTATTCGACCCTGATTTCCTGAATATCTTCTGGTTTTTCATTGAATACGGTGCGATCGCGCCAAGCCTCATCCCCCAAAAGATACCGCACCCGCAAGGATCCGATGAATGATGGAATGTGCATCACGTAGGGATGTTCTGATCCTTCCATGATCATGATCGTGCCGTTTTCATCGTTCGTGACACCACCGATGTAATAGGTTTTCATGGGTTTTCCCTGTAGGTCGTATATTTCAACCTTTATGCCTTCTGCTGCAATTTCTTTGACCATGGAGGGCGTAGAAATATCTGGCGGAATGTACTGAACATTCAATTTGCTGATGGTTTCGAGCAGTACGTTCACGGCGGTTTTACGGGCAGGATATTTGCCATTGTAGCGCCAGTTCCCCCCGTTGCGTTCGAGGGTTGCCGTTTCGCCCTTTCGGTTGGCGATGAATATTTTGCCAATTTCATCGGTGTTGCGCACGGCGAAGTCCATATCCCAGGAAATATGGGTGCCTTTTTGAAGCTTTTTTTGAACGAATACATACCAAGCGCTGCCGCCCAGCACGAGGAAAAGTGCTGCTAGAAACAGGGTTCTTTTCATAATAAATATTTTTTTGGTGCCATAACTACACTGCCGTGGTGCAGGGTGTTTGGCAACAACGGGGGCAAAGATAAGCGCATGTTGGGGATTTCTTTGTAGGGTCAAAAACGATCCCTTTTCTGAGCCCCAAGCCAGTTAAAACCATTTTACGACACACTCCAAGAGCCACTTTACGGCGCGGCTTTTGCCGTACGGCGGGAGAAACATATTGGTGGTTGGAAATATACGGTTCTGGTACGTTATGCCCCGCTGGTTAGAAAAGTCCAGAAAGCCTGCTTTGCCATGACAGCTTCCGCTTCCGCTGTTGTTGACGCCACCAAATGGCAAACTTGGGTGATAAAAGTGGATGCCACAATCGTTCACACTGCCTCCTCCTGCGCGGGTTTCGGCATGTATATTTTCAACGGCACTTTTACTGCTGCTGAAAATATACAGGGCCAACGGACGTGGTTTGCTGTTGATATAGTCAATCGCTTCGACCAGGCTTTTATAAGGTCTGACCGGCATGATTGGACCAAAAATCTCCTCATCCCAAATAGCGGCGGATTCCGGAATTTGGGTGAGAATGGTCGGTTCAATAAATCGCTCTGCTGGCACAACGCTGCCACCGATCACGACGTTTGCCCCCCGTGATACAGCATCTTCCAACAGCGTGCTTATGCGGGTTACGTGGCGCTCATGCACGATTTTACAGTAGTCGGCCGATTTACGTCGGGTATCTGCACGGTCTCCATAGAATTCCTTGATTTTTTCGGCCATGGACTGCACCAATTGATCGTGCACGCTTTCGTGTACCAACACATAATCTGGTGCAATACAGATCTGTCCGGCGTTCATGCATTTGAGCCAGATTATTTTCGCAGCGGCATGGTCAATGTTTGCGCTTTCATCGACGACAACCGGGCTTTTTCCGCCCAATTCCAAGGTGACGGAAGCCAGGTGGGTAGCCGCAGCACGCATCACCATTTGGCCCACGGCGGGACTGCCCGTAAAAAAAATATGGTTGAAAGGCAATGAGAGTAAGCGCTGTGCCACCGAGGCATCTCCTTCTATCACCGACACTTCTTCAGGGGGGAAGCATGTTGCCACGATTTTTTTCAACAACGTTGCGCAGTTCGGGGTGTATTCAGAAGGCTTGAGTATGGCGCAATTGCCTGCAGCGATGGCTGAAACCAAAGGTGCGAGCGTTAGGTTGATGGGATAATTCCAAGGAGATATGATGAGACAGACGCCTTTGGGTTGGTATAGAATCCGAGAGCTCGTACCCACCAGAAACAGCGGGGTGCCCACCCGTAGGGGCGCCATCCAAGAACGCAGGTGTCGAATGGCGTGTCTTATTTCGCTGTTGACCACGCCAACTTCAGAAACATCTACTTCTGTGGAACATTTTCCAAGATCGAGCAACAATGCTTCTTTGATCTCGTTTCTATACTGAAGCACCGCATCGTGAAGGCGGCGTAGTTTTGTGATGCGTTCAGCAGCATTGCAGCGCGCCACCGTCCAATGGTGTTTTTTTTGACGTTCGAATGCCGTGAGGATGGATGTTTCTTGCTCCGTTGAAAGGATGGAAGTTGTGAGGGTGTCTGACATGATGTTGTTGTTTTTCGCGCCTAAAGTCCGAACTATTTTACAAGATTCTATTTAAAAGTTGTTTGATCCTGTAAAACTATTGTTTAAAAGTTATTCAGGGCGGGTATTTTTCAAAACTTTCAAACTTACATGCAATGTTCTGTCGTCCACTTGGCCAATATCAATTGTTGTGGAATCGTTGAAACAAAACAAAGGGTTCGCCGTACACATTGCATAAATTGAATGACTCCAAAACCAGTAAAACCAGTGTTGGTATGATGCAAATCACCTTTAACGCCCCCGATTTCAGTCCAGATGCCCGATTGATCAACTTTATTGAACATAAATTGTATGGCTTGGATCGCTATTTTGATCGCCCTGTCCATGTAGAAGTGTGTTTGAAACTGCAGGATACGGGTAAGAAGATTGATGAAAAAATAACGGAGGTGAAGATCCATGTTCCTGGAGGTTGGATCATGGATAAAAAAACCGGCAACACCTTTGAGGCAACTGTTACGGCCTCCTATGAATCTATTAGGCGCCAATTGGTGCGGATTAGAGAAGGTGGCAGAGTATCTGCGCAACGTTGATTGTCAAGTTGCATTACCCACGTTTTTTATGGGGTAGGCCGTGCAAGAAGGGTATCTGTATTACCTGCTCACCATGATTTGTTTTTGAACCAGGCCTTTTTCCGAGTGAATGCGAAGGGTGTACATACCGTCTGGGAAGTTATTTACCGACAGTTTGGCATAAGATTCCCCACCATGTGTCACCTGAGTGACCACTTGTCCCAACACAT
>CAIZLM010000118.1 GCA_903933805.1 uncultured Bacteroidota bacterium | reverse complement strand
GCCTGGCCCAAAAAGGCCTATTTTCCGCCATACTTCGCATATTTTTTTGACCGTAGCGCTGCTACGGCCTACAAAAACCTACTCCGTCTGACAAAAAATAGTCACTTTTTTGTCTCAGACGCGACCACGCTAACCAGTTACAAATAAAATAAAAAATGAATCGTTTACAGCATAAAGTTGCCATTGTGACCGGAGCCGCAGGTGGCTTAGGGGAGTCTATTGCCCGATTGTTTGTTCAGGAAGGTGGTAAGGTTTTGGCAACAGATATACAATTTGATAAGCTCAGTACTTGGGTGCAGCAAGAGCGCGAAAATGGCGCCACCATCGAGTGTTTGCAACACGATGTAACCTCCGAATCCGACTGGCAAAAAGTGGTCGAAAAAGCCATCGAGTGCTACGGTAAAATCGATATTCTGGTCAACAATGCCGGCATTTACAAACCACTTGAAACCACCGAGACCACCGGACTAGACCGCTGGAACCAAATCATCGGTATCAACCTGACGAGTGCTTTTTTGGGTGCAAAAGCCGTGCTGAAGTATCTGAAACATTCAGGTGCAGGGTCTATTGTCAACATATCCTCCATCGCGGGCATCGTGGGTGGCAATGGCGCCGCGTACTCAGCTTCTAAAGCTGGTATGCGTCTGCTAACCAAAGACCAAGCCATCGAATTTGCACCTTTCAACATCCGCGTCAATTCCATCCATCCAGGTGGTATATTGACGCCCATGACAGAATCGATTTTGCCGCAGGATGTAGCGCTCCGAGCTGACATGATGAAGGCAATGTGCCCACTGGGCAGAATCGGAGACCCTGTTGAAATTGCCCGGGGCGCGCTCTTTTTGGCGTCAGATGAAGCCTCTTATGTCACCGGTGCAGCGTTGGTCATGGATGGAGGCCTTTCGGCTAGGTAGCCAGTTACAAGCATCGTACAGTAAAAAAAACAACGCAATTGGTTGGGTGGTTGCGTCTGAGACAAAAAAGTGGCCTTTTTGGGCCAGAGCGCGTGCCACCTAACCAGTTACAAAACAACAACCTCTGTGATACAAAAGAAGCGTAAATCCAATTTTTTAATAAAATTGTGGAAAAATCTTGGCCCCGGACTGATCACCGGAGCGAGTGACGATGATCCATCGGGTATTGCTACCTATTCCCAAGCAGGCGCCATGTACGGGCTAGCTACCTTGTGGACGGCGCTTTTGTCGTACCCGTTGATGGTCGCTGTCCAGGAAATGTGCGCCCGAATTGGCATTGTGACCCGTCTCGGCTTGACAGGTGTGTTGAAAAAACACTATTCTAAGTCGTTTGTGATGTTCATGATGTTGTTCAGTGTTCCGGCAATCGTGCTCAACATCGGGGCTGATATTCAGGCGATGGGCGCCGTCACGAATATGCTTTTCCCGTCCATTCAACCACATTGGGCGAGTGTTTTTTTTACGATCCTGCTGTTGGTTAGTATAGTCTTTTTACCGTATAAGCCGTTTGCATCTACCCTCAAATACCTGTGTTTGTCGTTGCTGCTGTACCTCGTGGTGCCTTTTTTGGTCCACCTTGATTACAAGCAAGTCTTGTTGCACACCTTTGTTCCGACTTTTCGTTTTGAAAAAAACTACATTGCCATCTTGGTAGCGATATTGGGCACCACCATTTCGCCCTACTTGTTTTTTTGGCAGACGAGCATGGAAGTAGAGGAGATCGGCAAACGCCAGAATACCGTTGTGGTTGACAAAAAGTTGATTGTTGCTATGCGGCAGGACGTTGATTTTGGCATGTTTTTGACCTGTCTTGTTTTCTATTTCATCATATTAACAACAGGAACGGTACTGTTTGGGGAGGGCGTGCATGATATCAACACAGTACAAGAGGCTGCTATGGCCTTGCGTCCCTTGGCGGGCGATCAAGCT
This sequence comes from uncultured Bacteroidota bacterium, assembly GCA_903933805.1. Taxonomy (GTDB): domain Bacteria; phylum Bacteroidota; class Bacteroidia; order Chitinophagales; family Saprospiraceae; genus M3007. The sequence goes on along the minus strand of CAIZLM010000118.1, from coordinate 9,091 downwards.
TATTGGCTTTTTGCCTTGGGTGTTATTGGGACTGGTATGTTGGCCATTCCGGTACTGGCGGGATCCATCTCCTATATATTCGCGGAAGCATTTTCATGGGAGGAGGGACTCAACAAAAAATTTCATGAGGCCAAGGGTTTTTATGCCATCATTGCGCTTTCGCTTCTGCTTGGACTGTTGTTTGATTATGTCGGTATTAGTCCCATTGATGCCTTGTTGCTGGCTGCGATATTGTACGGACTTACAGCCCCTTTTCTCATCGCGCTTGTCTTGCATATTTCCAATAATCCCCTGATTATGGGCACCTTTGTCAACGGACGCTGGTCTAATTTTTTTGGCGGCGTTGCGCTGTTGGTCATGACGGCCGCGGCTGGTGCGCTGGTTTATTTTATGGTTTAACAGTAACGCGCAGTTGTTGTACTATAGTAACTGATTAGGTGGCACGCTGTCTGGCCCAAAAAGGCCCATTTTCCGCCATACTTCGCATATCTTTTTGACCGTAGTTGCTGCTGCGGCCTGCAAAAATCTGCTTCGTCTGGAAAAAAACGGCTACTCTTTTGTCTCAGACGCGACCACGTTAACCAGTTACGTACCATAAATGGTGTTCATTCCCAATTTTTCGCAGACAGCATTATGTTGATATTATTTGTGGTGGGCATAGGAGTATGTTGGCTTTTTGGGTTAGACAGCGTGCAACCAATCACGTTTTTTTTACCCTGTAAAGAAATCCACAACACGGCCTTATCCTGATGTGGCAGGGTTTGGACAGGATAGCCAATCTGGCACACCGTTCACCTGTTTTATTGGTGTTATTCTGCCAAAAACAGTTACATTTTATTGTTTATAGTGAATTGTGCCATTTATTATTGTACATTTGACTTTAATTTAGCCATAATACACGGTTGTCGAAGATGCTTTTACAGTACATTTAGATCGTTGTTGTGTTGAACGGCCTTGAAAATCAGCGTATTTATTGCTGTGTTTTTCAATATTGTCTTACATTATATAAGCACTATCTATGGATGTGAAATCATTTCTTTCTGCGGTTACTTTCTGCTTGTTGGGCATTGGTGCCTTCGCACAATCTCCGGCCATCATACCGCAGCCCGTTCAGGTACAATACACCGGTGGCGCACCGTTCAAGCTCACAGCAGCAACCACCATTGGAGGAAACACCGCTGAAGCACAGCAGGTTGCCCAGCAGTTGGCGGGTTATCTGCAACCGGCGACAGGATTTCACTTTGTGATACGTCGGATGGGGATGATTCAACTCAATTTACTTTCCCGGCGTGACACCGTGCTTGGTGACGAAGGGTATCGTTTGACTGTGAAATCGGGCAGCGTGCAAATTGTAGCCAACCGTCCGGCAGGGCTGTTTTATGGGGTTCAAACGCTGTTGCAACTATTGCCGGCCGAAATTGAAAGCCCGACTGTTCAGCGCGTTCGTTGGAGTATTCCGGCCTGTAGCATCACGGACTATCCGCGCTTTGCTTGGCGGGGCATGATGCTCGATGTGAGTCGCAATTTTTTCTCTGCATCTGATGTAAAGCGCTTTATTGACGATATGGCGCGGCACAAATACAACGTGTTTCACTGGCACCTCACCGATGATGAAGGATGGCGCATCGAGATAAAATCATACCCTCGCCTCACCGAAGTGGGTGGTTGTCGAGTACAGCGTTATGGAAAATGGGGCGATCGAGAAGCGCCCCAAGCCGATGAACCTGCCACAGACTGTGGTTTTTATACCCAAGAAACCATCCGAGAAATTGTCGCCTATGCAGCGGCTAAAAATGTCCAGGTGCTGCCTGAAATCGATGTCCCAGGCCATAGCTCTGCCGCTGTAGCCGCTTATCCGGAGCTGTGCTGTACCAAGGATCCCAATGTGAAAGTCAGCCCCGGCCACAACTTTGCCGAGTGGCACGACAATGGCACCTTCACCATGCTGACCGACAACACCCTCAATCCGTCTGACGAAGCCGTATATCGCTTTCTGGACAAGGTATTCGGAGAAGTTGCAGCATTGTTTCCGTTTCCCTATATCCATGCCGGGGGCGATGAATGTTACCACGGTTATTGGGAAAAAGATCCCAATTGTCAAGCACTTATGGCGCGGGAGGGGCTAAAAAACAGCCTAGAATTACAAAGTTATTTCACCAAACGTGTAGAAAAAATCGTTAAATCCAAGGGTAAAAAATTGATCGGGTGGGATGAAATTCTGGAAGGTGGCCTCGCACCGGAAGCCAGTGTCATGAGCTGGCGTGGAAGTAAAGGTGGTATTGAAGCGGCAAAACAAGGGCATTACGTGGTGATGACACCCAATGACTTTGTGTACATAGACCTTTTGCAGGGCGAACCCGCCGTGGAGCCAGATCAAACATCGTACAAAAAAGTGCGCCTGAAAAAAGCCTACAGTTTTGATCCGCTACCGGAAGGTGTTGATCCAAAGTATATCTTGGGGGGAGAAGCAAATCTCTGGACAGAAAAAGTCACCACCATTCGGCAGGTTGAATACATGAGTTTTCCCCGTGCTTGGGCCATTTCTGATATCTATTGGAGTCCCAAGGGGACCAATGACTGGGAAAAGTTTGTTCCCCGCATGGAAGCCCACATGAAACGCTCGGATGTGGGTGCGCGCAATTATGCCCGAAGCGCATACGATGCAATTGTGACCAGTAGCAATACAAATGACACACTGACAGCCGCCATCACCACAGAAATAAGTGGATTAGACGTGTATTATACGCTCAATGAAACCCTTCCCGATGCCTATTCAGTGCTTTACACGGGTCCTGTTCAAATACCAAAGGGGGACGTTACCCTGAAGGTCATGACCTATCGGAATGGCCAGCCTGTGGGTAAAATGATTGCCTTGTCGCGCGAACAGTTGCTTAAAAGGGCAAAATAGCGCGTTTGAAGGTTTAACATCAGCGGTTTTTGGCCCTTTCAAAAACGTTGGGATTGGCCCTTCCTCCGTCAGCCGAGTGGTTGTTTGGGAAAGGGCCAATATAATACACCATCGAACTGAAAATTTGGACAAAATTTGGTAACTTTGTGCTTCTCGTAGTGTTGGGAACTGAAGGTGGCCTTTTTGAAAGATCTGTTTGCCAGTAGTTCCCTCTCAGGGTGGGGATTATTTTTTAACTAAAAAAGCAACATGGCTAGATCGCAAGATTCGTTCAACAAAAAGGAACAAGAAAAAAATCGCAGAAAAAAAAAGGAAGAAAAACAGGAGCGTAAGGAGCAGCGCAAAGCTGATAAAGCCGAAGGAGGCGTGAAAACATTGGAGGAAATGTTTTCCTACGTTGACGAAAATGGCTTCCTCACCACGACGCCGCCGGATCCTGCTAAAAAGAAAAAGTTCAGGGCTGAGGATATGATCATTGGCGTACCTTCCAGAGACGACACACCAGTTGATGTTGTTAGAAAAGGACAGGTTAAGTTCTTTAACGACGAAAAAGGCTACGGGTTTATCACCGACGCTGAGACGAAAGACAGTATTTTTGTGCATATCAACAACATTTCAGATACCATTCGTGAAAACGACCGCGTTACCTTCGAGGTCGAAATGGGTCCAAAAGGTCCCAATGCCGTCAAGGTAAAGTTGGCTGTTTAAGTCTCCTGATCGCCTTATTATCCTGTACAGACCAGCGAAAAGCCATGGTTTGTACAGGAATTACCGGTGTTGAATTTGATGAAAATTCCGGCATAAGTGCGCCTTATTGGGCACCACTTCCAACTGCAGTGGCGTTGATATATTATTTCCACCGTATTTTTTAGACTACCTTGCCCGTTCTAGATGGTTTTACGCCATTGTAGCGATTAACCATTTTTGTTGGATACGATCTTTGAATCCCTTATCGACAGTTTTATCGAAAACAAAGTCGGCTTGGCCGACCATTTTTTGAGTGTTTCGTTGGCAGCCCAACTCAAGGGTAAATTAATGTCATTGTATGCTTCCAAACAAATGCAGGCTGCCGGCATTGGGAACAATGCGCTGTTGTTGCACGATAAGTTGGTCAGAAGTGATGTGATTTATTGGCTCGACCCTGCCCACGATGATCCGCATGAAAATTTGTTTTTTGAACTGATGGATGGGTTTATACGCCATCTAAACAGTACCTGCTATACGGGTATCACCGGTTACGAATTCCATTATGCGTTGTATGCAAAGGGTAGTTTTTACAAAAAACACCTCGATCAGTTTCGAAACGACAAGAGCCGGGCGTTTTCGATGATCATGTATTTGAACGCGGAGTGGCAAGAGCAAGACGGGGGTGAATTGTGCGTTTATCACAGCGACCATGTTCAGGTAATAGAGCCGCGCAACGGCAAGTGTGTGTTTTTTAAAAGCAATGAGTTGGAGCACGAGGTGTTGCTCACCCAACAGCCCAGAATGAGTATTACCGGATGGTTGAAGTCCAATGGAGCATAGCATATTAATATCCCAATCGGAGTGCATCAAAAAAGCAGGTCAAATTGTCCGGCAAATGAAAATAATTTTTTTTTACTTTTTATTTCCCATGATTGGTTTTGCCCAGGTAAAATCTCCTGTTGTACTCAAAACGACCCCGTGGGGATACGTCAATCCTTTCCAGCAAACAGGTGATTTATTTGTTGATATTCCCCTCTCGACCCATTGGGGACTCGAATTGGGCGCTGTTTGGGTGGCAAATTCTTTGGTATTTGCCCGGTATAAGGGCGAGACCTACAAGGGTTATAAGTTGAAGCAGGCGCTGAAATACTATTTTAAACGTACCGATGGGGTAGGCACCTATCTCTCCCTCGCTTTGAAGTACCACCAAATTCACTACGATCGGTATTACCGGGTAGAGCGGCAGGGTGGCCAATACACGGACTGGATCCTGCGACGCAGGGCGGTAGTTGCCTGGGGCGCATCCGTAAAGTTTGGTACCCAACAATATATAGACAGCAAAAAAAGGTGGACCATGGAGCCTTTTATGGGCTTGGGTGTGCGCCGCAAAAAAATTAGCCTCCAAGCCCTGCCACTGGATGCAGCGCAGCAGTTTGACACACGACAGTTTTTTTCCATCCTCCGTCAGCCAGGCATCTATTTGGGTGGCGATTTGCTGGTGGGCATTTACCTTGGTTATACCTTGAAAAGAAAAGCCCCTCGCCGGTAATTGCCTGTCGAGGGGCCTTTGGGAACACAATATTTGGATCGCAACGGGTTGGGTGGCACGCTGCTTGGCCCCCAAGGCCCATTTTCCGTCCTACTGCACAGATTTTTTTGATCGTGGCGCTGCTACGGCCAGTAAAAATCCGCTTCGGCTGGCAAAAAATGGCCACTATTTTGTCTCATACGCGACGACCTAACCAGCTACTTTGCATAAAAGCATCAGTTTCTCACCTCTATTTGTCCGTTTCGAAAAATCGCAAATCGTGTTTTGATGGCAGAAAATTCAGTTTCACTTGGCACCCTGATGATGAAAGATGGTCTGGCCTCATCGAGGCTACCGCTGCTGCTGCGCGAAAAATTGTCTGATTGCTGGTTGTTGCTCTCGTCCGATTCCGTCAGTATTTGTACTGGATCGGCTTCATAGCTGTTGAAATAAGTGCCTTCGCTGGTGATGGTGATGGGTGTTTCCAAGGTTTGGGCACTTCCAGCGGGGATATCATTGAACGTGATGATGGGCCCATCGTATTTTTCTGTACTGCCATCCGGGCGCACCACCTTGGTGTAAGCCTGCGCTTGGGGGCTTTTGGCCGCTTTGGTGGTTTGGCCGCTGGTAGACAGGTTGGTCATGGAACGGTAACTGACGATCGTGGTGGGGGGTACGATGTACCAAGGCAGTCCCTGGCAGTCAAAAAAGCCACCTTGAAATTCCCGGTAGTAGAGTAACACCGACTGTGGGTAGCCATTGAAGGGAAACCCCAGGTTGTTGACAAAGAACAGGTTTCTGGTGTCGAGGTACTCTGTAAAACCTGTACAGGGGTTTAAAATATTGTCATAGGCGTTCCAAGTGAGATCGGGTTCTGCGTCGGATTCTAGGAGATCACAGCCAGAGTACGTGTAGGCGCAAAGCACCAATAGCAGGAGTGAAATATTGTTTTTCATACGAACGTATTTAGTAACTGGTTGGAGCCACGTTGTATGGCAAAAAAAGATCTTTTTTTGTCTCAGTTACTGCTTATTTAAACTCCACTTGAGGGCGGCCTTCAATTTTGGTGCTGCCATCTGGGAGCGGAAGTGCCGTTACCTGAATGCTTTTGTAGTTGTTTGTTTCGCGTATTTGGGTATGTTTGTCGATATTCCGACCGTACAAATAACCATAGTTGTTGTTTTCGTCTCGTTCATCGACGAGCAAAGCATCGTCGTCGTAGTAGTCGAAACGGTAGTCTCCGGCCTGGTTGATGGTCAGGCTTTGTAATAAACTGAGCAGGCTTCCCGGGTCTATGGCATCTTGAGGAATACCGCCTTTTTCCCCCACCATTTGCCAGTCGCTGCCATTTTTAAAGAAAACCTGCAACAGATTTTGCGTGGTGTTGGCGATGTCTGTTGTGGTGCATTGCCCACCTTCTTCATTGTTGATAACATCGGTTACGGCATTAAATGCTTGGCCGATGTTGATGGTTTGAGGCGCTGTGAATGCTTTGATGGCCAAATCTGCCAATGCCAAGGTGTCGGCGCAGTCGGGGCAAGCAGAGGTTGTAATCATCACACAGAAAAGGATGGGCATGAGCGCGAAGGTCAACTTGCGATAATGGTGTTTCATGTTGAGATGGTTAAATAGTGAATAGAATTAGTGTATTCGTCTTGCGGAAGGGGAAGGCCGCAGTTTTGTTAATTGGTGATCACGATTTTATACTTCTTTCCCTTCATTTTTTCTGTCTGAATGGCCTTCAGCAAGTTGCGTACGACCTCTTTTTTGACAGCGACGAAAGACATGAAGTCCATGAGTTCAATTTTTCCGATATCCTCTTTTCCGATATTGCCTTTTTTGGCTAGAAACCCCACGATATCAATTTTGCTGAGTTTGTCTTTTTTCCCACCGCTGATGTAGAGGGTAACCCACGGAGACCGTTCTGGCAGGGTGTTGGTTGGGGGCAGCTCGAGCAATGGTGGTGCTGTCTGCATATAAGCCGGCAGCGATTCGTCTTCGTGGAGGATGAGGTAGGCGGTTCCTTCCGAGTGCATGCGGGCGGTACGGCCATTGCGGTGCAAGAAGTCATTTTGTTTTAGGGGGAGTTCAAAATGGACGACATTTTTTACTTCCGGAATATCCAGGCCCCTGGCTGCCAAGTCAGAGGCGACCAGGTAAATGATGCTACCGTTGCGAAACTGAACAAGGGTTTTCTCTCGGTCGGGTTGTTCCATCCCGCCGTGGAAGGAAGCGCTTGGTATGCCCATTTCATCCAAGAAGTCACGGGCAATTTCGGTGCTTTCGCGTTGGTTGCAAAAGATGAGGGTTTGTTCATTGCCCAAAAAACAGAGCAATTTGAACAGCGTCATACCTTTGTTGCGGTCGGGAGAGATCACCCTTTTTACGACCAGACCATCGGTGTGTTTTTCGGCATCCTTGTAAAAATTCAGGATATTGGGCTGGGTAATGCCTGTAAATGCGGGAATAGTGGCCTTGTTGGTAGCGGATACCAGCACGCGTTTTTCGAGAAAACTCAGGCCATTGATTACCTCCGTCATTTGTTCCTGAAAGCCCATGGAGAGTGATTTGTCAAACTCATCTAGAATGAGCATCCTGACGCTGTCCAACGCAAATGTTTTTCTGTTGATGTGTTCCACAATTCGGCCAGGGGTTCCTACCAGGATGGCCGGAGGCTGGCTCAGGTTTTGGGTTTCGATTTGCATCGAATGACCGCCATAACACGTATTTACCTTGAAGCCGGTGGCCATTTTCTGCCAGACACGTTCGATTTGGATGGCCAATTCTCTGGTGGGTGACAGGACAAGGCACTGTACGCCGGGAGTATCCGCTTTCAGTTGACTCAGAACGGGCAACAGAAAAGCGAGGGTTTTGCCTGATCCAGTCGGTGCCAGTAAAATGACGTTCGGGAGTGTCTGAATGGCCGGTATTGCCTTCTCCTGGAGTGCATTCAGCGACTGAATATCTAGGTTGGAGAGTATTTGGGGGAGTGCTTGATCTAATTCCATGAAGTAAAGGTAGCACGTTTTTTTCGGCGGACTTGTTTAAGGGCGACAAGTACTGACAAGCGTCTTTGATATGGTTGACAAATATCATTCCATTTAGACATTCCAAGGTCGAAATTTGTAAGGTTTTTGTAAGCAAGAAAGTAAAAACAAGTAACTGGTTAGCGTGGTCGCGTCTGAGACAAAAAATGCGCCATTTTGGGCCAGACAGCGTGTCACCTAACCAGTTACAAAAATAATATGGGTCGTTTTTTGACCTGCAACCTGTCGAGCTCCTTGAAACAAGTTCCCTATCGCCATTTATTCAGGTTGATCCCATTGATGGGTATTGGTCTTTTTGTACTCTTGTACGTTGTAGCTGCTTGGTACTATCCGGGTGGGTCTGAAGCGCATGAAAGTGAATATGGCTTTAGTTTGGCCAACAACTATTGGTGTGATTTACTGGAATACCGTGCACGCAATGGTCATTACAATATTTCGAGGCCGGTTGCGCTGACGGCCATGGTGTTGTTGTGTATCAGCTTGGCGGTTTTTTGGTATTATTTGCCGAAGGGCATTGTTTCGGACCCCATTTACCACAAAGCCATCCAGTTTTCGGGGATAATTTCGATGATTTCAGCCATGTTTGTCTTCACGAGGCACCACGATGTTGTCATCAACGTTGCAGGTTTTTTTGGTTCGATAGCTTTTTTGGGCACGTTTGTGGGCTTATTCAGGACAAAAAAGTACGCTTTGTCATGGCTGGGAATATTTTGTTTTAGTCTCTGTTGTATCAATTATTACATTTTTGAAACCAACCATTTTGTTTGGATATTACCGGTGGTGCAAAAGGTCACCTTTTTGGTTTGTTTCATTTGGTTTGGCCTCATAGACATTCAAATTTATCGATTTCAGTATGGTGTGCATTAGAGCATTGCCATTGAATTTTTATTTTATTAAAAACAAGTAACTGGTTAGCGTGGT
>CAIZLM010000117.1 GCA_903933805.1 uncultured Bacteroidota bacterium | reverse complement strand
GGGCTCAGGATGCCAGCGTTTGTTTTGGTGTTTTGGAATTGTGGTTGTGGCTTGGGGATGCAACGGGCATAAAAAGTGCTCAGGATGACAGCGTTTTTTTTGGTGTTTTGGAATCATGGTTGTGGCTTGGCGTTGCAATGGGCATAAAAAGGGCGAAGGATGACAGCGTTATTTTTGAAGCGGGTTGCTTTTTCTATATTTGCGTTTGTTTAACCCGTTACACTGCGATCAACCATGCAACAACTCATTGAATGTGTCCCCAATTTTTCAGAAGGGCGGGATATGGCCGTTATAAAACGCATCACGGATGCCATTGAGGCGGTAGCAGGCGTGAAACTTTTGGACGTTGATCCTGGCCATGCAACCAACCGTACGGTGGTCACGTTTGTTGGGCCGCCTGCTGCGGTGGTAGAAGCGGCATTTCAGGCCATAAAAATGGCCTGTGAAGTAATTGATATGCGCAATCATTCGGGTGAGCACCCACGGATGGGGGCTACCGACGTTTGTCCACTCATTCCTATTGCTCAAATTACAATGGAAGAAACGGCTGAATATGCCCGCCAATTGGGAGAACGGGTGGGCCGTGAGTTGGGGCTGCCGACCTATTTGTACGAAGCTGCCGCAACCCGCCCAGCGCGAAAAAACCTTGCGGTAGTCCGCGCCGGTGAATACGAGGGTCTGGCTGAAAAACTTACCAATCCGGAGTGGGTCCCTGATTTTGGTCCTGCTCAATTCAACGCAAAAAGTGGTGCAACGATCATTGGCGCCCGTGATTTTCTGATCGCGTACAATGTCAATTTGAACACCACATCCGTGCGTCGTGCCAATTCGGTGGCCTTTGATGTGCGTGAAAAAGGTCGTGTGGTGAACGATCCTACGACCGGCAAACCCATGAAGGACGCACAGGGAGAACCTCAGCGTCAACCGGGCATATTGAAAGGCGTAAAAGCCATTGGCTGGTATATTGAAGAATACGGTATTGCCCAGATATCCATGAACATTACCGATATCAAGGCTACTCCGTTGCACCGCGCATTTGAAGCGTGCCTTGAAAGTGCAAATCGCCGTGGAATGCGGGTTACCGGTTCAGAATTGGTGGGTCTTGTGCCATTGGAGGTTATGCTGGAAGCAGGCCGATATTTTTTGAAAAAGCAACAGCGCAGTGTTGGTGTTTCTGAATCGGAATTGTTGAAAATTGCGGTCAAGTCCATGGGACTTGACGAATTGACGCCGTTTGATCCGCAACAAAAAATCATTGAGTACAACCTCGAAAAGGGAGATCCTGCTCGGAACAACAAATTGATTTTCAAAGATTTGGTCGCATTTGCCAATGAAACAGCCAGCGAGCGTCCTGCGCCAGGAGGCGGTTCCATCAGCGCCTATGTGGGCGCCTTGGGCGCGTCTCTCGCCACCATGGTGGCCAACCTGAGCAGCCACAAGCGCGGTTGGGATGATCGCTGGGAGGTGTTCTCCGATGCAGCGGAGCACGGTCAAAAACTCAAAGATGCCCTGCTGAGGGCGGTGGACGAAGATACTGATGCATTCAACCTGATTATGACGGCATTCTCCTTGCCAAAAGCCAGTGTAGCGGAGAAGGCTATTCGAAAAGCTGCCATACAATCGGCTACCAAAAAAGCCATTGAAGTGCCATTCCGGGTGATGCAGTTGGCGATGGAATCATTGCCGTTGATCAGGCAAATGGTTGAAACGGGCAACCCGAATTCTATTACAGATGCCGGTGTTGGCGCGCTTTGTGCCCGAGTAGCCGTGTACGGGGCCTACTTAAATGTTAAAATAAATACCGCAGGACTGGATGACACCGTTTATGCCGAAAAGGTCATTGCTGACAGCGAGGATATGCTGCAACGTGCAACACAGATGGAAGCGGAGATTTTGGCGTTTATCGAAGCCAGGCTGTAGGGAACTGGTCGCTTCAGAGACAATAAAGCGGTCGTTTTTCCAAACGCAGCGGTTTTTTATAGGCGGCGGCAGTCTTACGGTCAAAAAAATGGACGAAGTGGGTCGGAACATGGGCCTTTTGGGGCCAGACAGCTTGCCACCCAACCTGTTACAAAGGAAGATTCCGTCTCAGCAGAACGCTCGAAAGCGCTTAAAACGGCTATTTTTTTGACAAAAATCCGTTTTATCGTTTCAGTAATTCGACATCGAAGCCCAGCGCGCGGAGTTTCTCTTCCGACAGTTCCTCTAGGTTTTTAATTTCCAGCACTTTGCCTTCCTTGTTTTTAAAGGTTAGGATCACACTTTCACGATTTTCGGCGTTTTGTTGAGCGGACTGAGCCTTATCGGCCATATCGTTTGCCTGTTTGATGGCTTCGTTGAGTTGTTGTAGTGCGATGCGTTCTTTGTCTTGGGCGTTCTGAAGGTCGCGCTGCATTTCGGCGCTGCGGTTGATGCTTTCGCCGAGGGTTTTTTTCAGGTCATCTACTTGCGCTTTCGCATTGGCGAGTTCGGCTTCCCGGGCTTTTTTCTCCTCATCGGCTTTCTGAGCGGCCAATCGGGCCGTTTCTGCTTTTTCCCGGCGTGCAAGTTCCTCGCTGTTCAGCAGCTCATTGCAATTTTGCAGCGACAACAATTTTTCCAAGCTGACCAAATCTACGGATACCACATAGTCCACTTTGAATTGCTCGCTGCTGCTGAACACTTCACCGCCGACGCTGAACACCACACCACTCACCTCGGAGTCGCCCATAATTTTCTGATAGGCCCTGGTGTACACGGTCGTGAGTTTTGCTGACCGGACATAGTATGTTTTTTTGCGGGTTTCGGGGGCGACATTGGTCGCGGCCCTGCATATTTCCAGGTAAGGAATATAGTCTTCCGGGAGAAAAGCAAAACCCACATCGGTGACAATTATTTCGTAAATTTTATCTTTGTCAACCTTGGTAGAGGCGATGCTGTAGGCCCCGTTGAACTTAAACTTATTGTCAATTTTAGCGCTGTAAACCACATCTGACGTAGAAGTGGTGATCACGGGCGGTTTATCATGGCGTACAAACCTGGTGAGAACCGTGGTTTTATTTTCCTCTACCAGAATCATCGTACCCACCAATTGGTCTATTTTGTTCATAAACCCAGACAATCCCTTGATAAACGTGCGTTGTTTGTACGAATCCGGGAGGTCCAGGCCGAGGGAAACGGGACTCAGTTTGATCTTACGGGATGGCTGGGCTGTTGCTGGTTGGCTGAGCGCAAACAATGCGGCGATAAGGATAAGCGAACGGGTAGTCATGTTGATCAATATTTGGAAGTAACTGGTTAGCGTGGTCGCGTCTGAGACAAAATAGTGGCTACTTTTTGGTCTCAGAAGCGATCGCCCAACCAGTTACGGAAAACGAAACGCAAAAGTCGGGCATGCATTATATGGATTGGGGGAAATTATTACAGGATACCCCGCCAAGGTGTTCCACGTGGAATGGCCGGAGGGAGTGTAATACCAACCGATTTCTTTCGTAAAGGGTAACTGGTTAGCGTGGTCGCGTCTGAGACCAAAAAGTGGCCATTTTTTGGGCCAGACAGCTTGCCACCCAACCAGTTACCGTAAAGGTCTATATTGCTGAATTGGCAGTACCCAATCCAAAAACATGTTGCACGTTGAGCGACACCTGTGTTGCCAATTGTTGGAGGGAAACGGCGCGTACAGCGGCAGCTTTTCCGTAAATCTCTTCCAAGGGAACGTCTGCGTTGTCTGTTTCCAGAAAAAAACGGTCGGGAGGAGTATGAAACAAGGCAGTGGTCGCACGCTGGGCATCGTTCAACAGCGCTTTGCCAAAAGATAAAAAACAACCTGCATTCAACAGCATGTCGGCTACTTGGTTGTTTTTGTCAAAACCGTGAAAAATCCAGGGTTGTACTGGTTTCCAGACTTTTTTTAGTGCAATGATGTCAGCATAAGCACGAACACAGTGGATGAGCAAAGGCTTGTGGAACGTCTCCGCCATGTTGGCGCCCTGTTCAAATGTTTCCATTTGCAATGGCCAAGGGGTGATGGTTGCTTTGTCGAGCCCCATTTCACCAATGGCAATGACCGTCGGGCGTGATGCCTGTTTGCGAAGCCAGTCCAAGCCGACTTCCAACGTCGTTTCCGACAAAAACCACGGGTGTAATCCGGCAGTACACAACGAGGACAAGCCACTTTCCTCTTGTCCGAATCGAAGATTTTCGACCTCCAAGTAACCGGGGCGCCCAGTTGGGTGGTGGGTGTGGATGTTGATCAGCGTTTCCTGCATCTTGATCAAATGCGTGCCTTTTCCACCAAAAAATGTATGGCCAGCCGGTAGCCCTCCAATCCCAACCCAACAATACTACCGACGCAGCAGGCTGCAATAAACGTGTGGCGTCGGAAAGGCTCCCGCGCGTAAATGTTGCTGATGTGCACCTCCACCACGGGGGATGAGATGGCAGCCACGGCATCGGCCAGGGCGATGGAGGTGTGCGAGAAAGCCCCGGCATTCAATACAATACCATCCACGGAAAAACCAACCGCTTGTAATTTGTCCAGCAACAGTCCTTCATGGTTGCTCTGAAAGTACTCCAATTCGACAGTACCAAAAGATTCTTGTAACGTTGAGAAGAAATCTTCAAAAGTTACGGTACCATAAACGTCGGGTTCACGCCTTCCCAAAAGGTTAAGATTGGGGCCATTGACAATTAGAATTTTCATAAGCACAAAATTCTACCTATTTTTGGACTTATGGAAGGGTTTATTGCAGCTGCATTGTGGCATTTACCCGCCAAACAAGTCTTGTTTACCATTAAAACACAATATACGTATGGGGCGCGTCTTTATTCTGCTGACAGGTATTGTATTGAACGTTGGTTTTTTGGTTGGTCAGACGGCCATCGTATCAGATCCGTTGAGCGTCAGAAACGATTACGGGTATGAGTTGATAGGTCGTTTGCGCGAACGGATTTTATTGTTCAGGGATAAATCAACGGATTTTGAAATTCAGGCGTATGACAATCAAATGCACCTTTCGTGGAGCAAACAGCTGAACGATCTCGATCGAAGGGGGATACAAGTAGTTGCTGTCATACCGAGTAAAAACGATTTTTCGGTGGTGTATAAACTGTATCGGCGTGGGCATACGTATCTTAGGATGCATAAATACGATCCCGCGGCCAACCTAATTGACAGCATGACGCTGAAGGATTATGGAGAACGCCTGTTCACGCCGCCTGTTTTAGAAGTCCTCAAGAGCGAGGACCGCAATTGTATCGTGGTTTACAATACGGCTGTGCGGGAAAGTATCGAGTTGGTATGTTTCAGGCTCGATAAAATGCAGGTGTTGTGGGACAAAGAAATTGATCTGGAAACGACGGACCGGTATGAGCCTGATCCCTTTGACATGGTGGTGAGTAATACCGGAGAATACTATTTTATTGCAGAGAAAAATACCCGTCGGGCGCGATTGGAGAACCACGCTTTTCACATACTCCACATCAATGCTGTTGGGGATGATATCACGCATGTTCCACTGGAAGAATACACCACCTTGGACACAAAATTTGCCATTGACAACCAGAACAACCGGCTCACCGGTGTTGGTTTATGGGGAGACAGGATCAAAAACAGGGCAAATGGAACCTTTTTTTTTAGCATGGGCTTAGATGACAAGCGTCTGCAGGTACTGCATTACGAAGCCTTTGACGAAAAATTTGTCTCCATACTCCGCCAGAGAGATGTTGAGGATGGTGTAAAAGGGGTTGGTGACAGCGCCTTGCGCGAACTGGTATTGCGGCAGGATGGCGGCGCCGTGCTCATAGGAGAGCGATACCGCGAAGTCCAGCGCGGCACCGCTCCCGGTCGCGGGGTACTCCGGGATGGCATGCGCCTGATCGTCGATTATTACTACGACGATGTATTTGCCATTTCATTTTCGGCGGATGGTCGGCCGCAATGGAAGACAGCTTT
>CAIZLM010000116.1 GCA_903933805.1 uncultured Bacteroidota bacterium | reverse complement strand
TGCAGGCCATAGCCTCGCTCCGGTTAAAAAAACTGCGAAGTATGGCTGAAAATGGGCCTTTTTGGGGCCGGACAGCGTGCCACCTAACCAGTTACAAATAATATTTCCTCTCGCAAGATATTCGGAAATGATCAAAAAACAACTCCGCTTATATCGTTTTTAAACGCCTCTTTGGCGTTAGCAGGGGACACCGCGGGGTTGTAAGCGTCAACATCACCCATACCAGTCCCCTCGGATCGCGGGAGAAAAAGCGACTATTCTTGACGTACGGGCCACCGACCAGTCGGGCAGAAAGTTCGTGGTGAAGACTACAACATAGCCACAATTTGCATCAAATCCGAACCCTAAAGGTGGGTCACTTTGCTCCGTTACGGGTGGGTCACTTTAGACCGTTACGGGTGGGTCAGTATGGGCCGTTATATTCAGGATGTCACATTTGGGACCGATACCGATTACCACAGTCGGCACTTGATCATGCATAAAGTTACCAACGAGCACCCCAACCCCTCCCCAAAAAAATATCTGCCTTTTAAATCCCCCGCATTTGCAAACGCCAGTGATATATCCGAATTTGGGCCCTGATTCTACCTTATCCGGATCCTAAAACTATTATGCTGGACCATTCAAAAAACATGAGACTCGCCATTCTGGCCTCTGCCGCGGGCACTTTGCTGGAATGGTATGACCTTTATCTGGCCATCATTCTGGCCAAAGTCCTGAGCAATCAGTTTTTCCCCGGTGGCGAAAGCACCTATTTTTTAGAAACCCTGGCCATCGTTGGATCTTCTTTTTTTGTGCGCCCGCTGGGGTCACTTTTTTTCGGCAGCCTGGGCGATCGAAAAGGGCGCAAGAAGTCGTTTCTGCTGTCTTTGTTGCTCATGGGTGGCGCAACCTTTTTGATCGGGTTGATCCCGACTTTTCAGCAGGTGGGCTGGTTTGCGCCTATTTTTCTCTTGATTTTACGGCTGACACAAGGTTTTGCACTGAGTGGCGAATACTCCGGCGCCATTATCTACGTTTCTGAAAATGCGCCGCCCGACAAGAGAGGGTTTTATACCGGATTCATTCAGGCCACGGTACCGATTGGCCTGCTGCTGTGTTTGTCGGTGGTGCTCGGCGTGCAATCATCCATGTCGGTGGAAGACTTTAACAGCTGGGGCTGGAGAATCCCTTTTCTGACCAGTGCCTTGCTGGTTGTTTTTTCTTACCTGATCAGAAGGAAGATGGAAGAAACGCCTGTCTTTGCCCAGATGCAGGCGACGGGAAACATCGCAGCATCCCCGGTCAGGGAAGCCTTGGGAACTTCCAAAAACTGGTCCCTGATCTGGAAGATCATCTTTGGCGGCAATGCAGCCCAAAGCACCATCATGCAAACCGCTCAATTTGTCACTTTGTATTTTTTGCAGCGCGCTGTAAAGATAGAAGAACACATCAGCCTGCTGATTTTGGCGGCTGCCTTGCTGCTGGGGGCTCCTTTTTTTCAATGGGCTGGCAAGTGGAGCGATACGTATGGCCGTAGAAAAGTGATCTACAAAGGGATTTGCCTGGGAGCAGTCTCCATTCCAGTGTCTTTTTACCTGTTCAACCTATACGGAAATCCTGAACACCTCAGTGCTGTGCACGCCATTTCAACGCCTGTAATGGTGTTTTTTATTTTCCTCACCTTTGTCAATACGTTGGCCAGCGCCTTGGTGTATGGCCCCATGGGCGCCTATGTGATGGAGTTTTTTTCAGGCAGGACGCGTTATACGAGCATGGGATTTACCCACAATGTGGGAAATGGAGTGCTTGGGGGCGCCACGCCCTTGATTACGGAGTTTTTGAAAGCAAATTTGATCGTCGGAGCCTCGTTTTCGCCTTATATTGGGTTATTGTACCCCATGGGCCTGATCGCGATCGCATTGGTAATAAATCCATTTGTGCAGGAACCGCCCCAATTCCGGAGTAACTGACCCCCTGAGAATTACAGCGCAAATCGGCCAGTTTATGCGCCAACATGGAATTAGTAAAATTGGCTTGTTCGGCTCTTACTCAAGACAGGAGCAAAAGAAGGGGAGTGATATAGATATCCTTGTTGACTTTCAACAAGATAAAGAGACTTTTGACAATTTTATGGCTGTTTGTGACCTTCTGGATAAAATTATTGTAACTGGTTAGCTCCTCACATATTAAAGGATGTTGAGTATGTCCAAATTGCCAATTGAGTACCTTAGACATATTTATGACGAATGTGCGTTTATCAATAGCACGATATCACCAGTGCCGCGTCCAGTGAATGGCCCATGAATTGGGGAGGCAAATTTTTCCTTCATCCCGGTTCGCTTTATCAGCGGGCCGGGTATTTTCTTTAATAACTGGTTGGTTGGTCGCTTTTGATACAAAAAAGCGGCTATTTCTTGCCAGCAGCAGCGAATTTCCTGAAGGACTTTAGTCGAAAAATGGCCGAAGCATGCTGAAAAAAGGCCCTTTTTTCCCAGACATCCTGCCCCCCAACCAGTTACTTTATAAATAACATTCAACTCCCGGTTACAATCGCAGCATTACAGGCATTTATGTCCAGTAGCTGTTGAAAGTTAGCCGCAATCATTGAACAGCAGACAGGCAAAATGTCGTGAAACTACAGCGATCTATTGAAATAAGTAACGCATTAGCGTGGTCGCGTCTGAGACGAAAAAGCGGCCATTTTTTACCAAACGAAGGGGATTTTTATTGGCCACAGCAGCGTTATGGTCAAAACAATGGGCGAAGTATGGCAGAAAATGGGCCTTTTTAGGCCTGACAGCGTGCCACCTAACCAGTTACTGAATTAAAGTCACTACAAAATATTGCTAATACATTATAAAACAACACATTACATGAAAAAGAACTTTTTGCTCTCGTTTATCTTAGCAACCTTTTGCCTACCCATTTTTGCCAACAACATCACGGTCAGCGCACCGACCCTCACGGACGGAAGTCCATCCGATGGCGGCTCTGGCTATGGCTATGTCAACTTCGACCTGAGCTGGGAGAACTCCTGGCGGCTGAGCAGCGGCGCTTCCAACTGGGATGCTGCCTGGGTTTTCGTCAAGTACCGCGTTGGCGGCACTGGTGAATGGCTGCCTGCCAACCTGCACAACACGGGCCACATCGCAGGCTCGGGCACGGCTGCCGACATCACCGTAGGCCTGGTGGACGACAACTCTGCCTTCGACGCGACGACCAACCCCGGCATTGGTGTATATGTGTACCGGAGCACAGTTGGCTCGAGCACGTTTTCGAACAGGGGCCTGAAGTTGCGCTGGGACTATGGCGCCGATGGCGTTGTCGGCGGCGCCAACGAAGAATTACGGGTCTTCGCCATCGAGATGGTGCGGGTAATGGAGGGCGCCTTTAATGTCGGCGGGGGTGGCGGCAACTTCGCCTTTGAATCCACGACCATCAGTACGGCGAATGCGACGACGGCGCCCACGGGTGTCGGCGCGCTGGGTGGTGCATCCGGAGGCTATCCCACGGGTATAACAGGTATAACAGTTCCTGCCAACGCCACTTGGCCGAACGGTTACGCTGCCTTTTACTGCATGAAATACGAAGTCACCCAACAGCAGTACGTTGATTTCTTGAACACGCTGACGCAAACGCAGGCGGACGCGCACAAACACACTGATGCAAACTACCGTTATGCCATTACGGGCAGTGTGGTGGGAAACTACGCAACCACCTTGCCGAATGTGGCTTGTAACCTCATATATTCGGCAGATGGTATTGCGTATGCAGATTGGTCTGGTCTTCGGCCCATGACGGAACTGGAGTTTGAAAAGGCCTGCCGGGGCAACCAGCCTGCCGTGGCAGGTGAATACGCCTGGGGCACGGCGGATATAGCAAATAATGCGTACACATTGAGCAATGCTGGGGCGGCCAATGAAGGCATCGCCACGAACTACAGCGTCACGGTAGGCAATGGAAATTTTAGTTATACTGGTCCTGTTCGAGTGGGCATATTTGCGGCGAATGGCTCCAACACG
>CAIZLM010000115.1 GCA_903933805.1 uncultured Bacteroidota bacterium | reverse complement strand
TGGTCGCGTCTGAGACAAAAAAGAGGCCATTTTTTGCCAGACGAAGCGGATTTTTGTAGGCCGTAGCAGCGCTACGGTCAAAAAAATCTGCGAAGTATGGCGGAAAATGGGTCTTTTTTGGCCAGACAGCGTGCCACCTAACCAGTTACAAATAAAGTAACTGGTGAATAACGAAAATTTAGGGACAGCATAGTTCAATACCAATGCTCCGCCGCAGTTGGCGTTTTCACCCAACCCCAGCGGGCAGAAAGGCCTGTGGCGAACTCCAACGGTGGGGCCGCATGCCCACAAAGCCCTACCGCCCTATCGCCTCTAAAATCTCTTCGATTTGGTCAAAGGACTTCACGCCCACCCGTTCTTCTTCTCCCCCGACCAAACTGAGCCCGGCAAAATCCAGTTGTTGAAACAATGCTGATATTGGTCCTGCCAACAGGTTGGCTTGTAGCAGGGTGGGACGAAGGCCCAGCAGCGCGTTCCAGGATGCCTTGTTGTGGTACAGCAGCGGCTCGCAGTGGTCTATGTTGGAGCAATCAAGGATGAAACACGACACAAAAGGCGATGCTGTGTGGAACACCTGCTCCAGGGATGCCATGTCAGCGGATGCCTGTACGTGCAGCAAAATATCCAAGCTGCGGAGGTCTGCGAGGTGGTCGAGGTGGTGTTCTGCCGACAACTGAACCACGTCCAGTCCAAAAAATTCTGCGGCGGCGGCCACGTGGGCGACTGGCGACCGTGAAAATTCACCCGTGATAAAAGGACCTGTCACCCATTCTCGGATGGCCTTCATATACACCGGGTCGAGGAAGCCTTCTGTGCCCTCTTCAAGGTTAAAACCAAGATAATCAACCTCTTTTGCCGCATAATAGCGGGCGTCTGTGAGGTTGGTGACGCTGGAAGCTTTGAGTAACATGGGGAATCTTTGCCGCGCGAAGCATGCCAAAATGCCGCGACTGACCCCACAAAAGTACATCGACAAAATCAGTTGATCAAAACCGCCTTTGCTTTGCGTATTTTTGTGGCGCTTCACCCCGTTGGGGGAGGCGATCAATCAACTCTGGTATGCGCAACAGGATCTACCTTTGGTTAACACTCGCTGTCATCGTGGCGCTCACGATTTGGAAACTTTCGTCCAACAAAAAAGAATTGGAAAAAGAGGCCCAACTCTCCAAAATTACCCGAGCATTCGTTCCCGTTGAGGTCATAGAACCCAAACTGGAAACCCTCGCCAACCACCTGGAAGCCGACGGAATATTCCTGCCGGCCAAAGAAATGTTCATTATTTCTGAAACAGCAGGTCGGGTTCTGGAGGTCTTTAAAAACAAGGGTGAATGGGTGAGTGAAGGCGAGGTCATTGCCAAGGTGGACGATGAGCTGCTGCGCATCGAACTGGACGCAACCCAAGCCAACCTTGCCAAACTGCGCAAGGACCAAGAGCGCATCGCCAACCTTATTGAAGGAGAGGCCGCACCCAAAAACAAAATTGAAGACCTGCAACTGGGCATCCTGTCTGCGGAGGCCAAGGAGAAGGGACTTAAAAAGCAAATCGCCAACACCAGCATCAAAGCGCCCATGACCGGCACCCTGGGCTTGCGGTTCATCGAACGGGGCAGTGTCATTGGGCCCGGCATTCAGGTCGGGCAGATGACCAACCTGGAGAAACTCTTCCTCATGGTGAAAGTCACCGAGCGGGACGTGCTGAATGTGCAAAAGGGCCAATTGGTGCGTGTGGTTGCGGATGTGTACCCCGGCGCCAACATCCCCGGCAAAGTCACCAACATTGGGCTTCGGGCAGACAACGCATTCACCTACGATATTGAAATAGAGGTCATCAACCCAAAATCTGCGCCCCTGCGCGGGGGCATGCACGCCAAGGCAGCGTTTACGTTCAACGCCAACCGCCAGGGTCTGACGATACCGCGGAAAACGATTTCGGGCAGTCTGCAGGATCCAAAGGTATTTGTGGTGGTGCAAGATTCCCTTGCGGAATTGCGTCCCATCACCCTTGGGGGGCTCTACGGCGACAAAGTAGAAGTCGTTGGCGGGTTATTGCCGCACGATGCGGTCGTCCTCACTGGACAGCTGAGCCTCAGCAGTGGTGCGCGCGTCCAGGTAATCCGAAAAAACTAACCCGTTTGATGTACCGATATCCATGAATACGCAGGAGCAAGATACCATTTATTTTCGCGGCCACCTTCCGGCACTCGACGGCGTGCGGGGCATTGCTATCTTGCTGGTATTGATGAGTCATTTTATGTTGCGCGGCTATTTTCAGGATGAACGGGTCTATTTCATCACCCAATTCGGGTGGATCGGTGTCGATCTTTTTTTCGTGTTGTCGGGTTTTTTGATCACCGGTATTTTGCTTGATTCTAAACGGAACGCGCATTACTGGCGCAATTTTTACCGCCGGCGGGCCCTGCGCATCCTCCCCCTTTACTATTTCGTGGTGGTGGTCACGTGGCTTACCATCCTGTTGGTCGAGCGAGCACCGGAACGGTTGCAGGGGTACGATGCTTTTGTCTGGTTTTTCACGTTCACACCCAACATTGCCATGGGTTTAAAGAACGACTACCTCTACCACAGCCACATTTTCAACCTGAACCACCTGTGGTCTTTGGCCATAGAGGAGCAGTTCTACTTGTTTTGGCCGTTGATTGTGCGGTACGTGCCCATGCGTTCGCTGGCGATACTGTGCCTCATCCTGATTTGCATGGGAACCGGATTGCGCCACCTGACCGACGATATGGTCGGCACAAAACTCTCCATATCGTCGTACACTTTGCCTTTTTGCCGGATGGATGGGCTTGCTGCGGGCAGTTTTCTGGCGGTAGCACTTCGACTGGAGTGGCTGCAAAAGCTACCCTACCACAATTGGATAGCAAGGGTTCTTTTTGTGGGGGCAGGCTTGATGGTCTTCGACAACTTTATCAGCGGCACCAAGCAAAGCCTTTATACCCTTTCGGCCATACTGTTTGCGGCCTTGTTGTTCCTGGCGCTCAACCCGCACCCACGCGCCATCACGCGCCGTGTGTGCGAGAATAAATTTTTGCAGCACATGGGCCAATACAGCTATGGGCTTTATGTATTCCACCACATGTTTGAGTACACTTGGCGGAACGGATTTGGCGTCCGTTTGCTGGAAAGCGGACTTCCGCCGGTGTTGGGGCAGACCATCTTTATCTTGCTGGCTTTTGCTGGCACGTACCTGCTGGCTCGGGTAAGTTGGATACTGATAGAGCAACCCTTTTTGAAATTAAAGAAACGGGCAACCACGTAGGTGATGCGTGGAGCAGCAAAAAAATAGGTAACTGGTTGGGTGGTCGCGTCTGAGACAAAAAAAGCCACCCCAGCATTTTGGGGTGGCGTATCACTTCAATTGGGAAGAAAAGCAGGTTGATGGACAACTGCGGGGCAGTATGATCAGATTCCGAAGGCTTTTTTCACATCATCCACGGCGTCTAATTTTTCCCACGTAAAGGTTTCCACTTCCACGGGTTTGGCGTCGCCGTTGAGGCCAATCATGACGGTTTTTTTCTCTGGCACCCGTCCAAAGTGGCCATAAGCGGCTGTTTCGGAAAAAATCGGGTTTTTCAGGCCGAAGCGGCGTACAATAGCTGCCGGGCGCAGATCGAACACTTCGTGCAGTTTTTGGGCGATATCGCCATCGGAGATGCCCTTTATTTTACAGGATCCGTAGGTATTGACATACAGTCCGACTGGTTCAGCGACCCCAATGGCATAGGCTACCTGTACGAGCACCTGGCTACAAAGGCCACTGGCGACGAGGTTTTTGGCAATGTGTCGGGTGGCGTAGGCTGCCGACCGATCCACTTTAGAGGGATCTTTACCGGAGAAAGCGCCGCCGCCGTGGGCGCCTTTTCCGCCATAGGTATCCACAATAATTTTACGTCCGGTGAGGCCGGTATCGCCGTGCGGTCCACCGATGACGAATTTACCGGTTGGGTTGATGTGGTATTTGATTTCACTGGTAAAGAGGCGTGCTTCCCGGGCAGGCAGCAGTTTTTTCACACGGGGAATGAGTACCCTTTGCACATCCGATGCGATTTTGGCCAGCATACGGGTATCTTCATCAAAGTCGTCGTGTTGAGTAGAGATGACGATGGTGTCAATTTTTTTGGGCACATGCTTGTCCGTGTATTCGATGGTCACCTGGCTTTTGGCATCTGGACGCAGGTATTTCATTTGTTTGCCCTCCTTGCGGATCGCTGCCAGTTCGCGCAGCAGCAAGTGTGCCAAATCGAGGGCCAGCGGCATATAATTTTCCGTTTCGTTGGTGGCGTATCCAAACATCATACCTTGGTCACCAGCGCCTTGTTCTTCTTCTTTTTTACCCACATCAACCCCTTGGGCGATGTCAGCACTTTGTTCGTGAATGGCAGAAAGAATGCCGCAGGATTTGGCATCAAACTGGTATTCGGCTTTGGTGTAGCCGATGCGTTCAATGGTACTGCGAGCGGCTTCTTGTACGTCCACATAGGCAGCAGAGCGCACTTCACCTGCTACGACCACAAGACCGGTGGTCACCAGTGTTTCGCAAGCGACTTTAGCATTGGGATCCTGGCGGAGAAAAGCATCGAGAATAGCGTCGCTGATTTGGTCGGCCACTTTATCCGGGTGTCCTTCGGAAACAGACTCTGAGGTAAATAGGTATGCCATTGATGAATAGATGAATTATGAATGTTGAGTTTTTGTAAATAAGGGATACCCTTACAGCGTTAATACGGCGGGGCATGCCGAATTTTGCGGGGTAAAGGTAGGTTTTCCTTGGCTTAAAAAAAGTTTAACTGGTCAGATGGTACGCTGTTTGGGCCAAAAAGGTGAAAAATGGCAAAAAAAGGATCGCACTTGACCCGGTAAAGAAGTCCCCAACATACGCTCAACCAAATTATCCAAAAAGAAACACACGATTTATTCACCGTTTATACGACGCACACATGTTGACCAATATTGCCGCACTCCGCCAAAACTATGCCCTACAATCCCTGTCTGAGGCAGACGTTGCAGCCAATCCATTTGATCAGTTTGGCCTGTGGTTTGACGAGGCCCTACAAAGTCAGGTCTTGGAGCCCAATGCTTTTTCGCTTGCCACGACCAACCTTGCAGGGCGCCCAAGTGTACGGACTGTATTGCTGAAAGGATTTGACCATCAAGGATTTGTATTTTACACCAACTACGAAAGTCGCAAAGGGGTAGAATTGATATCCAACCCCAATGGCGCCATTTTATTTACCTGGCTCGACCTCCAGCGCCAAATTCGAATGGAAGGGACCGTGGTAAAGACCAGTGCCGAAGAATCGCTGGAGTACTTTCAAAGTCGCCCTCGGGAAAGCCAAATCGGCGCTTGGGCAAGCCCACAAAGCCGCAAAATCAGCGCTCGAGGTGTGCTGGAAGCCAGCCAAGCAGCGCGTGTATTGGAATTTGACGGCGTATCGCCGCTGCCCATTCCGCCTTTCTGGGGCGGTTTCCGCCTGGCCCCCGTTTGGTTTGAATTCTGGCAAGGCCGTGAGAGCCGCCTGCATGATCGCGTGGCATACACCCTGGAAGGCAACCAATGGCATATCGAGCGATTGGCGCCCTAGTGCATGTTGTGTGCCGTGTCCAGTAATGGCCCATGAATTGGGGAGGCAAACTTTTCCTTCATCAAGGCGTGAGGAGGGCTCAATACGGGATATTGTAACCGACGAACAACGCAGAGGACGGAAAAATTGGACCACCACAGGCATGAGCCATTGACTGGACGCGGCACTAGTCCCAGGAGTATTGCTCCAACGCTCGTCCGCGCTGCAAAAACAGGCCATGCTTACACAGCCAGATGCCCGTTTCGGGCACGCGGGCTGCGGGCGGCAGCGGTACACTCCACAAGCGCATATCCAACTGATGTCGAAAATACAACCGGTCCTTTTCCAAGCATAGCAGCCAAGCACCATCGGTATCTATGTCAATCAGACGAAAAGCGTTGTACAGATTGTCCAAATTGGCATATTGATCGAGCACGCACAGACCGCTCTCAGGGTCGTTCAGATAGACCCGCTGCCCGCTGTCCCGAATTTTCGCGACCGCAAAACGGCCGGGGAAATACCCCTGAAGGGGAGGGCTTTCAAGCAATACAGCACCATCGAGGCGGATTTTCAACGCCTTGGACCGTACATCGTCATACACCCAAATGTTTCCATCAAAAGCCATGGCAACAGCTCGAACGGCGTACAGGCCCACCGCCGCCAAAGAAAGGCGCCCCAGTTCAGTGAGGGTTCTGTCCAAGACCACCGCTGTTTGGAAGTCCGGGTACCATACCAGCAGCTTCAAGGGATTGGTGGCATCAAGCGCCGCTGCTCGTCCAAGGCGATTGTTGGTATAGGATGCCACTTTCCCACCCACAGAATCCAATTTTACAACAGCATTGGCAGCGGTTATGAGATACGTATTGGCAAGGTTGTCGCTCGTGACGAAGGTGGCATCGACAGAAATTGACCGCTGGAAATGCATGCTATCAGGCGCTTGGGCCGACAAGTACCCCACCCAACCCACCAGGAACAAGACAAATCGTGTTGTTAAGATCCAATGATTCATGGATACAAAGTACGGTTTTTTTTTACGTTAAATGGCACGCTGTGAAATACCCGCCGACCAATCCCATACGTCCGAAAAGTGTATATGCCAAAATGGCATTTCGTATTATCAATGCATGACTTTTTGACATCTAATTAAATGTTTAGGCTGTCAAAAAAACATAAAAAGGCAGTTGGTACACAGATTGAGCAAGGGGTTATGTGCCCCGTTGGCAAAACAACCGGCACGAAACAATCTCCATCCAATTCACCTGATTAAAATCATAAAAAAATGACCAATTTCGTAAAAGTTCGCCCCTACCCTGTTACCAAAAGCTTCACCAATGGTTTTTTAAATGAGTTCTTGCACCGCGGCGTTGCCGATTTTGTGGGCAGTGATTCGGTGTTGAGCCAACCATCCACCAACGTATTAGAAACGGTTGATGCGTTTGAAATAGAACTGGCTGCTCCGGGTTTTGAGAAAAAAGATTTTTCGCTGCAGGTTGAAAACGACCACTTGGTGATAGAAGCCAAACGGACGACCGAAAACGCAGAAGGCGCAGAAAAAAGCCCGGAAACCACGCGCTTCTTGCGCAGAGAATTTCGCTATGAATCCTTCAAACGCTCCTTCAAGCTTCCTCAAAGTGTCAATATTGAGGCCATTCGCGCAGTGTACGAAGGTGGTATTTTGTCTGTGGCGATCCCCAAGAAAGAGGAAGCAAAACCACAGAGCAAACAAATTCTCCTCGGTTAATTTGATTGCAACTGGTTGGGTGGCACGCTGTCTGGCCCAAAAAGGCCCATTTTCCGCCATACTTCGCAGATTTTTTTGACCGTAGCGCTGCTACGGCCTACAAAAATCCGCTTCGTCTGGCAAAAAACGACCTCTTTTTTGTCTCAGTCGCGACCACCTAACCAGTTTGACTTTTTGACAAGATAATAGGGTTTTAGGTGTTTTCAGGGCCGGGGCAGTCAATGCCTCGGCCCTTTTTGTCGCAGTCTAAACCACCTGCTACACATTTTCAGCGAAAATTGCTGCATCTTAACGACCTTTGTAGCCACACACGATCCATGACAGACCCAACGGCATCATTTCCCAACGAACAGTATTTTGAGGGACTGCGTACCATCGACGCCGGCGCTATCCAAAACCTGTACACCGCATTTCGAAGGCCTATCATCCGAGCGGTGGAAGCTGCTGGTGGCTCACGGGCCGATGGCTCTACCTTTTTCAGGGTGGCTTTGATACACGCATCTACTTTGGCCCGCGATGGGCAGCCAGATACGTCCATCGCCGTTTTCCCGTGGTTACAAACACTGGCCATCTGCCATTTCCGCGACTGGGCGACCGAAAAAAACTTGGAACTGCCTGCACCGCCACCGCTGTCGGAAGCAGAAACGGCTTGTTTAATGGCCGTCCCAAGTACTGAAGCCAGGCTGGAATGTCGCCAACGCATCCGCGCAAAAAAACAGTTTTCAAGGCTTGAAAGCGGTTGCCGAAAAACAATCCAGGCTTGGGCGCAAGATGCAGCATTGGGTATATCTGATGCCCAACAGCGCAACACTACCACAGCCACCTGCCTCGAAAAATACCGAAAAAGCCTCGGAGAACCCGCCGATGCATGGCCGAACTTGGCTCCTGCTTGGGCGGTCACGGCGCTCACAGACACCCATTTTCAGCAGGCTTTGGCTGCCGTAGACGCCGTGGAAGGCCGCCTATCCATGGGCCAATCATCCGGCGAACGTCGGGAAAGCAAGGTGACCCGCAACGTGATGATGGCCTTGATCCTGTTGGTGGCTGCTTATGGCATTTGGGATTTTTTCAGCGTGTCAACCTCTCCCAAAGCGGTGTACGCCGAAAATTTCAAACCGCCAACCAGTATCATGGCCGATAGAGCCGACCGGTTTGCACGGGATACAAGCCCGATGACGCGGGTGGAAACTTGCGAACAACTTTTTGAAACCGCCGATGAAACATACCAACGACAGGATTACCGAGAAACCGCCGCTGTACTCTACACCATGATCGGAAGTGATATGGAAGACTGTAACTCGGAGGCGCTTTACTACTTGGCTATCGTTGGATTACAACTGAACGAACCCGAGCTTACGGTGCAATGCCTTGCCAAAATTCCCGACCTCGACCGCTTTGGTGAAGATTTATACTGGTACCAGGCACTGGCCTTCGTCAAGATTGCCGAACAAAACCCCGCACGACGCGATATCGCACGACGTGCTGTTGAACGCGCCCGCTCCAACACGGAAGTGCCCGAACGACGCAGCCAAGCAGCCAAAATGCTCGAACAACTCGCCCGGTAAAAGGGCATACACAGAACAATGGACTTAATAAAAAAATACTTTCCAAAAATTTCGGCCACGCAAGCAGCTCAATTTGAACAACTTGAGCCGCTTTACCGCGAATGGAACGAAAAAATAAATGTGATCTCCAGACAGGATATTGAAAACCTCTCCGAGCGACACGTGCTGCACTCCCTCGCCATTGCACGGGTCATTGGATTTGGCCCGGAAGCGCAAATATTGGACCTGGGGACCGGAGGCGGTTTCCCCGGCATTCCGCTGGCAATTTTTTTTCCTGAAACAAGGTTCACCCTCGTGGATGCCACCGGAAAAAAGATCCGGGTGGTACAGGAGGTTGCCGATGCACTGGATTTGAAGAATGTGACCGCCATCCACACCCGGGCAGAAGACCTGAAAATGCTCGGGCAGTTTGACTTTGTGCTGTCCCGTGGCGTGGCACCACTGGACAAGCTGATGGTTTGGGGACAAAAATTTCTCAAGAAAAAGCATTTTCACGCACTCCCCAACGGCATCCTGGCCCTGAAAGGCGGCGATCTACGGGCAGAAATTAAGGCGCTGCCCGGCAAAGGGAAAAGCTATACAGACGTCTTTCCCATCAAAGAGTTTTTTACAGAGCCTTTTTTTGAGGAAAAATCGGTGGTGTATGTGCAGGGTTAATGGTTAATAACACCTGCTTGTTTCTCAGCACAAAATATCCCAGTCGTCGCCGAGCTCTTGGGGATGCCAGCTCAATTGATCAAAGGCAACTACTCGATCGTTTTGTACCGCAACGCCTTCATTTTCAAGCAACTGCTGCATCATAACAGGCGTGCCAAAGTGGTTTCGGCCACTCAGTTCGCCCTTCCGGTTCACCACACGATGGGCAGGCACATCGCCGATATGGTGACAATTGTTCAGCGCCCAGCCCACCATGCGGGCTGATCCAAGGGCCAGGAAATCTGCTATGGCCCCATAATTTGTTACGCGGCCTCGTGGAATGCGACGCACCACGGCGTACACAAGTTCATAATACGTAGGATGTACAGTTGTCATTGGTTTCATCGTATGGTTGTTATTCCGCTGTATCGGGCAGCTCCGGAATATCTACAGTTCCCGACACTTTTTGTGCCAACTGCTCATATTCTGCCCAACCAAGTTGTTCCGGTCTTTTTTGAAAATAAGGGTCTTCCATCAACAAATCGCTTGGAAAGAAAGGTTTGAGCGTATTGCGCAGCATTTTTCGACGCTGATTGAAGGCCGTTTTCACCATTTTTCTGAACAGGTCTTCATCGCAACCCAAGACAAACCCGTCCTTTCGCGTCAAGCGAATCACAGCGGACAGCACCTTGGGGGGAGGGCTGAACGCACCCGGCTCTACCGTAAACAGGTATTCCGTGTCATAAAATGCCTGTGCGAGCACACTGGTGATCCCATATACCCTCGAGCCCGGCTTGGACACAATCCGATCGGCGACTTCTTTTTGGAACATACCAACCATTTCCGGAATCTGATCACGCCAAACCAACAACTTGAAAAGAATCTGTGTTGAAATATTGTAGGGGAAATTGCCAATCAGCGAAAATTCTTGGTCGCCAAACACTGTTTTTGGGTCAAAATCTAGAAAATCCTTGAATACCACGCGTGCCGGTGCAAAATCCGGATAGTTTTTTCCCAGAAAATCCACCATATCTCGGTCTGCCTCCACGGCATAGGTTTCGTACTCCGCATGGGACAACAGGTATTTGGTCAACATCCCCATTCCCGGACCTACCTCCAGCACACGTCCCGTTTTGCCAGCCTGCAACAAGCCCTCCGCCACCCGCTCTGCGATGTGTTCATCTTTCAAAAAGTGCTGCCCGTAAGATTTTTTAGCGTGTATTTTAGCCATAGTAGTTTTTTTGCCACCGGTGTGGCGCTTCTAAAAATTTAACCGTCTTGTTCCGCCATCGCAGCAAACCACAACGTATAAAACAAATACCACGATACCCCAATGGCATTTTCGATGGTACATTCAATGATAAAAGTGACAAAAGCCATCGCCTGAAATGCCGTAAAAAGATAATTAGCGCGATATTTATGTGCAAAAAACGGGGTCAAAAAAGCCAGCATACTCAGCAACAAACCCAGCAGCCCAGTGCTGGCCATGGTGTGTATCCATTGGTTGTGCGGCAATTTTGGATCTTTGGCGTAGTCGGGGTAGTCCGCAGCAGCAACGCGTTTCACTTCGGACAACAAGTCCCCCGCCCCCGTTCCAAGGATTGGGTTTTCCTTCCAAATACGGTAACCCACCTTAAGCGACGTCCATCTTGCCGCATCGGAGTACAAAGCCCCGTCATTCGCCTTGTAACGCGCCCAATCGTATCGCATGTATGCAACCCGCTGTTGAAGACTCGGAATAACATTGATGCCCCCCCACAACAACGCGACAAGCGCTCCAAGAATGAGCAACCCCGTCGCCCAACGCCTGGTGTGCCAACCATACCAAACGACAGACACCACCAGTGCCATGTACAGAACCGCCAAGCCTCCCCGCACGGAAAGCACATGGATAAAAAGAAAAAGAAACACCACCGCAGCAGCCAACGCAGGTTGTTCCCAACGGTACTTCAGCCGAAAACGCCGGCGCCACAGCCATACCCCAGCCACAATGGCCGTCGCCAAAACCAAGCTAAACCGCACGTGCTGCCTTGGTACCGGAATGGGCTGTCCGCGCCCAAGACCCTCCATCACCGCATCGTAGTGCAGCAAAAAATTCGCGCCAACACACACACACGCCACCACCATGAACCATACCAACAAGTACAGAACACGCTGATAATCCGATTGACGCAACCGCGGTACATTGACAAAAACCCAGGGCAGGACCAAAAATGGAAGCCGAACCCGTGTCACCCGGAGCCAATAGCCCCAATCCTCACTCCAAAAAATACTCACCGCTGGCGCCAGCAGCAGCAAGGTCAGGACAGACAGCTCCCGGTTTTTCCACAGATTCTTGAACGATCGCACCACCGCCAATGCCCACACAGCCCCGGAGCGCCGCACCACCGACGTGGATTCAGCCCGCACCGTATCCATTACATGCCACCACGCAGCCGCAGCCATGCCCCACATACTGATGGACAACAAAAACGGCGACAACACCATGCTGACTACCATCAGGCATGCACTGCTGAACAAGAGGGCCGAAGGCGTTTGTATCGGTTTTAAAATATTGACTTTCAAAGTAAATACAGCGTATTGAACATGATCAGACGGGACAAAGATAGACCACTAACCCATTTCACCGAACTTCACTACATTTGTGGTGTTCTCTTCTCACCACTCGTATGACGCGCACCGCCACCACACTTTACTGCTTCGGGGTTTTGACGTTTTTTGCTTGTCGCAACGAATCGCCATCCGGCTCAAACGATCCGGCTCTTTTTCAAGAAAAACCCGCCTCCACAGCGACCTTTTCAGCGCAAACAACCCCTTCTTCCGGAGGATCGGGCAATTTTGAAAGCCTCGTCGCCGATGGCGAAAACAAAGACCGCGGCATCTGGCAAAAACCCAATATGGTGATCTCTCTTTTGGGGGACTTAGACAACAAGACGGTGGCCGATATTGGTGCAGGAACTGGCTATTTCACCTTTCGATTGGTGCCAAAAGCAAAACGGGTGATCGGTATAGACATAGACCCACGGTTTATTTCCTTCCTGGACAGTATGAAAGTTCGCCTGCCGGAAATTTACCAGAAGCGCTTTGAAACCAGGCTTTCCTTGCCCAACGACCCCCTACTGCGCCCCGGAGAAGCCGATGCCGTTGTGATCGTCAACACCTATGGTTACTTGGACAACCGCATTCAATACCTGCGTACCCTCCGCAAAGGTATGTCTTCGGGAGCCCGATTACTCATCATTGATTTTAAGAAAAATAACCTGCCAGTGGGGCCTCCTGACCATTTCAAAGTTGCTTTAGACGAAGTAGAAAGGGAGCTTGTTTCGGCAGGCTTCAGGATTGATAAAATTGACAAAGACGCGCTTGACTATCAGTACATCGTCATCGCGTCAGCACCTTAAAAAACCGCCCTCAACAGGCACAAAAATAACAGTATGCGCGGCGCATTAAAACTTTTTACTTGGTTTGGTATCCCTGTTTTCCTTCATTGGACTTTCGGGTTGATTTTTGTTTACATCCTTTGGCACGCCCAAAGCAATGAAATGTCTGTGATAGACACCTTTTGGCTCACAGGCCTCTTCATGGCCCTGTTTCTTTGCGTGCTGTTGCACGAATATGGCCACGCCCTGACCGCACGGCGCTACGGCGTCAAAACACGCGACATCGTGCTGATGCCCATCGGAGGCGTAGCACGCCTCGAACGTATGCCAGAAAAACCCATACAGGAATTCGTCGTGGCCATCGCAGGTCCCATGGTCAACGTCGTCATCGCAACCATAATCCTGATCCTCATCGGGATTTTTGCCGACCCCGCCTACCTCGAAGTCTTGAAAGATGCCGTCCTCCAATCTTCCGGCGAAGAAGTACTTGACGAAAGATTGCAAGAAATTCCGCAACTGTTGCAGTTTGCCCTCAACCTGGCTGCTACCAACATCGCATTGGTGCTGTTCAATATGATCCCAGCCTTTCCAATGGACGGGGGGCGCGTATTCCGAGCCCTGTTGTCGATGCGCACCGGCCGCGCAAAAGCCACTCGCATAGCAGCTTGGGTAGGACAGGCCATCGCCCTGATGCTCGTCGGGTACGGCCTTTGGAGCGATGGGTTTATGCTCGCTATTCTGGGCATATTCGTCATTTATGCGGCCAGAAGCGAAAACGAAATGGTGCAAATGGAGGATTTATTGAGCCGTTTTACAGTGCGTGACGTCGTGCGACCTCAGTTCAACCGACTCCACACCAACGACTGGATGCAATCTGCCATCGAGTTGCTGCGCCACGGATTGGAACGCCATTTTTTGGTTTTTGACTTCAACGACCAATTGGTGGGTACCCTGGAAGAAGACGAAATCATCCTCGCCATCCGAAAATCAAACATGAGTTCTGAAATAGGCCAACACTTGCACCCCGCGGAAGTCGTCTCCGTTGACGATTCTTTGTTGAAAGTTTACCACCTTATTCGACAGCAAGGATTCGGGATCATCGGCGTCATGGACGAAAACAAGCTGATCGGTGTTGTTGACGAAGGCGGACTAACCAACTTTGTACGGCTGGAAGCCCGTAATGGGTAAGATGCTGCCCCACCCTTGAAAACAAAAGCCGTATGGCCCAGACTAAATGGGCCATACGGCTTTTGTTTTCAAACATACCTGCAACGGTAGGTAAGCGTTGTACCGGAGAGAAAAGTGGGCTTTTTAGACAGGACGGTGGGCCATCCAAGTCGTTACAAAAAAGTAACTGGTTAGGTGGCACGCTGTCTGGCCCAAAAAGGCCCATTTTTTGTCTTAGACGCGACCATGCTAACCAGCTACACAAAAAAATAGCCCTCCACCCTTTCTCGTTTGAAAGAGTCGGAGGGCCCCCGCCTTCGGTTTTCTTTGCTCGGACGAGCGTATTTTTTCCTGCTATGTGGCCAGCGGCCTATTTTCTGTATTCGAATTTTATTGGCGACAGTACGACTATTCAAGAACCGTGCCACCGCGTTTCGCTCACAAATATGCGAAATTTATTTATTCGGTAGTTACAGTCAATAAAGCAACAATTAATAAAACACGTTTTTTTAGTAAATTATAGTCAAAAAAAACACGTTTTTTTTATTATATTTATAAACAAAACGAACTTTTATAAATTTTAACATTGCAATACCGTCTTTTTTATAGAAAATATGTAAATTTTTATAATTCATGTTATTTTTACAATTTACCGTAAAATAAAGATCCGGTACCGCTTCTTTTCAAAACACTACCGTTTAATCGAACAATTCGCCGGTGCCTTGCGACTTAATATGGTAGCCATTAGACCGCGGAATCTGCGCAGTCTTGCCCAGTCCACCACAATCTGCGTTGTTCGTCGGTTACAATATCCCGTATTGAGTCCTCCTCACGCCTTGATGAAGGAAAAGTTTGCCGCCCCAATTCATGGGCCATTAACTGGACGCGACACTAGCCAGATACTCATTTCAGTAAAGTAGCTGGTTAGGTGGCACGCTGTCTGGCCCAAAAAGGCCTATTTTCCGCCATACTTCGCAGATTTTTGTTGACCGTAGCGCTACTACGGTCTACAAAAATCTGCTTCTTCTGGCAAAAAATGGCCACTTTTTTGTCTCAGACGCGACCACGCTAACCAGTTACTCAGTAAAAAGATGAGTTTTTTAAAATAATACTTGGGAAAAAAGGAAACGGGGTTACATTTGCAGCCGATTATTAAAATCGACGCGGGAATGGCGGAATTGGTAGACGCATACGTTTCAGGGGCGTACGCCCGTAAGGGTGTGGGAGTTCGACTCTCCTTTCCCGCACGCATTTTAAAGGAGTCATGCTGTAGCATGGCTCCTTTTTTTTGCTCCGTAAAAATTGTCTCGTGGAAAAACCAGCCAAATACCTGCGGTAACTGGTTAGCGTGGTCAACGGTGTGACGACAATGGCAATCCAGTGATTCCCGCATCAATTTTGGTAATGTGCCAACGGCCAATATTCGCTACAAAAAGCTGATCTAGCGCGCTGCCTCCAAAGGCAATATTGGTTGGGTTTGAGATTGTATGCGCCTCCCAATCGTCTATCAGCACCGACACGGCTTTTGCTGGGGTCACTTTAAAAATCTTATTGGGCGCATAACAAGATACATACAAATTGCCCTCGACATCAAAAGCGAGTCCGTCGGGGACAGTTTCAGGCAGCGTGCAATACAGCGAACGCGCACCCGCACTGCCGTCGGGCTGAATGGCCACGCACTCCACACCGGGCAAAAAAGAAACTGCGACGCAGAGGTACGTCTCATCAGGACCCAGTGCCAAACCATTGGCAAAATCGAAGGGCCCTTCATGCCATATTTCACCCTTTCCTTCGGGTGTAAACTTTAAAATTTTGCCCGTAACAGCGCGAAAAGCGCCGCTTTCACTGACATACAAATGGCCTTTTTTGTCAAAAACAGCATAATTTGGAATGTTGAACGCATGGCCTGCTGCGCCGTCTGCAAAGCGCTCCAACTGCATTGTCTTGGTATCAAGCCGCCAAACGCAATGGTGGCCCGAATCACAAATGGCCAACCAAGCCGCATCCGGACTAAAGGCGATGCCCAGAATAAAACCGCCAGTATTGGCTACTTCCTCGACATGAGCGCCATCGGCAGCAATACGGTAGATCTGACCAGCTTCCCCTCCGGCCCACACAGTACCATCAGGGTGAACCGCTACACATTCAGGATGGTCTAGACCATCGGCAAAAACAATTGACTTATCCAGCAATGACATGGGTATAATGTTGTTTGTTTGGAAAACAAAGTTTCGCAACTGGTTAGATGGTCGCGTCTGAGACAAAAAGTGGCCATTTTTTGTCTCAGACAGCGTGCCACCCAACCAGTCACATAATTTCAATGGCTTTTGGGTGGTTTATTGTGGCAAATAATCGCCTTCAAATCCGGATGCCTCGAGCGCAGTGGTGATCACTGCCCCGGCTTCCAGGCGAAGCCATTCACCCGCATCTATGCCGGTTTGAGGATCGGGGCGCCACCGATTGGTCCAGGGTTCCAAGGCCACTGCGTAAGCGCTGCCCCACCATGGGGCGTCCTGGGTACCGTATCGTTCGAGCCAATACCAAACATGTTTGAAAACACGGGCATCCCAAGCCACGGCAAACCCGACGTTTTTTGCTTCATTTTTCAAGGCATAATACCCTTTGTCATCAAAATCGGAGAGATACGCCATATCACTGTAGGGCGGTTCAGACACAGGATGTACAATACTGGCATCATCAACAGCACCATCGATGTTCAAAGCGTGGGGGAAGTCGCTTACAATACCGGGTTGAAAGCGTCGGTTGGGAGGCATGAGTGGTTCGGCGTAAAAAGTACGGGCGTTGGTGGTGATTTTAGCGCCTTCGTTTAAAAAAGGCAATCCAAAAGCAATGTGATGCCCCCAAACCACCTCCAAGGGGGTATTGGCCTCGTTGGTGAGTTTTTCTTGGATAAAGAGCGTGGATTTACCTGCTTCCAGGGTGAGTGTTTTTTCAATCAGAATGGGCACTCGAAGTGGACGCGTCCAGAGTTTGACGGAAACCCGTTCGGGCGTATTTTCCAGTATAGCATGTTTCCAGGGCGTGAGCGATACCTCGCCGTGCTGGCCGAGCGCAGCGCCCCGATAGTGAAATGCCGGGCTATTGGGCAAAATTTCTTGCCAACCACCGTAGTAATAATCCTCAAACTGGTTGTTCGTGCCGCGCTGCTGGGAAAAATCTATGTTGGGATTGACGATGCCTTTTGCAAGCCTCAACATGAAATCTACATCTTTCGGCTTGTAGCGAAATTCAAAAATATCACTGCCGCGCCCGGCGAGGATGCCGATGCGTAGGAAGTCGTTTTCCATCCAAATGACGGGCATATTTTTGTACGTCCAGTCGTCAGAAATGGTACATTTTCCGGTTGGGAATGCTACAGGAGTGTTCATGGTTGCTGTTGGATTGCTTGTAGTATGCCGCGCATATACCCCAAAGCAAAGGCCTTTCCGGCATGCCAAGGGGCGTTACACGTCATTTCGGGGGTGTGATCGGGAATAATCACACCATTATAGTTGTTTTTTTTCAAAATCTGCAGGGCCTTTACCATGTCAATATCCCCCTCGTCCACAAAGGCTTCACGATAATGGGGCACCTTGCCCACCACGTTTCTGAAATGTATGTAGCCGATGTTACCGGCAGCAGCGTGTTTGTCCAACAGCTCATAAAGATCTCCATCCGGCATTTCCTGTAAGGTGCCCATACAAAACTCAAAACCATTGGCGGGGCTATCAGACACCGCCAATAAGCGCTCATACGCCTCAAAATTATGGAACAAACGAGCCGTGCCGCGCATTTCCGGCAACGGCGGATCGTCTGGATGCGCCACCAATCGAACACCGCACTCCTCGGCTATGGGCAATAGTTCCGCCAGAAACCACTGTAGCCGTTCCCACATTTCTGTGCGTGAAACGGGCGACACAACCCCCGTCGAAGGTGCTGTATCGTACACCATATTCCACACCATACCCTTTGGGATGGGCGTATTAACATCAATATTGTCCTGGTCAAATACGACCGACATTGCGGCTCCCCTACCGGCAGGGCCACTGGACCATCCCCAAACACCCGCCAAACTAAAGTAATACCCCATCACTGGGATACCTGCCTTCCCGATGTTTCGGATCATTGTTTTCAAATCCTCCATTTGCCGGTACTTTAAAGGGCCGTCCAAGAGAATATCATACCAATGCGCAGGGTCGAAATTTTCAATGGCCGCCCAGGTAAGACCGTGTGCTTCCATTTGTTTTTTCAGAGAAAGCAGTTCATCAAGCTCCCAGAGTTTGCCCTGGTTTTGAGTAACGCCCCAGCCATTGAGGTAGTTTTGGGTGAGGGTTGGACTGTCACCTCCTTTCACATAATCAACCAATTGCACCACGATGTGGGTAGCGCCACACTGCTTTGCAAAGCGAAAATTTTGGTCGTTCAACAAACTTTTGTAAAGTCCTAAGCCAAGATGAATCATAGGTATAATCGAAATAAATCGCTTCTAATACTGGGTACATTGGTTAATAGATGAGCGGGGAAAGTTACTTGAAAACCCCGTTGTGGGCGACAAACATACCAATTAATGGAGGGTCAACAAACAACCAAACAATTTTTTCTACATGACCTGCCAACGATTTTCATCGGACCTTGAGGAATGTCATAAAACACTTATCTTGCCCTATGATTTCGACCCATTTCAAGTTTACTTTTCCACTGCTCCTGCTCTTGGCGACCTGCTGTTGTGTTGCCTGCAAAGACGAGCGTGACGACTTCACATCCGGCAATTTTTATCCTATTGATCCGGGAACGGTCACGCCGGACACGACAACACACGACACCACGGCACTCATTCCGGATTGCTGGAAAGCGCCGATTTCGGTGACCAAGGCTGGCGATTTCAACCAGTTGTTTACCCGCAGTGGCGGTGGCTGGACGGGGGGGGACGCTACCTATTCCATACCACTCCCCGATGGCCGGGTGCTGTGGCTTTTCGGCGATAGTTTTATGGGGACCGTAAAGCCGGACCGCAGTCGCGCCGGCAGCCCCTTTCAGCGAAACGCATTTGTGGTACAGCAGGGCAACGACCTCACAACCCTAACCGGTGGTGCTACTGCCTACCTGGAACCTTCCGAGGCGGGATGGTGGTACTGGCCGGGGCATGGTATTGCCCACGGCGACACCTTACAGGTCGTCATGTTTGGTTTTAAGTCAACCGGCAGTGGTGGCGCTTGGGACTTCGCCTATGCCAGTGTGGACGTGGCAACGTTCCTATTGCCCAGTTTTTCGTTGCTTTCGCTTGAGCGCAAGGTGACCGATCCTGCTACCAATTACGGCGCTTGTCTGCTGGAGGACGGCGGTTATACGTATATGTACGGATCAGAAAAAGTGGGTTTTTCGAAATTCTTACACGTTGCAAGGGTGAAAGGCCATGATTTGAACGGTGCATGGGAATATTTCACCGGAACAGCCTGGACGACCGACCCAAACGGAAGCGCACGTGTTTTTGCCAACGTATCCGACCAGTTTTCGGTGTTTAAGGATGGAGAACAGTTCTTTCTACTGACACAGCACCATATTTTTGGCGGCGAAATATACTTGTACGATTCCGACAACCCTGCCATCGGTTTCAGCCACAAAAAGACCTTGTACTGCACGCCTCAATCCCATGAAGGCAACCTTTTTACCTACAACGCTTTTGCCCATCCGGAATTTTCAGGCAACGGCGAACTGCTGGTATCCTACAACGTCAACAGTTCCGTATTTGCCGATTTATTCAGAAATGCAGACAATTATCGGCCGTTTTTTGTGCGGGTAAAGGGATGGCGGGAGTAAGCGCATGGGTGTTTCTTGTAACCAGTTACCTTTTTTCAAAACGACCATTCATGATACGGTTTTTGTTTCAAAACGCTATATTTATAGTATTTTTATTGACAATGTCTTTTGGTGCGTTCGCCCAGTCACCCTGTTGTACGTACACCTTGCGCATGCAGGACAGCTACGGTGACGGCTGGAACGGCGGGCACTTGCAGGTGTATGTCAACACTGTATTAGCGGGTACTTTCAGCGGGGAAAATTATAGCAGCATTGACACCCTTCAAGTGTGTCAGGGTGATTCACTGGTTCTTGTTTACAGCGCTGGGGACTATGAAAACGAGAATACCTACCAGTTGTATGACGGTTTGTGGAATCTGCTATACCAAGGCGGGCCGACACCCCAGACAGGCAACGTTTATTCAAGCACGGGCAATTGTTTGGGCATGGCCATACCGGGTAGCAACCCCTGTACAGCAGTTACCATTGATACCGGTCAATGTCTTGTGGGAAACAATACGGGATACCCGGGGTCCGGGATAACCCCGAATTGCGCCAATTATACAGGAGGGGACTATTGGTTTGTCATGCGCGTACCGCTTTCCGGGAACCTAAGTTTTGAAACTGACAACGGCAGCATCAATGATACAGGTGTAGCAGTTTGGGCTGACAGTACGTGTATGAATCCGCATCTTTTGGGCTGTGACGATGACGGTGGCAACGGCTATCATTCTTTTCTGCCTTTGTATGAGCTAACCCCCAATCAAATGATTTTTGTACAAGTTTGGGGTTATGGCGGTGAAACAGGCACCTTTCAACTTTGCGTGACCGACTTGGGTACTGTAGTCCTCGACAGTTCAGAACTTCCCATTGTCGTCATCAATACCTTGGGCAACAAAATCGTGGTCGATGCCAAAGTGAATTGTTTGATGGACATAAAATACAATGGTCCCAACAGTATTACGTACGTGGGGGACGATGCCAATATATACAGTGGAAACATAGGCATAGAAATTCGTGGGGCTACTTCTGCCGGGTATCCACAGCCGGCGTATGGGTTTGAGACACAAGACTCAACCGGAAAAAACAACAACGTATCCTTGTTGGGTATGCCGGAAGAAAACGACTGGGTACTATTGTCTAATTTCAATGATCGTTCGCTCATTCGGAACACCCTTTCCCACAAATTGTTTGGTGAGATGGGCCACTACAGCGTTCGAACAAGCCTGTGCGAGGTCTTAATCGACAGCATTTACAAGGGCATTTATGTACTGGGCGAAAAAATAAAACGGGACAAGAACAGGGTCAACATAGCCAAACTGAGTGCCGCTGATACCATTGGAAACGACCTGACCGGCGGCTACATGCTTCAGCAAAACTACTGGGACGCCAACAATAGTTTTACCTCAAACTATTCCCCCATAGACCACCCTGGTTTTGATGTACACTTTGTGTATGAATATCCGAAACCGGACTCCATGGCCGGAGAACAGAAAGAATACATCCGTTTGTATGTTGACAGTTTGGAAAATGCGCTCTACCGTCAGAATTTTGCTGATCCTGTGACTGGGTACCGAAAATACCTGGATGTACCATCCTTCATTGACTATTTTTTGATCAATGAATTGTCGCGCAACGCGGATGGTTTCAAGAAGAGTGTGTTTTTTCACAAAGACAAATATTCCAATGGTGGAAAACTACAAGCAGGACCTGTTTGGGATTTTGACTGGGCTTGGAAAAATCTCGACAATTGCAGTTATTTCAACAATTACAATGGCGCTGGTTGGGCCCATTTGGTCAATGATTGTCCGACGGACAATTATTCAACCGGGTGGTATATTCGTTTGCAACAGGATAGCACTTTCAACGATGAACTGCGGTGTGCATACGAAAATTACAGGCACACCATTTTTGACACGACGTATATTTTTGGCTATATCGACAGCATCAGAACCCTTGTGCAACACGCCCAGAAAAGGCATTTTCAAAAATGGCCCATACTTGGCAAGAGTGGCCCTGCGCCTGAAATCGGTGCTATTGCGACCACCTACGATGCCGAACTCGATACGCTAAAAGCCTGGATTACCCTGCGTTTACAATGGCTGGACGAAAATATACCCGGAAATTGTGCCCCAATGGTATCGGATGTGACACCGTCGGGCGGGGATGTGCCATTCCATTGTTTTCCCAACCCCGGGAGCGGCACTTTCCATTTTGAAGGGCTTCCCGACAACAAAGAATTTTTACAAATGGCGGTTTATGATGTAACCGGAAAAGTTATTGACCGCTTTGACATAACAACTAAGTCCTCAAAATTCGACTACTATTTGTTCCAAAAAGGCGTTTTTCTCTACACCCTATCGGACGACAAGGCGTTGATTCAATGTGGCAAACTCGTGGTGTTATAGCCCATTAGATCATCTATTGCCCGTAAACAACTTACCCACCATGCATAAATTTCTGCTGTTTCTTTCCTGCCTACTGTTGGGTGCTTGTGCCGTAAAACCTGCCGTGGCCGTAACCCACCAAGATTTGTCTTACACCGTGGAAGCGGCACCCGAGTGGACAAGTCTTTTTTATAGGAATTCCGGATGGTTTGGGGCAGACGGTATTTTTTCGATACCATTGAGTGGCGTGGACAAGGTGGGCAACGAGGGCAACTCGGAAACCATGTTGTTGTTCAGCGATACCTATATTGGAACGGTGGATGGGGACAAACCCCGTCCGGACAACAAAATGGTCAACAAT
Source organism: uncultured Bacteroidota bacterium (assembly GCA_903933805.1). Classification (GTDB taxonomy): domain Bacteria; phylum Bacteroidota; class Bacteroidia; order Chitinophagales; family Saprospiraceae; genus M3007. The sequence continues at coordinate 23,943 of CAIZLM010000115.1, read as the reverse complement.
ACGGTGGCTATGGTAAAGGGTCGTAGTGCACACCCGGACAGCATTCAATTTTACTACAAGAAAGACATACATGGCACGCCACAGACGTTCTTTGTCCCACAAGACAGCGGTGCAAGAAAAGAGCATTTTTGGCTAGGCGATGGTTTTGTAAACCGTGATCGCAACAACACTTTGTATCTTTTTGCCTATCACATCGAAGTAACAGGCGCCGGCGTATTTGATTTTGCCGAACATGATGTATCGCTGCTGGCATTGCCATCTGGCAGCAGGCCACCTTTTGAACAACAGCGACAACTCAAAACACCGCTACACATCAAGGTTCCGGGCCTTGGGGAAGGGAATTTCGGCGCTGGTATTTTGGTGAATACGACGTGGGCCGGAGCGCCACACCCAGATGGATATGTATATGTGTATGCTTGTATCGGAGCTGACAAAAACCTTGTTGCCGCAAGGGTAAAACCTCGGTATTTTGAAAATTTTAAGCGTTGGCAATACTGGAATGGTAGTCACTGGACAGCCGACATTGCGCAATTGAAAGGCATCACCAATGCTGTTTCCAACGAATTGAGCGTCACGGCCTTACCGGATGGTCGATTTGCCTTGATTTTTCAGGTAATGGGCTTGTCTGACAAAGTCGGAATGCGCATTGGCGACAGCCCCGTGGGTCCGTTTGGGGCGATTCAGGAAATATGGCGCACCCCGGAAGCAGACGAAGGTCTATTTTGCTACAACGCAAAGGCCCACCCGAACCTGTCTAATCCGGGAGAATTGCTGATCAGTTACAACACCATCACCCCCGACTTTTGGCGTGACATCCAGCAAAACGCCCATATCTATCGCCCAAGATTTATTCGGCTGAAATGGACACAAAAAAAGTGACCGGTAAACAGTCGGGGCAATTACGCCCAAACGTTACCGGTCACTTTGTTCAGTGATTATGTCGCTTTCGGTTGACAGGAATTCATCCTGAAAAGCTGCCCACCTACAGCACCGTCACTATTTCGGTTTAGCGGTCCACTCAAAACCCCAGTCGTACACGACACAACCAAAGACAGACAAGTCGATGGTTTGTTTCGATTTGATGGAAGCATTGGTTGCGCTGGTGATTTTGTACACTTCAGTCGTGATGGAAGTTGGATCAAAAGCGTTAGACGTTTTGATGGTCAGTTCCGTTTCGTCGGCGTTCAAGCTCCAGGTAGTAGGAACTGCGAATCCGTCGAAGTCACAAGTACCGCCGCCGGAGCCGGTGATGGCGCCAAAGTTGAGTTGGTACGTTCCGTCTGCTTTGAAAGAAAAGTAGTTGTCCTTTTCGCAGTCGAGGATTTGCTCTGTTTCAGGATCACTGGCAAGGCATTTGCCGAGTTTGGATTTCCACAGCCAGTCGTACTTTGTCAACAAGTAAGAAACACTAGGCTCCGTTGTGATGATGTAGTCAGCTGTGCCGGTCTGTCCTTTTTCGTCTTCTGCGGTAAATTTGAAGCGAATTGGGGTCGTCAGACCTTCTTCAGACAGCACGTACGTGTGCGTGTGCGTCAGATCAGTCAACGTTTCAGAGCCATTGGTTCCGAAAGAAACATCAACATCAGTTCCGTTGTACTTGGTGATGGTCAGAGATTTCAAGCCACCTGGCGCTGAAACAGACGCTGTTACAGATGCTGTTTGGCCAATTTTTCCACTGTACGTAGTTGCGGAAAGGGTAACCGTTGGAATTGGGAATGTTTCCTCCTTATCCTTGCAGGAGTACACTGTAAGGGATGCCGTTGCGAGCAAACCCATAAAAAAGAGATAGAGAACTTTGTTAGACTTCATTGTGAAACAATTTTGTTTGTGAATAATATGTTTATTTATTGGCATTACATGGTTAATAAAGGTTGCCTGTCGGGGTTTGAAACAAGCGCAGGGCTCCGTTGTTTTCTCCGGACAAGACACCTTGTTGCCCTGACTTCAATTGGATATACATCAAGCGCGCTCCCACCCCATCTACCCAAAAACCGCTGCGTGCGGCACCCAAGCTGCTGAAATGGCCGTGGCCATCACCCAAGAGCAACGCTCCAGTGGAAGCATCGTATCGCCCCGTGGCGATATTGGCAGCATAGTCATTGCCCGACAATAAGATGTCTGGTAAATGATCGGCATTGAAATCTGCACAAAGCATTGCTTTGACTGGGGCTATTTGGGCTGACAAGGGCAATGGTTGAACCAAAAATCGGCCATTTTGTTGAAAAAAACAAGCTGATTCTAAGATATTACACGTTTTAGAATATGCGTCCAAAAGCGCGTTTTCACCGAATATTTCCGGTAGCGTGGCCGCGGCATAACGGGCATAGCGGGGGTATTTTTTGGCAAGTCCATTGATCTGTGCCAGCAATTCGTCCCGTTGGTGTATGGGCTTTTCCCGACCTCCTTCGACGCGGGTTATCAGGGCGTCTAGGGTGCCATTGTGGTCAAAATCTTTGGCATACACCTTTATGGGAGACTGTTGCGATGCTTTGTACGGGGCGTTTAGCCCCAAGTTTCCAGCCACCATATCCAAGTCGCCATCCCCATCAAGGTCTTGTATGGCCAACGTATTCCACCAACCGTTGGTATGATCCAAGCCATATTTGGCGGTAACATCTACCAATTTACGACGGTTGTTGGAGAAAATGGTCATGGGCATCCATTCTCCCACCAGCACAAGGTCGGGGACGCCATCACGGTCAATGTCCGCCCAGCGTGCGTCGGTCACGATACCAATATTTTGCAATTCGGGGGCCAACGCGGACGTTACATCTGTAAATTGCCCACCGTTGTTTTGAAGCAAGTAGCTGCTGGCTGGCAATGGATACTGCATGGGACGAACACTTCCACCGACAAACAGGTCGAGGTCGCCATCTGCGTCGAAGTCGGCTGCTGAAACGCAAGCGCCCGGCGTTGGCATGGGTGGCAATGCATTGATTTCCCAGTGGAGATTCCCCTGTCCATCATTGACGTAAAGCCTGTCCTGGTATTGAGGACTGGCGACAGGCCAAGCACAACCGCCACCCACGACGTACAGGTCGTTGTATCCATCTCCATTGGCGTCAAAGATCACGCTGGCGGTATCTTCCGTATCTACATCTTTTGGCAAATCTTTCCAAGTAAAACGGCCATCCGGTTGCTGGAAATAGAGGCGACCCGACTGGCCTTTTGCTCCACCGACATAAAAATCGTCTAAAGCATCGCCGTTGAGGTCTCCGACAGCAAGGGGCGGCCCATTTTGAGAAAATCCGTGGGGCAACAAGGGCTGATATTGGAAATCGTTGAACACCGATTCGCGGTGTGAAAAGTCAATACCTGACCAAGCCGTCACGTCCTGCAACAACGTATTGGTCGCAATGTTATTTTGCAATGTCGCGTCTTTTGCCGCAGAGGCTTTAAGCGTCAGGGTTTGATTGGCCATGACTCCCGTCAAGCATTGTGTCTTACCACCGCACCAACGCACCACAAGGGTATCTATTGTGGTGTTAGCGCCCAGTCCGACGTGTAATACCGCGGAAACAGCGGACATAAAGCCCCTCGTTGTGTGTTGTTCAAGGTATTGCCGTTGTCCGCCAGAAACGAGGGTGACGGCCGCTCCAGCGCCCGAGGTATTTCCGGGAGGCCCTTCCAGGCGTATGCCAATATAATGGTTGGTGTTGGCGTTATTGGCGTTATTTTTATACAGAAAAGCGGGTTCATTGATGTTGTTGACCACAAGATCGAGGTCGCCATCGTTGTCGAGGTCGGCATAGGCGCCGCCATTTGAACAAGCAGGCTGTGTCATCCCCCAAGCCTCATTTCCGGGAGAAAAAGTCAAGTCCCTGTTGTTGTGAAAAATACGATTTGGCAGTTTTTTGCCTTTCAATTGCCTAATTTTTGGCAATAAATCGTGGTTGGCATCACCCTTGCTTTTAAACATGGCGAGATTGGCGGAGTAATCCAAAAAATCTTTGTCCGTGATATCGCGGAGGTAGCCATTGGTGATAAAGAGGTCTTTGTATCCATCGTTGTCGAAGTCTGCAAACAGGGGCGCCCAACTCCAGTCTGTGGCAGCGATGCCGGCCAATTGCCCTATTTCAGCGAAAACAGTCGGCGGTGCAGCGTTGGGTACATCCTCCTGGTGTTGGGGTTGTCCATCTACGGCCAGTTGCAGGGTATTGCGCATATATTGGGGTTCGTACCCTGCCTGTTGGATGATTTGCGATTTATCCCAACTCATGGCCCCAGCCATTGTTTTGCGGTTGTAGTCAGTTTCCGGCAGCATATCCGCGACCACGAGATCCGGGCGGCCATCGTTGTTAACATCCGCGAAGTCGCAGCCCATGCCGTTGTACGATTGGTGTTTAAAAAAACAGGAAATTTGATTGGAAAACCCCTTTCCTTGCTTGTTTATATAGCATAAGTCATTGGAAATAAAGTCATTGGACGTGTATATGTCTTCCCAGCCATCGTTGTTGACATCCGCGATGGCGAGGCCGAGGCCATACCCTTCCGTTTGTATGCCCATGTCATCGGAAACATTGGTAAACGTCAAGTTCCCATTGTTGCGGTACAAATGATCGGTGCTACTGCCCTCTCCATTGTTTTTTTTGGGCAGTGGTGTGTTCAATGTTTCGCGTTCATTGGCGTGGTTCAATACATAGAGGTCAAGGTCCCCATCGTGGTCATAGTCGAAAAATGCGGCTTGGGTAGAGTAGGCTGTATCAGCCACCCCAAATGCGGCGGCTTTTTCTGAAAATACCACATTGGACTGGCCTTGGTTGATGAACAGCAAATTTTTTCTGCGTTCCGGTTGAGGGTAGCCGGCAGTACAGACGTACATATCCAGCCAGCCATCGCTGTTGACATCGGCAATTGCGACACCGGTACACCATTGGGTTGTGGTGAGGCCGGCTTGTTGGGTAACGTCTTCGAAATGGAGATTGCCCCTGTTTAGGTAGAGCCGGCACGATGATTCATTGCCAGAAAAAAAGACATCCTCGAGTCCGTCGTTGTTGAAGTCTGCGATGCCTACCCCGCCGCCGTTGTAGTAATAAACATAGTTTAGAATGTTCAGGCTATCCCCTTCCGAGAGTTTGTTGGCGAAATCAATCCCTGTTTGGGCTGGGTCGAGCAATTCAAACAATACCGGTGACGCTTTTCTGCAGGTGCAGAAGAGCATCGGTAGTAGTAGGAATGAATGCTTAAAAGCCATTGACAATGATCAGTTTTCGTCAGACATTGAGGGTGGCGCATCGCCATCTTTACTGCCCCAATTTTCGTTGGGTTTGGGGCCCATTACGAGCACCAATTTGCCACCATCCACCAGATCTTTGTGGTAGAACCAGGGTTTGGTCAGTGGTTTTCCGTCGAGGGTTGCGGACTGCACGTAATGGTTGTCCTTTGAATTATTAACCGCCTCTATGGTAAAAGTGCCTCCGGAGTAGTAATTTGGATCGAGGTGAATGGTTGCCTTGTCGAACAATGGGCTACCAATTTCGTAGGTTGGTTCTACGTCGCAGCCGCCGCGCATTTCAAAAAGTCCCATGGCGCTCATCACGTACCAGCCGCCCATTTGCCCTTGGTCTTCGTCGCCGGGCCAACCGTCCATTGGACCGCTTCCGTAGTACACCTCCATAATTTCCCGGGCCCATTTTTGGGTAAGCCAAGGTTTTCCAGAGTAATTGTAGAGGTAAGCAGCCTGCATGTTGGGTTGGTTGCCGTGGTTGATGGGCAGTACCCCCATGGCAAAAAGGCTGTTTTCATTGGTATATTCGGAGTTAAATTTCCATTTTCTGGACGTAACGAACCCTTCTTCCAATCGACGGTTGAATTCATCTTTTCCCATCAGGGAGATGAGACCTTTCATGTCTTGGGGTACAAACCAGCTGTATTGCCAAGCATTTCCCTCTACCCAGCCGGATCCCAGGAAAGTGGTACAGCAGTAGGGTTGAAATGGCTTTTTGAAAGTGCCATCAGCCAAGCGGAGGTTCATATAACCGACACTGTCATCCCAGATATTTTTATAGTTGTAGGCGCGGCGTTTGAAGTACCAGTAGTCGTCGGTTTTGCCCAATTTTTTGGCCATTTGGCTGACCGCCCAGTCGTCGTAGGCGTATTCCAGGGTATTGGATGTAGGGCCGTATTCATAGGGGACAAATCCGAATTTCAAGTACTCGTCGAGCCATCGGTTGCCAGCGAAGCCACCACCACGGTGTGCGACGCCCTGCTCTGTTTGGTTGTGTTTCATGGCAGTATAGGCGTGTTCGGGGTCATAAAACTTGTGAATACCCTTTTGATACGCGCTGACGATGAGTTCAATTTCATGGGATGCCACCATGATACCGGAATACTCAAGTCCTTCCGGGCCTTTACAAAGCCAGCCGCCTTTATCATAAAACTCGAGCAGCGATGCCACCCATTTGTCGGCGAGGTCGGGTGTGGCGAGCGTCCACACCTGGTTGAGATTCCAGAAGGTATTCCAGAAGGCATCGCCGCCATACATGGGCAAATCGGGGTTTTTGAGTTGTTGTACTTTTTCGTACATATCCACGTATTTTCCATTTACATCGCTGTAAATGGTGCGGCCTGCATAGACTCGGTAGAGGTTGGTGTAAAACTTCTTTTTATCGACCTCGTCTTTGCCCTCCACTTCGATCACTTTGAGCAGATCGTTCCATACTTTACGGGCGTTGTTGTGCACTGCGTCGAAGTTCCAGCCGAAGGGTTTGGTAATTTCCGTGTCGAGGTTGAGACGTGCTTGTTCGCGGCTGACGAAAGAGATACCTGTTTGCACGAGTATCTGTTCATTTTCTTTGGTTTTAAACTGTACAAAAGCGCCAAAATCGGTGTGATTCCAACCGGAGAACAGGGAATCCACATTGCGTTTTATCCCATCTCGGTTCCACCCCCCCATATTGTTAAAGGGTTTATTGAAACGGATGACAAAAAACAACTGGTATTCATTCCAGCCTGCGCCTCGAAGGCTTTGTTGCAGGGTATAGCCTTCAATTTCGGTGTCTGATACTTTGGTGATGTGTGCATCGTACAATTCCGTTCCGTATTCCGACTCAATTTGCAAGTCGATCATGACGCGAGCGCTGTCCGATTTGGGGAAGGTATAACGCTGGAATCCAGCGCGGGTGGTTGCTGTAATTTCAGCTTTTATTTTGGTATCATCGAGGGTCACGGCGTAATAACCCGGGGTGGCCACTTCTGTTTCGTGGCGAAAACGGGAGCGGTAGCCGCCATCAGGGTCATTTTCCTTGCCAGGTTCTACTTGCAAAGGCCCGAGGGTTGGCATCATAAGCAGTCCGTCCATTGTCCAAGAGTGTATGTGGCTGAACCCAGAGATACTGTTGACCTCATACTCATAGCCGGCTTTCCAGCCTTGGCGTTGGTTGTCGGGACTGAGTTTCACCATTCCAAAAGGCATGGAAGCGCCTGGGAACTGCATCCAGCGGCTGTCGTGGTTGCCGATCATGCAGTCCACGTAATCTACGGGTAGCTTTTGCTTGGCCGTTTGCGCTTGGCCTAGGCATGTGGTGGCGAGGAATAGGGCGAAAAATATTTTTTTCATGAGCAGCGTAAAGGTGTGTATTAGAGGATAGAGGGTGGTCTTCAGATCAATTAGAGCCCATCATTCATCCATGCTTGTTCAATTTCTTCAAGGGTTTTTTCTTTTGTTTCAGGCACTTGGAACAAAACAAATAGGAATGCAAGCAGCGACATTGCTCCGAAAATCCAGAACGTGACGGCAGGGCCTGCTTGTTCAAGCAAAATGGGGAACATTTGAGTAACCACATAAACAGCGATCCAGAGGGCCAGTGTGGCGACAGACATGGCAACTCCGCGCATTTTGATGGGAAAAATTTCTGAGATCACGACCCAAGTAACAGGTCCGTAGGAAGCCGCAAAAGAAGCGATGTACAACAGAATAAAACCGAGCAATCCGTAGCCTGTCCAGCCAAAATGAAAGGCCAGGCCCACCATGATCAAACTCAGACCCATACCAGCACCGCCAAAGAGCAACAACGACTTTCGTCCCTGCTTGTCCACCCACTGTATGGCGACGAATGTAAAAAGCACATTGATGATGCCGATGATCACCGTTTGTTGAAAAGCGGCGTCTGTTCCGGTACCGACTGCTTTAAAAATTTCAGGCGCGTAATACATGATGGCATTGATCCCCTGCACCTGAGAAAAAACAGAGAGCACAATGCCTACAAAGATTGCTTTTTTGAATCGCCCGGTAAAAAGTTCGCGGAGTGTGCCCTGTTCTTCGTTCAGCGTATCCATGACCTCCCGGAGGATTTCGCCGGCTTTTTCGGCGCCATTGATGCTTGAAAGGATACCCAGTGCTTCTTTTTGACGCCCCTCTTTGGCGAGCCAACGGGGACTTTCAGGGACAAAGAACAAGGCGACGAGGAAGAGCACTGCTGGTAGTACGCCGGATGCCATCATATAGCGCCATCCATATTCAACATTCCAACTTTCGTCACCGGAGCCTTGTATGAGGGTATTGACAAAGAAAATAACCAGGATTCCGATGACAATTGCCAATTGGTAGTATGAAACCAATTTGCCACGAATTTTGGCGGGTGCCAGTTCCGTGATGTACAACGGCGATACCATGGAGGCCGCGCCGATACCCAAACCGCCGATGAAGCGGAAGATGGCAAACTGCGTCAGGTTTGCTGGAAATGCAGCGCCGATGGCCGAAACAGCAAACAAGATGGCCGTGTACACCAATACCCGCTTGCGCCCGAGCTTGTCACTCGCCCAACCGGCAAACATGGCGCCGAAAATACAACCGATGATGGCGCTCGATGCTGCCCAGCCCACCATGGCGGCGGAAAGCTGAAATTTGATTTTCAAAAAACCAATGGCGCCAGAAATAACCGCCGTGTCGTAACCGAAAAGCAGGCCACCGAGCGCCGCAACGGCTGTAAGCATATATACGGTACGCATGTTGGTGGTGTCGGGAGAAGTACTTGTTGTTGGCATGCTCTTTTCGTTGAGTGATGTTGAAAAAATGAATGACCTTAAGCCTTGACAAAGGCCTTTATGGTGGCACATTCAGACCCTTCACTTTCACCACAAGGGCGAATGGTGTAAGCGCCCAACGATGCCGGGACAATAAAAGTTTCTGCGTAGTGCACAACGAATGGCTCAAAAGCACCCGCGGGGCTTTCTACCAACACCTCCCGACCCTCCACGAGATTGAGCACATTTAAGTTGCCTTCCGTATGGTGGTGGGTAATTTTGGTAAACCAATGGCGCCGTGTTTCAATGAATTGCGTTTCGTGCAAGCCGGTATGTTCCTCTCTCCAGCCATCCCCTTCTGCTATTGTTTGTGACCGGTTGAGTAGGTTTTGGCGCACCCAATTGGTTGTTTTTGACCAATCAATATTTTCTTTTCCGTGGCCAATATTGATGGGTCGCGGCAGTCCATCGAGGCCGTTTCTTCCCCAATCCCAAAGTTTGAAGGTAAAAATATAGGGGGTTGCACTGATTTCCAGCACCATGCTGTTTTTTCCCGAACAGTGTACCGTACCGGCAGGAATAAGTACGTGGTCGTGTTTTTTTACAGACCATCGTTCAACGTGTTTGTCGGCGTCGAAAGGCTCGGCACCCGCTTGAGCGGACTCCAGATCTGCGATCATCACCTCGGGTTGAACACCCGCTTTCAAGCCCAGATAAACACAGGCGTCATCCTGGGTATCCAGCATATAGTAGCTCTCATCTTGGGTGTAAGCAACGCCAAAATGCTCGCGGATATATTCAGTCAGCGGGTGCACTTGCAGGCTCAGGTTGCCGCCGTCCATGGTATCGAGAAAATCGAAACGGATGGGAAACTCAGCGCCAAAGCGGGAAAATACTTTTTCACCCAACAAGGGAAGGGGCTGTGCGAAGACAAGATTGATGGCGGGAATTTCCAAACAAACAGCACCAAAATTGAACAGCAAACTGTTTTCTTCGGGTACACAGTCAAAGCACCAGGCATAGTTGACTGCCGAGCGATCAAGGTCGCACACCTCCTTCATCCATTGCCCCCCCCAGGGCCCCGGGTCAAACAACGGCACAACCCTGAAAGGCTGCTGCGTTGTCTGAAGGAGGGCTGCTTTGAGCGCCCGGCCCGTTGCCATTTTGGGAAAACCATTGGTGTTGGTATCCAAGACAAAATCACAGTGATTCATCCGTTTCCTTTTCAGTCGATCAGCCACACGCCAGTCCACAAAATACGCGCGTTTGTACATCCTGGGAAACTCCAGCGTGTGATTGCTGACCCCCAGATTGGCGACCTGATGTCGGCGCATGCGCTGTTGAATTTCCCAGCGTGCCATATCAGCATAGACCAGGATGTCAGGTGTTTCAACCACCACCGACGCACCGGTACCGTACACCACCACAACACCTGTTGCCTGATATACGGCGTTGCGCATGGTTTCCAACCCAACATTGTCAAAAAATTGGTCTATGGTCAGCCGGGTCATGTAGCCAAAAATACGGTCCTCCGTAACATCCGGCAACGTAAGTTTGTCAATTTCAGGCGCCGTCAAAAAAGCGTTTTTGGCTAAAAAGAAGGCATCTGGTTTCAGTTCTTTTTCAAAAGCCTGTATCAGCTCCGAATCATCCACCCCGGGGTAGCATTCCACCACGATGACCGTGGTCTGTTTTCCCAGCGCGGATATGGCGGCATGTAAGCCCGCGATAACAGCATCCCATCCGGCCCAACACTCCTTGTCAAAGCCCGATATTGCTACTGCCGGATATTTATTGTAATTAGATTTCAACTGTTGAATGGTTTTATTGAACGCGCACGGGTAGCCGCGTAGCCGTTGGAAGTTTTCAATTTTTGTCTTTGCGTTACAGAGGGGTTTCTGCCAAGTATCCCATGCCCAACACTCCCGCCCAATCTGGGTTTTGCGCGGCCACTACTTCCACCGCTTGTTGGGGCAACCAAGCAGCATGGTTGATATACTGCTGGATATAGGGCAGGATTACCGCTGCGCTGTGCATGACCCCACCGCCGATCACCACGCGTTCGGGGTCGTAGGCATACACCAGGTTGAGAATGCCTGCAGCCCATGCGTCGAGGCTTCTGTTGCGGACATCGAGGGCAAATGCATCTCCTGCTTCAGCTCGGCTGAACACCGCTTCAAAATCTGCGTTGGCCGGTGCTTGGTTGTCCTTGTGGGCGAAAGCGCTTTCCGCATAGCGCGAATCGCTTTTCATGCGTTCGGGTAACGACCAGGAAGACGCTTCACTTTCCAAGCAACCAACATTACCACAGTTGCAGCGCACCCCATCAAAACGAATGATTTGGTGACCTCCAAGATTGCCTGCCAAGTAGTGACTACCTTTCAGCAGACGGCCGTTGATCAACGCCGCCGACCCTACGCCTGTGCCGATGGTGACCATCACCAAATTGTCTGTTCCTTTTCCTGCGCCCTGTTGCCATTCCCCGACGAGGGCAGCTCGAGCATCATTTTCCATGACCAAAGGCGCATTCCATTTTTGTCTCGCCCATCCAAGCAGATCAAGGTCATTGGCATCGTTGTATTTTACGTATTTGTACAGGAGGCGCATGCGATCGCTGTCCACGATGGTGGGGAAAGCCATACCAATGCCCTCAATGGCATTTACCCCTGCTTTTTGCATCATCATCGCTACCTGCTCCTCCACCACCGGCAGTACGGCGGCAAAACTATCGCTTGACGGGACGGTCACATTGGCCGAATCGAGCAACCGCCCTTTTTCAACCAAGCCAAATTTGATTCTTGTCCCCCCGAGGTCTATCGCAACAACAGCCATAATACTTCATTTTGTGGTTTACGAAGGGCTTAATACCCTGCGTTTTGGGGCAATAGGTTCTGGTTTAGATCAATTTCTCCCTGTGGTATGGGAAATAAGTAGTGAAAAGCCTGCGGTTGCACACCCGGTTTGGCGGATGGCACAAGCGCTTCGAGTTTTTTGAAGCGCACGAGGTCAAACCATCGGTGGCCTTCTGCTACAAATTCGTGTCGGCGTTCCAGCAACAACGCATCCTTAAAATCCTGGTAGGAAAGTCCTTGTAAATCGGGCAGGATGGGCAAATCAACTGTTCCATTGAAGCGGGCACGTTTGCGGACCTGGTTTACGGCATCATACGCCTCTGCGTTTGGACCGTTGTTGAGTTCGTTGAGCGCTTCAGCCTTCATCAGGAGAATATCAGAGTAGCGCAGGTAGGGAAAGTCATGGCTGGTATTACCGGCCAGTGGCTCATTGACTTTATCCCAGTATTTCTGGATATGGGGCTCAACGGTTGTGGTTGAGCCGTCGGTGTTGTTTATTTTGGTGAGCAGCGTCACCTCCCTTCGGCGGTCCTGCGGGTGGTAGCTGTCGTAGAGATTTTGGGTAGCCACCTGCCAGCCTTGTGCATTCACACCAGGGATCTGGCCTGTGAGTTGTTTGGGCAACAGTCTGACATTGAACTGCCCTTCTTCCCAGAAAGAGATACTGTTGTTGGCGGAGCCAAAGCCAACGCCAAACAAGGTTTCCTTCCCGTTTTCATTGGGCACCCTGAACGCCTCTGCGAAATCTTGATAGAGGCCATATTTACCAGAATTGATGGTGGTATTACACTGGTCAACGCATTTTTGCCATTCTCCGAGGGTAAGGTACACCTTGGCAAGGAGGCCGGTGGCGGCGCCTTTGGTTGCACGGCCCAAACCGTTGTTGGCTTGGTAACTTTCCGGTAAATTTTGCTCGGCAAACTGCAAATCAGCGACAACTTGCGCGAATACTTCCGCTGCAGCATTGCGTGGAGGCGTTGTTTCGCCGTCCAGCCGCAGGATCAGGGGGATATCCCCAAACATCCGAACAAGGTCGAAATACAACATAGCACGAAGGTAGTGCGCTTCACCAAGGCGGTTGTTCTTGAACGTTGCATCTGCTTTCACCGATGGAATTCCACCGATGGCGAAATTGGCGTTGTTGATGCCTTTGTAGGCCAGACTCCAGAATTCATAGAGCAAGCCGTTGACAGGTCGGTGGGTAAAAGTTGCCAACTGATCGAGATCGGTTGCGACGAGCCTGTTTTCCATTTCATCGGAGGCGAGTCCGCTGCCGACCCAATACGTGCTAAAGTACACGCCCCCAAAAGATGGCGCTGAACTCGTAGCATTGAGAATAGCGTAGATAGAATTAACCGCAGCGGTGGCGTCGTTTTCCGTTTGAAAAAAATTATCGACGAACACCTGATCTTTGGGATCTTCTTCCAACAGATTTTTACAGGCAACAATTCCCATACCCAGTATGGCGAATAAGAAAGCGTATCGGAAATATAACTTATTCATGGTGATCTTTTTAAATATTTTTTAAAATCCGATTTGAATGCCCCCGATGAAAGACGTTGCCAAGGGGTAACCGCCATAATCTATGCCCTGCAGGAGTTGGCTTTGGCCGAAGGCGTTTACCTCCGGATCATAGCCCCTATAATCGGTGAATGTCTTCAGGTTGTTGACGGTTCCATAGATTCTGAAGTTGCTGAATTTGCCCCTTTTCAACCATTTTTCCGGAAGGGTATAGCCCAACGTGATATTTTTGATGCGGACAAAAGATCCGTCTTCCACTTGGGCGTCGCTAAAAATATTGCGTTCTGCCGGGTTGATTTTAGGGTAAATGTTGTTGGGGTTTTCTGGTGTCCACCGGTTGTCGTAAAATTCTTTCAGCACGTTGGTTTCTGCATTCAGGGAAGCAATTTCAAACAGATAGGCATTCACAATTTGGTTGCCCTGAACGCCCTGAATAAACACAGAGAGATCAATCCCCTTCCAAGAGAACTTGTTGGTAACCCCCCAGATAAAATCAGGGTTGGCATTGCCGATGATGGTTCGATCCGCTTCATCCACCACACCATCGGGTTGTCCGGTTAGTTTACCCTGTGTATCGCGGCTGTTGATGTCTTTGTATTTGCGATCACCCGCTTTGGGATTTTGCGATTTAAGGTGGGGGCTGCTCATGGCTTCTTCGTCGGATTGAAACAAGCCATCTGACAGCAGGCCGTAGAAGGTGCCAATGGACTCGCCTTCGCGGAGAATACTCCAACCGGAGGGCACCGTCAGCACACCCGGCACAGGAATATCTTTTCCGAACGAGAGTTCGGTGATTTCATTGCGGTTGGTGGAGAAATTGAGGTCTGTTTGCCACGAAAATGCTCCGGTCAAGTTGCGGGAGTTGAGGGCCAACTCCAGTCCCCGGTTGCGCAAACCGCCGATGTTGTACAGCGCGCCGCTAAACCCTGTGGTGGTTGGCAAAGGGGTGTACAAGAGCAGGTCTTTTGTTTGTTTTTGATATACATCAAAGGTAGCTGCGAGTCTGCCCTGTGCAAATTCTGCATCCAATCCGAAGTCAAACTGATTGGTTCTTTCCCATTTCAGGCTTGGATTCGGGTAGCGCAATGGTTCTTGACCAACGTAAGCTTCTGTGTTGTTGAAGGCGCCTTGGCCAATGGTACCGACCGTTGCGAGAGAGGCATAGGGGAAAATATCCTGGTTTCCGATAACGCCGTAACTCAGGCGGGTTTTAAGGGTATAGAACCACCCCAGTTTTTGGATAAATTCTTCTTCATGCAACTTCCAAGCGATGGATCCAGAGGGGAAGAACCCGTATTTGTTGTTTTTTCCGAATTTGGATGCGCCATCGAGCCTGCCGGTGAGCGTCAACAGTATTCTGTTGTCGAAGGCATAATTCAAGCGGCTGAGATACGATATGATACCCCAGTTTGATTCTCCCGTACCGGCGGGTTGTGGATTGAGGGCGCTTCCGAGGTTGTGCCAGCCTGTTCTGTTGTCTGGAAAATCCAGCGCAAAGGCAAAAAGCCGTTCGGAGTGAAAACCCTGGTATGTATTGCCGATCAAGGCATCATAGGTGTGGCGTTTTCCGATTTTACCGGCATAGTTGAGGGTAAATTCTGTCAACCAACTTTGGCCGTCCACAGTGGCCACCACCGCATCTCCGTTGTTGGGTTTGGATCTTTTCAGGTAATTGGGCACAAAGCGGTTGTCTTTGACGGAGAAACCATCCACCCCGGCACTGGCCTTAAAGTCGAGGCCCGGAGCGAGTGTCAATACGCCGTACAGGTTGGCAATCGCACGGAAATTGTTTGAAATATTGTCCGTTTCAAGGGCATCCGCAACGGGATTGCCGATGTTTCTGCCCCGGTCGTCTTCATAGGTATAGCCACCGCTGACCGTTGAATCCAACACCGGCAATGTGGAGGGGAAGAGCAGGGCCGAGGTTGTAGCGCCGGGCAACAAAGTGCCTGTACCGGAACTCTGAGCGCCTGTCAATACGCCCTTGGAGGATATCTTACTCAGGCTAATGCTGCTGCCGACTTTGAGCCAACTGTTTATTTTTTGGTCGAGGTTGGAACGCAAGCTGAAGCGTTCGAAATCCGAATTGAGGATAACACCATCTTGTTGGTAGTAGCCCCCGCTGATGGCGTAGTGGGTGTTTTCGCTGCCGCCATTGGCACTTAATTGGTAGCTTTGGAGGGGCGCTTGGCGGAAAATCGCTTCTTGCCAGTCCGTTCCAGCACCAATTTTTTCAGGAATAAGATAGCGGGCGTCGAGCGGTAATCCAGACTCTTTGCTGTAGTTATTCATGTAATTGGCAAATTCCGCTCCGTTGAGCATCTCGAGTTGTTTGGATACCTGTTGTACACCATAATAGGTGTCGAACGATACACTTGACCTACCCGATTTACCCCGTTTGGTGGTAATCAGTACCACACCATTGGAGCCACGGGAGCCATATAGTGCTGTAGCAGAAGCATCCTTCAGGATTTCAATGCGCTCAATATCGCCGGGATTGATGGCAGAAAGTCCGTTCAGCCCTGATCCTGCAATGCCACCTGCATTGGTTTCGCCGTTGTCGCTCGTGATCAGCATGCCATCCACCACATACAGGGGCTCATTGCCAGCATTGATCGAGCTGCTGCCCCGAATACGAATCGACGTTTGTCCTCCCGGCCGGCCGCTCACCTGCGTCACCTGCACACCTGCCGCACGCCCTTGCAAGGCCTGATCGAGCGAAACAGGAGCCGTCCGATTCAGATCTTCCGATGAAATAGAAGAAACGGAGCCTGTCAGGTCGCTTTTTTTAACCGTACCGTACGCAACAATGACCACGTCTTTGAGTACTGCGTTGGTGGGTTCGAGCGCAACGTCTAGGAGCAACTGATCGTTCAGTACAACCTCCTTGGTTTCAAATCCGGTATAAGAAAATACCAGTGTGGAGCCTTTTGACGCAGACAGTTTGAAATTGCCATCGCCATCCGTGATGGTGCCTTGGTTGGTCCGCTTGACGCTGACCGTGACACCCGGCAGCGACACCTGATCCTGGGCTGAGGAAACTTTCCCGGTAATATTTTGAGCCTGTAAAGCCATGAAGCAGCCAAAAAACAGGACCACAGAGAGGAGACGATACTTCATATTAAGGATATTTTACAGTTGTTTTAATTTGTTGCAAATTATTGGGTAGAAAAATCACCTTCGTTCTATATCGATGGAATAGTTGAAACCATCGCCCTTGTAGTACACCTTGTTGTACTCGACCAATCGTCCGTCTGTATCACTGACAATGCGCTGTCGAAAAAGCAGCGGAGCGCCCTCGTCAACCCCAAATTTTTCGGCGAGCGATTTTTCGGCTCGAATGGCACTGATTTCTTCTCTGGACACCGCGACAAAAACACCGCAATCTTGTTCCAGCATTTGATAGAGCGGCTTGGTAAAATTCTCCCAACCGGTCATTTTCAGGCGGGGATGAAACCAGGATACCGACAACAAACTTGGCCCCACAGACGTGCCCCTCAGCCTAGACAATCGAATCATTTTTGTGCCTTTTTTTATGTTCATGGCTTCCGCCACCTCCTCATCTGCCGGTAGGATTTGTACATCCAGTTCAAAATTGACGACATCAAGACCTTTGAGTTTCATTTCTTGGGTGAAACTCCACCAACTGTCCAACCTTGTTGGAATACGTCCGGCAATCACCTTGGTTCCAACCCCTTTTTTTCGCACCAGCAGCCCTTCCATCACCAACTTGCTAATAGCGTGTCGCACCGTGTTGCGCGCAACGCCCAAGTGATCCGCAATATCCACCTCCTTGGGCAAAAACTCGCCGTTCCGATAACGGGGTTGAAGGATGAGTTCGCGCATCATTTTTTCCACTTTTTGATGTAGTGGACCCTTGCTGTCTGTATCAATCTTCATCGCTGCGAGATTATATGTTTGAACATAACGCAAATGTAAGTTAGTTTTGAAATTAAGCAAGTTTTAAGTATAATTATTTTAGTAACTGGTTAGCGTGGTCGCGTCTGAGACAAAAAAGAGGCTATTTTTTGCCAGACGAAGCGGATTTTTGTAGGCCGTAGCAGCGCTACGGTCAAAAAAATCTGCGAAGTAGGACGGAAAATGGGCCTTTTTTGGCCAGACAGCGTGCCACCTAACCAGTTACTTATTATTAACCCCACTTCTGCCCTCATTCGTAGGGTATCCTAAAAATGAAAAAAAGCGTCAAGGAGGCAGTAGCACGTCACATCCGCAATGACCACAAAAAAACGGCGCCCCGTATGTTTCGGAACGCCGTTTTAGATCGCCGTGTTACAAGCGCCTACGGCCGATCGGAATGAAAGGAAATATTGACGCGCATGACCCAAAACAAACACAAAGCACCCAATAAAAAAGCGATCAAAAACTGCCAACGGCCATCACCAAACCACTGTAACAAGCCCAACAAGGGCACAAGCAGGATGGTCATGATCAGCAGCAATAGGTACCGGAACAACTGATTGCCAAAAACAGACTCGCGGACGCGCCAATCCTGAAAAGCAATCAACAAGCCCAACACCACACTGATGGCAAAAAATAAAAAAGCAATCATAAAAACATCCCGGTAGCGAAGTAAAAAATTCCCCATTTGGATCGGATACCCGTCTGCTTCTGCAATGGGATCCCGGACAGCGATGGTGTCGCTGGTAAATTTTTTATCAATCAAGCTCCAAAGTGCCGTGTAACCATTGTCGTAACCCAACGCCCATATTCCAATCCCCTTAAAGTTTCTACTCAGGGCAAAGTCGTATTTTTTGTTCAGCGTGTATTCATCGTCATACCAACATTCAACCGACGTACTGTCCGGAAACTCCATAAAGTGGTAGTTTGTCATACTCACGGGATCGTACTGCGGAACAAACTGTTTATCGTACAGTTGCATGACTTCCCGGTAAGTGATTTCCTTGTCATAACGGGTATCATAGAGCCCGTCTTTGTTGATGGTACCCTTCCATTGAGCGCCGTAATAGGGCAAAGCCAATACGGTATGCTGCGGATCGAGCCCGTGTTTCAGGTAGTATTCAACGGATTCAACAATACTTGGGGCCGACGCTTGTTTTGAACGAAGGGGCGATACCGCTCCGGTCATTGGTTGTCCGGCATTGAAGGCGTATCCCATAATGACCAGTTGGTCGCAATATCGGTGCATCGCCTCAACGTCAAAGGATGTTCGGTTGCTGAAAGATGGCAGCGAAGCGGAGATAAAAGCGTGGCCACTGAGTATTTTTTGATCGAGTTCGGAGCGCAGTTTTTCTATAAAAAGGATGAGTGCACGGCTGTATTCTTCGGGCACCTGCTCGAAATTAAGGTCAACACCATCGGCTTTTCTGGCATTGACCAGCAGTGCAACGGAGTCGATGAGGTTGCTCCAAGCTGATTCGTTGGACAAAAAAGTTGTGTTTTGTTCTGTGCCATGACTGGCAACGGTAAGCAGCACCCTACAGTGGTGCGCTTTTGCGGAATCAATCATGGCGGTGGTTCGCCATTCTCGGATCTGCTCTGGATTGGTATAAGAGCCATCCGTTGGATCGACCTTATAACAAAAATAAGCCACCGTGCTCAGCAAGTCGAAGGAATAGCTTTCCCAAGCGGAACCCATCCAGTAGGGGTGCCAGCCAAACACTTCATATTTGCTATTCAGCTTTCGTTTTGCTTCGTTTTTAATGTAATAAATGTTCTGAACAGAGTCCCAGGAGATATTGGCGGAAGAAAATTTATTGGCACTTTCCGGGTTGATAAAATCATACAAATAGCTGTATTGGTTGAGCATGTTTTTCTGCTCCATGGGCGATACAAGCCTCGGATCGGCGGCCTGGGTCGAATCCTCGGTGGGCGCCACAGGCTTTCCGTCCAGGCCTACTGTCTTTTTTGCCATCCGTGCGTCCCCTTTAATGTTTCTGATCCCCATTTGAGTTTTTCGTACACTGCGTCGGATTTCAGTATAAGAGGTATCACCGCATGCAGCGAACAAGACAAATGCAACTCCATAGAGGAGCCACCACCATCGAATAGATTTCATTGTTATCGGGTTGTTACTTCAAGAGATTTATGGATAACGGGTTTTTTCAGGTTGACTTCAACGATGCTCTGTTGGGTATAGAGTACGAGGGCCTTTACGAGAACGGGATAGTCGTACAGTGATGAGGTATTGACTGCTGCGAAATGGATGGGGCGTTTGGCATAATCTGCTGTATTGGCTTTCACAAAGGCATACTGATCGCGGGAGTTGGCACTTTTACCGAGGGGGTAGGGTTGGAAATCAGTGCCGCGCAGAAAACGATCGGTGTTGTTTTTGTCGCAGAAGGCGATTTTGACATCTGCGGTTCTATTTTCGGGGAGCATGGTGATGCGCCCCCTTGCGAAAGCTTCGAGTGGATCCATTCCGCCTGCTGCCACCGCCGAATATTGCGTGGCGGTACGGTTGCCGACGCCCACCCAATAGGCCCAGCCGATTGTTTGATCCAATTTGGGGAACGTTAGTTGGAATTGAAGGTTTGGCGGGCGGGTAATGTCCATTTTAGGATTTATGGAGCGGGTATTGTCTAGGAAATATTCGGCGATGGTATCCGTCAGGGTGACCATTTCTTTTTCCTCCACGTACAGGGTATCTGATTTTTCCACCACGACAGTTTCCTTGTTTTTTTTAAACAGGGTGACCAACAATTTGGCGTGGGCTGGCAAATAACCGCGGTTGACCACTTCAATCATGATTGTTCCGGCATTTTTTGCCACCACGCGCTCCTGAATCACCCTCCCTTTTTTAAGGTTCGTTGCAGCAAATACCACCTCACCATCCGCAGATATTCGGAACTGTTCCATTTCCCAACCATTGGTGTGTTCGAAACGGACACCGAGGGTATCATTTGCTTCCACTTTATAGGGATAACTCATGGGTGTTTTAGACCCTGGCACCGAAAAAGTTAGATTGGCGAGGTTGATACTGTCTTCCAGTGGGTACTTCAACAAGCTGGCGAGCCTGTATTGGGCGGTATCCAGGCAAACTTTCCCTTTGGCTACCAATATTTTGGTGAGGCTATCCAACGCAATGCTCATTTTACGGGAAACAACCTCCTCGGCTTTTTTTTGCCAAGCGGCGGTATTGGTCAGTGTTTTTATTTCTTTTTTGGCGTCTTTGACCATTTTTTCACCAGCATCCTTACCCAATTCGCCGAGATTGACTTGAGCAGACCCTGCCATCGATGGCACCAGGAAAAGGGATAACAACAGCACGTGCACGGTAGGAGACATGTATTATGGCGTAAGTTTTTGGATCAATTGTTTGCACCATCGCGATTGGATCGGGTGAGCATTTTGTGTAGTTCCAGTTCCAATTTTTTCTGTTTGGCCAGCGCCTTGGCTTTTTGCTGTGCGTACAGTTCATCGGCCCTTTCTTTCAGCTGCATGGTTGTTTCCAGTTCATTCAACTGTCGAGTTCGGTGAAAATCCTGGTTTTGCTCAACGACGGCCGAAAGATACCGCACCTTGTACGCATATTCAGCTTCTTGGAGAAGATGGTCATAGGGGCCTTTGGCGGAGAGGAGCTTGGTTACGACGGGCGCGGTTTCGATGAGCAGAAAGATCAACATAATGGCGTATGAGGCCATTCCGGGCAGTTGGCTTAACGCGCCAAGTCGCGCGAGCAATCCATCGGAGAAAGATGCAACCACCGCCGTTTTTTGGGCAGTTACCGCTTCGTTTATGGTTGTCCCACGTTGGCTCCACTGTTGCAATTCATTTTCCACTTGAATTTTATTTTGGTTGTACTCCCGCATAAAAGATTCATATTTTGCTCTTTTTCGGTCACATTCAGAACCAGAACCGCGAATTCCCGTACCACAGGTTCCGTCACATTCGCATTTGTATTCTTGGTAGTAGCGCTCCCGCAGGTCAAATTGCTGCTGGAGGGTTGTTGTTATTCCATTTTTTGCCTGTTCAATGGCTGCTAGTTGGGGCGCGTACTGGTTTTCAACGGCTGCAACTTGGGCGATTTTGTCTTGGGCGAGGAATTGGTTGATTTCAGATTCAAACAATTTCAATTCCAGCGGCTTTGCGATCACCATGGCGATAACGCCTGCCAGCAAGAGTCGTGGAACAGCCTGTAAAAACTCCTGTACGTGCTTTTCTTTTTTGCGCATGCTGGAGATGATATACCGGTCGAGGTTATAAATGATGGCGGCCCAAAAGATGGCCAGCATCCACCGAAGCCAGTCTGCGGAAAAAATGAGCGAGAAGGCAAAATAAGAGGAAAGCAACGCCAACAAGGCCGTACATACTACCGTGGCGCCCATACTGCTGTATTTAACATACTCAGAATGGGGGCAGCTGCGGAGGATGTCCCGGCTTACACCTGCAGAAAAAATCAACAGTTGGCCTATTTTTGACACTCTTATTGCTTCTTTCATGTTTTTCGCTGTTTTTTTTGTCTTGCAAAGAAAAGCAGTATCAGTGCCCAAATCGCATGAAATGAGCGGTTAGGATTGCTCGCCGACATTTGCTTCAACACGTCCATCGCGTCTTCAAGTTCGTACTCTTCCAAGGATACAGGTTCCTCCATTTCCGCTACAACAAAAAATTTGACCTCCATTCTGTTGGTGCCAAAGAGGGTCTTTAATTCAAAAAAAAGCGACATATCCTGGTCAATCGTCAGCAATAAATCGCCTTGAAGGGGCAGGTCGCCGGCGGTTGTTTCCCGCAATATACCAACCGTGCCGGCATTCCAGGTAAGCCTGATCTGCTGCCCCTTGTAAGCGGCATAGTATCCATCAAAACCCCGAGGGCTCCGCACCGGAATGTAGGCGTCAATATCTGATTCATACGCCAACACCTCCAACACAATTGGCTGGTCGGGTATTGATTTTATAAAAAGTGACTTGCTTTCCAGGCTGGTTTTATTCCTGGCTGTGATTCTAAAAAGGGTGTCTTGTGTGACCGTCCGTTCGCATGTATTCTTGTGCTCCACCTCTCCATAATCGGGCTCTAACAATACAATTTCAGCATTTTGAACCGACCAGGCCAACTGAACCAATTCGCCAACCGGTACATAATCCCGCGACGCCTGAAAAGTGATGTCAATTTTTCCTTGGTTAAAGGTTATCTTTTCAGACGACGAGCAGATATCCTCAAACAACTTGTTGCGCTGTAGTACATGGTGGACAATACCCGACTCGCCAAGATCCTTGACTTCAAAGCTACTCCACAGCGCCTGCTTGTCAAGGATAAAAAAACGCTCTGTTGCAGGTGAAAGGCTGGGTTGTAGATGCCAAAAAACCCGGGCCCCACCAGATGCCAATCGCAACAACGCATTGGTCGTGTAAATAGAGCCATCCTTTTGTTCTGCCCGGATCACCAATTCTACCAAGATATTCCGCTGTTGCAGCTGGTGCAGACTTTCTTCCACGAGCAAGAAATCCTCCAGGGTCGTAACCACCTGCAGCTGAAAATGACATCGGAATACCTCGCTGTTCAATGCCTGGGCTATTCCCTCAGGCCAATATACATATCGAAACACTTACACCAAAATTTCGTGGTTATTGCGGATGTGTTGCGTCAACGGCGCAGAAAACAAGGCCTTCTCCAGCGTATCGCTGTATTCACCATAATGGGCAAAAATCATACCCAACAATGCAGGATTTGTGACGGTGAAAGTACTGGATCCCTGCAAATCCGTCACAAGACAATGCTGTAATTTTGATTTAATATAATTCGGCACTTCCAAGGTCATCAATACTTCCACAGTCCGATGAACGCTTGTCCCATCAGCGGGAGTAGCCACCACAAAGCCGGTTCGTTGGGCTACCGCTGCATATTGCGCCGGGAATAACTGCAACAAAGCAGCATGGGCAGTCTCTTGGATCAATGACTCTTTGGAAAAACATGCTGCAACGGCTTGTTGGTAATGCAAGATGCCGGTTCCTACTAAGTGTTCGAGTGCCAAGTATCTTGGAATGATATCCAGTTTTGCGGGGCTTAGAGCTGTTAAATACTCCAAAGTGTCGGGAAACGTACGGATTGCTGCGGGAAAAAAACGCTCCAGTTTTTTCAGAACAGCCGCGCGTGTTGACTCCTGATAAATGGGCATCAGCCACGCCTTTTCCTGGTCGTCCAAAATCAACTCAAGAATCTCAATGGCCATGACCTGATCGTCTGATTCCTGGGTGGCCATGAGGGCTCGAATATTGTCAATAATTTCCCGGTCATGCACCAAAGCGAGCACGTGGATAATATGCGCCATTCGCATGTCAGCCTCTTGCTTGACAGCGACGTAAAGCAAGGGACAGTCGTGCTGGTGTATGGTGTTGAGTATCGACAATATTTGACAATACGTATCCAAAAAAAGCTGGAGCAGGTTGTAATAATGGGTGTCTTTGGAAACCAACCGCTGCCCAGACCGCCCCAAGATTGGCAAGAGGCTACTGAGCATCTCTGAGTCTTCTGTCAACAAAAGTGCCACATATTTTTCAGCATTGGCTTCTGTAATTTTTTCAAACAACAGTGACCGCAACGCGACCATGGCGATTTGGGCCTCCGGACGTTCGTACCGATGGGCACGAAAAAAAGGATCAGACTCTTTAACAAGCATCTCCAGTAC
>CAIZLM010000114.1 GCA_903933805.1 uncultured Bacteroidota bacterium | reverse complement strand
CGCGCAGAACAATAATTTCAATTACACTGACGACGTGGCTGCGCAAGTCAGTGGCAACAACATTTATCGCCACATTCAGGCTGCCGGGTTTGCGCTGAACGCGGCGGTTGACATCAACCATAATTTCTTTGGCGGCAATTTTTCCAATACTGAGAAAAACGAGCAGGTTAACTGTATTGAACTGGTTGGTGCCACAAATATGGGTGGAGGTACATCCGTCAGAGTTGATTTCAATGATTTTAGCCTCATTGATGCCGCAACGTTTGGAACATCTGTTGGAGTTTTACTTACCGGAGAATTTCCATCAAGCAGCAGTACCATCATTGAATTCAACGATTTTTATCTGGATCACCCATCAAGCGAGTCGAACGGAAGCCAGTTGATTGGTGTAAGGCTTATCAGTGGCAATAAAAACAACGTAAGTATTTATAGCAATACATTTGACTCGGAGGCATGGGGGCCACTATCGGCCTCAGGAAATGAGATTGGCATATTATTGTGGGGAACTATGGGCGGCGGAAACGAGGTAACCGGTAACAGTTTTGAATTCAATCCAAACACTGGGTTTTCCAGCGATTTTATTCGGGGTATATGGGCCATTGATTTCGTAAACAATGTTTACTGCAACAACGACCTCAGGGAGTGCAACGGCCCTATGGCCTTTTCAGGCACAAATATGGGTACACAGTATTTTGCCAACACGATGACAGGTGGGGGGCACTGTTTGGAAATTCGCGATGGATTTATTGGCGAACAGGGCACAGAAGGCGGCGAGCACCATGGCAACACTTGGTATGATAAGTGGATCAACATCATACCAACGCTCCATGCCTATCATTTCCCGGAATTCCAGGCTCCTAATTCCCGCATTTTCGCGCATACCGCACAGTCACAACGCAACCCGCCAGGACTGTTGGGCTACGCCTTTTTTTCCGAGTTTCATCCGGCAGATATTGACCCGGATCAGATGGACGAGTGGTTCGAGGATGACCTGACGGGTTTCCCAGGTGCAGGTGATTGCATTGAACATATCGTCGTCTCAACAGAGACCGACAAGGCCATTGCCGCAGGCACGGTTGACCTGACGGGCCTTAGCCCGGCGCACGGCTGGACGGCCAAACGTTACCTGTACGCCAAACTGCAACAAAACCCGGGCTTGCAGGGCGACTATGCTGAGTTTGGGCCATTTCTATCGAGCCAATTCAACACTTCCGTAGGCCAGTTATATGCCGTAGAACAAAAAATAGCAGAAGGGCTAAATGTATCGGCAAGTCTCGCCGCGCAGTTAGGCCAGATAAAAACAGACGAGAGTTTGGCTCTTGGCGAAGTGTTGCTGGCGGACTCGGTCATGGACACTTCCACGGACGCTGCCGCTTTGGCCTCCGCCCAAAACGGCAAGAACCTTGCCTTGGCTGAACTGCGCACATTGGACAGCCTTTACAACGAGGTCAATAATGCGTATCAGGCCGCTCTGACCTCAAAATTGCAGGAAGCCCTTATACTCAACGACGCAGTCGCGGCAGTTAACGATTTCGAGCAGCACGAAAAAACAGTGAACAACATTGCCATCCGGCAAGTGCTGTTCCAAAACGGCGAACTGACGGCGGCACAGGTCGCAACACTCAGCAGCATTGCCGCCGAATGCCCAAAAACCGACGGGCACGGGGTCTATCGCGCAAGGGGCCTGCTCACGGGCTGCGACGCGGGCAATTGGAGCGACGACTATGCTGGCTGCAACCCGGTAGTTCCTCCCGTACAGGAGCAGGTATTGGACTACGGCTTTGGTCAAAGGTCTGATAAAAAGCAATTGGCAGCACAGGCTTTGGCCTACCCCAACCCGGCCACCGATGGCATCTTCGTTCGCACGGTATCAGGTCAATACGGGCTGATTACCCTGCAAGACATGACTGGTAGGACATGGCGCGAAGCACCCTTCACAACTGCCGACGAGGTAAAGTATCTTGACCTTGCAAACGTGCCTTCCGGCGTGTACACCTGCGCCATTAGCGGCACCAACGGTGAGCATCAGGTCATCAAAGTATTTGTCGTAAAACCTTAATTTTTCCACTTTGCAGGCTGCGGCTCCGTTCGGGCGCAGCCTGCTCTTTTATTGCCAAATATGAGAATATGGACTATTTTAAGTTTGTGGATTTTATTTTCGCAAACCGTTTTTGCTCAAAATAAATACGATAACAATTGGGTTTTTGCCAACCTGGGACTTGGCGGCAATATCCTCAGTTATGAAGAGGATTCATTAAATGTAACGGCACTTGGGGTAACTGATGGAAGGGCAAGAGAAGCGCTTGCCTGCATGAGTGACAAAGAAGGCAACCTGCTTTTTTACACCAATAACTGTACAGTTTTTAATAAAAACCATGAGGCGATGGAAAACGGTGAGGGTTTGAACCCAGGGCAGATACAGACCTACTGGTGCAGCGTCAATCCCTTTGCCAACCCCAACGACAACTCTGTATTGGTGCTGCCAATGCCCGGCGACGAGCACATTTACCAGATTTTTCATTGGGACTATGAAGCGTTTAACATAGGGCAACCGGGAGGCACGCAGTTCGGCCCCCTGCATTTATATCACACCGTGGTGGATATGACGCAAAATGGAGGGCTGGGCAAAGTTCTGTCAAAAAACAACTTGATCATCGACGACACACTCAGTTCCTGCGCCTTGCAGGCGGTGCGCCATGCTAATGGGCGCGATTGGTGGGTGCTGGCACCGGAGTTCAACGGCAACTGCTACTACAAGGTCTTGCTTGACCCTTCCAGCCCACAAGTCATGGATAAGCAGTGTATTGGTAGCAACTGGGGGAAATATGGAGGAGGTAGTGCGCATTTTACCAACAACGGTCTCCGATATGTGCGATGTGATATTGAATATGGTCTAAATATTTTTGATTTTGACAGATGCTCAGGCGAAATTTCAACCCCCCTTCATATACCGATTGGCCCGCCGGCAATGTTCCTACTTAACTGCATGACCCTATCTCCAAGTAGTCGCTTCTTATATTATCACACGAGAAAGGATATATGGCAGTACGACCTTGAAGCGCAGGATATTGACAGTAGTAAAATATTAGTCGCTACGTTCGATGGTTTCCAGAGTGCGGGCAACTCTACCGATTTCTATAAATCACAACTCGCCCCGGATGGGAAGATTTATATCAATACTTATAGCGGAACATATTATCTGCACGTCATAGAACATCCCGATTCGGCGGGTTTGGCCTGCGAAGTACGGCAACACGCTATCGAACTGGCCAACAGACACTTTGCTGCCATGCCCAACTACCCCAATTATCGGCTGGGGGCATTGGCAGGGTCGATGTGCGATACGATTAGTGTATGTACCTATGAACCGTACTTTCAGGAAAGCCAAATAATAGTTTATCCCAACCCGAGCTCCGGAGACATTACCATTCAGCACAAACGTGGTTCAATAATTGTAAAAACGGAGATGCTTCATTTGGCAGGAGCTACCATTTTTATGGATACACAGCAGGGAAATACCGTCAAAATCCAAAGGCGTATCAATAACTTCAAACCAGGTTTTTATTTGTTAAAGATAACCGATGATATG
>CAIZLM010000113.1 GCA_903933805.1 uncultured Bacteroidota bacterium | reverse complement strand
GTCTGGCCAAAAAAGGCCCATTTTCCGCCATACTTCGCAGATTTTTTTGACCGTAGCGCTGCTACGGCCTACAAAAATCCGCTTCGTCTGGCAAAAAATGGCCTCTTTTTTGTCTCAGACGCGACCACGCTAACCAGTTACTTTTTTTCTCCCTGCAAAAGTAGCCAATTCTTCAAAGGGGGGCAGTAAAAAGGGCCCAGAGTTATCAAAATTTATATGAGATTGCAGCATTTCGCCTCAATTGGTAAAACTTCATTATGTTTGCCTACTAAAATCAAATTTAAATGACCCACCCAAAAGCAACTTTGCTCTATGTAGAGGACGATGAGAGCCTCAGTTTTGTAACCCGTGACAACTTGGAGTTGAGCGGATATTTGGTGACCCATTGCGACGATGGAAAAAAAGCCCTCGAAATTATTCGCAGCGGCCAAAAATTTGATATCTGTATTTTAGATGTCATGCTTCCGGAAGTAGATGGCTTCACCTTGGCACAGGAAATTCGCAAACGCGACGAACAGGTTCCTATTATTTTCCTGACAGCCAAAAGCATGAAGCAGGATAAAATTCACGGCCTCACCATTGGGGCGGATGATTACATCACCAAGCCTTTTAGCATTGAAGAATTGATGCTAAAAATTGACATATTTCTTAGGCGGACGAAGTATTCCACCATGCTCAAACCGGGGGTGCCCACCAGCATCGGCAATTATGCCTTCGATTACAAAAATTTGAGCCTCACGGCAGAGGGTTATGCTGAAACGCTGACCCTCAAGGAGGCAGACCTGCTCAAGTTACTGAATGAAAATAAAAATCAGGTCGTCAAGCGATCCTATATCCTCGAAACTATTTGGGGAAAAGATGATTATTTCCTCGGTCGAAGCCTCGACGTTTTCATTTCTCGTCTCAGAAAGTATCTCAGTCTGGATGAGCGTATCAAAATCGAAAATATCCACGGCGTTGGCTTCAAATTTCGAGTGGATGACTAATGCCGTTTAAGTGAATATCCGGCTCGTGTATGACATGGATGCCGAACGGACAGATGGCCGGCAAGGATAATCGAACTACGCAGGCGGCACGCTGTTTGGCCCAAAAACACCCACTTTTTTGGGCCAAACGCGATCCCCTAATTGGTTGCGTCTGTATTTTTGTAATTGTTTTGCAAACCATTGTATTCTATTTGTTGTTTCAACTTTTGGGCCTGTATATTTGTACATACGTAACCAGTTACGTACATCAACAAAACGCAACCATGTCTGTTCGCGCGTTAAAATCTTTCACTTGGCTTTGGATTGCCTCCCTCTTAATCGCCACCGTTGGCGTGAGTGGGCAGCAGATCTATTGCTACTGTGTGGGCAAAACGACGTTGTCATTTTTTGTTGCAGAGGATGCTTGTGCTGCCGGCCTACAACATGATCGGGGCAGTTGTTGTACCGCATCTTTGCGCAAAGTGACCCGCAGTTGCTGTACCAAAGTACCCCAATCCGATACTTCAAAAGGCTGTACCCGAAAAACCACCCGGGTATTTCAACTAAAGACGGCATTTTTGGTACAGGAATTGGGTACCGAAAAGGTATCCGATGGTATCTCTGATCAGCCTATCTTATTTTTATACCATCCCCTTTATGCTGCTTTTGTTTACCAGAGTAGCAAGACAGATTTTCCTGTTTTTGAGCATCCGCCACCCGTTTCCGGCCGCATGATTTGTGTTCGGAATGGTGTTTTCCGTTGTTAGCTTGGGTTACGCTCAGCCCTTTTACAGGGCTTGATGTGTATGATTTAGGTGGCCACCAACCGGTGCGCCATGCATTTCCCATGTACAGCTAACTTATTACCATGAAAAATATATTTTACCTCCTTTTGGGGGTATTGGTCAGCCTGCATACCGTGGCTGCCCAACAGCCTACTGCGCTGTTGATGGGGGTGGTGACCAATGAAAAAGAAGAACTGCTCGTTGGCGCTTCCGTGTTCTGGAAAGATACCAAGGAAGGCACCGTGACCGATATCAATGGTCGGTTCAGTCTTCCCCTGCGAATCAAACAAGCTACGTTGGTCGTCAATTATGTTGGTTATACCCCGGCAGAAGTAGAAGTCCTTCCCGGCGAAAACAACCTTTGGGTGGAAGTGACGGGTATTCGGCAACTGCAGGAAGTCACGGTGCAAGGCAAAGGTTTTGACAACCACCTATCCACCTTGGAAACCAGGAATGTGGAGCGCATTACCAGCAATGAACTTCGCAAAGCCCCTTGCTGCAACCTCTCTGAAAGTTTTCAAACCAATGGAGCCATTGATGTGACCTACCCCAACGCCCTCACCGGCGTGAAGGAGATTCAACTCCTTGGATTGCGGGGTATTTACAGCCAGTTTCTGGTAGAGAATCGTCCTACCATGACGGGTATCGCGACACCTTTTGCGTTCGAATACATACCAGGGTCCTGGCTGAGCGGTATTGTGCTGGCGAAGGGTGCCAGTACGGTCAAGAATGGCAGCAATGGGATCACAGGACAGATAAATGCCGATCTGGTGAAACCACAGACAGACAAGCCCCTGTTTGTCAACTTGTTTACGTCCACGGAAGGACGCGGTGAAGTAAATATTCACCTGAACAAGAAAGGGGAAACGACATCCAATGGTTTGTACCTACACGGCAGTGCCGTCAACAATACCTGGGATACCAACAGCGACAATTTCAAAGATTCCCCCAATCGCCGCCAACTCAATGGTATGTATCGCTTGGTGTACGATGGTCCGAAAGGATGTGCCCAATTCAACGTGCAGGCCCTCACGGACCGCCGCCAGAGCGGCCAAATTCGGGAAAACAAATTCGGCCAGCTGTTTTCCATCGACCAACACAACGACCGGCTAGAAATGTGGGGCAAGTACGGCAAGGAGGAGCTTTTTGGCCGGCAATTCCTAGAACTGGGTAATATCATCGGGGCATCATGGCACCGGACGAGCGCTGTATTCGGGCCAAACAACTACCGCGCCGAACAAAAATCGCTGTACTGGCAGACCCTGGTGCAAAATATCATCGGTACCACCAACCACACCATCGTAATAGCACCTTCCATTCAATACGATGACATCCAGGAGTTTGTCAACGAGGGTGATTTGAGTCGCCGTGAAACAGTGGCCGGGTTGATGGGGGAATACACGTACAGTCGCCCCAATTTAGACATGGAAATGCCAGATTTGGTGGTGGTGCTCAGTGGCCGGGTGGACTGGAACAGCCGATTTGGTTGGCAGGTGACACCACGCATGAGCGCCAAGTATAATTTTACCCCCAAAAGTGTGTTCAGGGTATCTGCCGGTCGGGGATTTAGATCGCCCAATCTTATGGCTGAAAACATCAGCCTGCTTGCAAGCAACCGATCATTTCGTTTTGCCAGTGATATTGGGGTGGAAGAAGCCTGGAATTACGGGGTGAATTACACCCGTGATTTCAAAATAGCCCGCCGCGATGCAAATTTCAGCGTTGACCTATACCGCACCGATTTTGTCAACCAGGTATTGGTGGATGTTGAACAGCCCCCCACGGTTTTCGGGTCGGACAGCACCTTTTCAGTGTCGTTTTACAATGCCCCCGGCAAGTCGTTCAGCAACAGTTTGCTGGTATATTTTCAGTACAACATCTTGAAGGGACTTGATGTGAAACTGGCGTTTAAGTGGAATGATGTCCGCGCAATGTTCGCTGATGGAAACCTGAAAACACAGCCCTTGGTCGCCAAGCACCGCGGTCTTATCACGCTGGACTATGCCACTCCTGCCAAGCGCTGGTTGTTCACCACGTACGTACAAATAGTAGGGGAGCAGCGTTTGCCCGACAATTCCGCCCTTCCACACCGCTATACACATGATTTTCCCGTTACTACACCTACGTTTGGGCTCTGGAATGCGCAGGTGACCCGGCGTTTTGGCCAAAAATGGGAATTGTATGCGGGCTGTGAAAATATTACCGGATACCAGCAACACCATGCGATCATCGCGGCAGAGGAGCCACAAAGCCCTTTTTTCAATGGCTCCCAGGTGTGGGCTCCCATGATGCGGCAGATTGGCTACCTGGGTATTCGATTTGCGCCGGCAGGGCTGTAGTTTTTTTTGGGCCATACAGCGTGCCTCCTAACCAGTTGCCAATTTTCATTTGTTTCACTTTTAAATCTCCTTCAACATGAAATACGGAATTTTTTTCGGCTTGTTTTTACTGTTCAACATGGGTGCTGCCCAGGCGCAAAACATGCCTGCTGCATCGACTCCAGCAGGGTTAATGACCACCAAATTTAAGGTGTATGGCAACTGCGGAATGTGTGAGCAACGCATTGAAAAAGCTGCTAAAATAAAAGGCGTTAAAACTGCCGACTGGGATGTGGACACGAAAATCCTCGCCATCACCTTCAACGGCAAAAAAGTGACACCCGCCAAGGTCCACAAGGCGGTTGCAGCCGTTGGTCACGATACCGACATGGTAAAAGCTGACGACAAGACCTACGCAAAACTGCACGCTTGCTGCCAGTACGACCGGGCGCAATAACAACATACTTTAAAGATGGAGCATGACGGTGAACCACTATCCAACCATGCGGTCAGATTTTTCTGATGCTAGCGTGGTAACAGTGGTTTGCCGTCATGTAACTTTAAGGGGGCGGTGTTTTTGAATCAACGTCTGTGCCATGATCGTATTGGGGTTAAAAACGGTCATGCCCCTGAAGTCGAGTAAGCTTTCGACCATACCTATTTCTGTGCAGCCGAGCAAAACAGCTTGTGCCCCCAAGTTTTTCAAAGCCAAGATGGCAGCGTTGAGGTTGTCAATCACCTGTTGTTCGACGTTTTCTCCGAACAATTTGAGGGCGTAGATGGATTCGTGTACGAGTATTTCGTGTTTTTCAAAGGGCAATATTACCGGGCTCAGTCCGACGGAAGCTAGGGCTTGTTGGAATATACCTGTTTTGTAGGCTCCTGTGGTTGACAGCACGCCAACATGTCTAAAGTCGATGGTATGGGCGGATATTGCTGCTGTTGTAATATCAACCAAGTGGATAATTTCTGCTTTAGAGCCCATTGATTGGAGGTAATGCAGCATGGCATCAAAAATAGCCGGGGCATGGGCGGTATTGCATGCGATGGCTATTTGATTTGCGCCGGCATTTTCCAGCATCATGATTATTTTTCCAATGCCAAGTCCAGGGTTTTCGCCTATACCACTGAGTAAGAAAGCGGTTCGGTCTGAAATTTCGCCCGGAAGAGCGGCCAGTAATACCGGCAAATGATCTTGGTCAGACTGCGCAGCAGTGTGTTCAAGGATACGTTTGTACAGATCAATGCCTGCGAGCGGTCCAATGCCGCCAACAATTCCAATCATTTGGCCGAAGAAGTTTGGTCTGGTGAAGCAACTGATTCGTTTTCCTGTAATTTTTTGACGCCATCTTTCCTTGTGGCGATCTTCCAGATTTGGATGGCTGCGGTGGCTGCAAAGACGCAACCAATGACAAAGTTTATGACATCTTGGCCTGCGTCGAGTTTTTCAACGGCCAATTTACCACCAAAAATAAAAATACAGTGGGCAATAAAAGTGCCGATACCGATACCTGCCAGATAGCCGTTAAAAAAACCTTTTTTGTTTTGCAGAATGTCTTTGGCGTACAAAACTGAACTCCAGCCCAACCAAAAGGGTATGGCTGCCGGGCTGATAGTGCGCATGGTAAAGCCGAGAATAAACCGGTGCATGGTTTGTGACAGCAATGGGTTTTGGGCATTGTGGTGGCCCAGTGCCGCTTTAAAACTGCCCACGGCCAAAACCACCACGATGAGCACGGACACCCATTCCAAGATTTTAAATATATGATCTTGTTTGCGAATCCAGGATAGGGCAACCAGGAGCAAGCGCACATAAATAATTTCCGCAACGATACTTCCCAGCGAAAAATGAATGGCAGGGCGAACGCCTTCCGTAATGCTGATTTGCATCGCTGATACACTGATGGTACCGATGACCATAGAGCCCAGAAGGCTGATGGAAAGGCCTGAGTAAAAGACCCTGAATATGCTTTTCATGTTGCTTCGATCGCGATCATCGGTGAATAGACAGTGGTCAATCGTATTGGTCTAGTAAATCCAGGTGGCGATTGACGGTGCGAAGGTAGCGCAAGCCTTTCCAAAAAGGCCAATAAGGAACACCGTGATCGTTGTTCCATTTGCTCACTTCAAAAAGAAGTTTCCAGTGGAAAAGAATGACGCTGTATGCCTGCCACAAAGACATACCGCAATGGTAAATATGGCTGGGGGAGGCTCCTGCGCCGTTGTACTCAAGAATGGCATAGTTTTTCCCCTGTTTCAGGTCAGCGATGGAATGGCACTTGACGTCGTAGCGCCCCCAATAAAAAGCGCCACTGTGGAGGCTGAGTTTGTCAAAAAAAGCGGTGAGTTCGGCATCGGCTTCGTGGGAAAGGTTGCGGAGTCGGGCGCCACGGCTGCGGTTGATGGCATAAGAAAGCACGTATCGTTCGCGGTCGGCGGGAGCCCAGTCGAGCAGGTCTTCGTGCTTTCGGCACATTTCTTCCGCACGTTTTCCCGCTTGGGGGTGCCGCACAATGAGTTCACGGAGCGTTGTTTGGCCGTCGCCCCATACTTCCAGTGCCTCGCGGAGGATAATACCGGTGATTTGTCCGGTTTGTTTGGAAGGGTGGCGCACATAAAAAACCCCCAGTTCCATGGGTTGGTCCACCAAATCTTGTACGAGGTAATCCATCGGACAATAGTGGTGGTATTCCTCCAATTGCGCTTCGGTATCTAACTTTCTGAACAACAGCCCCTTGCGGCCTATATCTGGTTTCACGATGAAAGGATATTGAAACCCAGCATCGGCGACGCGACGTTTTACAGTATCAAAGGCTTCGCCGGGTTTGTTCAGGACCGTTCTGGGGTAGCAGTCTTTCGGCAGCTGTTTGTACACATCCGTTTTTGTTTCGCCCTCATAGCCGCCAAAAGGAATGGTGGGGTTTGATGCGGTGAAAAACCAAAAGGAACGCGCCCGAACCACATAATAGAGCCAGAATGGTGCGAGGGTGACATACAGCACCCAGCCAGGCCAAAGTTCCCAATTGGTTAGTTTTTCAAAAAAACCGGGCTTTGCTGCTGCTGGCGGTGAAGGTCGAGTGGCCGTCTGGGTTGTGGTATGTTCCTCGTGCATGATGTGTTGTCTATAAAAATCGCGCAAAAGTAGCGGTTCAAGCCCGAATACAGGTGCATGATACGACCTTTAAGTCAACACAAAGCGGTTCTGTGTACTTTTGGCAAAAATTCCATTCAAAATCAGGTTGAATTACCCGCATTCATTTCTACGTCAGCGCCAGGCAACTGTTGGAGGAGACGGGTATTTATCCGCCGCGTTCTGCCAGTTCCAGCCAGCGCAACTCTTTCGTTTCCAATGCTTGTTGTAGGGTGCCCAATTCCGTTGAGAGCTTGCTGGCATCGGTCGCAGACAGGTTGGCGGCGTTGAATTTTTCTAGGATATCGCGTTTTCGGTTTTCGGAGGAAGCAATTTCTTTTTCGAGTTTTTTCATCTCATTGCGTTCCGTACTGGTCAGGGTACTGGGGGTTGATGTGGCGCGTACGACCGCTGGTGTGGGGCCATTGCCGGCAGATTTTTGGTTGTTACTGCTGGCCTCCGTGCGTTTGAGGGCGCGGTATTCCGCA
Source organism: uncultured Bacteroidota bacterium (assembly GCA_903933805.1). Classification (GTDB taxonomy): domain Bacteria; phylum Bacteroidota; class Bacteroidia; order Chitinophagales; family Saprospiraceae; genus M3007. The sequence continues at coordinate 5,067 of CAIZLM010000113.1, read as the reverse complement.
TAGGTGCCATTAAAGTCTTTGATTTGGCCGTTTCCTTCAAAAACAAACAGGTGATCCACCAGTCGGTCCATAAAATACCGGTCGTGGGTAACCACCACGAGGCAACCTGGGTAATCCTCTAAAAAATCTTCCAACACTTGGAGTGTCAGTACATCCAAGTCGTTGGTGGGCTCATCGAGGATGAGGAAATTGGGGTTTTTCATCAGCACCATGAGCAGGTATAGCCGGCGGCGTTCTCCACCGCTGAGTTGGCTGACGTACACCTGCTGCTGAGACCTACTAAACAGGAACCGCTCCAGCATTTGCGCGGCAGAAATTTCTTTTCCTTTTTCTAGGGGAATATAATCGGCGATGTCGCGTACGGCATCAATGACGCGTTTGTCTTCTCCCAGTTTGATGCCTTCTTGGCGGTAGTGTCCGAAGGTTACCGTTTCGCCCACCACTACTTTTCCCGTGTCGGGCGCCAAGGTTTGGGTAATGAGTTCGAGGAAGGTAGATTTTCCGGCGCCGTTTTGGCCGACGATGCCGATGCGTTCTTTTCGCTTAAATTTATAGGAGAAGTTCTCAATCAGTCGTTTGGTTCCAAAAGATTTGCTGACGTTGTGGAGTTCGACGATTTTACCGCCCAGCCAGGTTTCTTTGATGGCCAGGGTCATTTCGTCGCTCTTTTTTTTCAGGCTGTCGTTGGTTTCTTTTCGGTCAAAATAGGCATCAACCCGGGCTTTGGCTTTGGTTGTGCGCGCTTGTGGCGATTTTCGAACCCAATCGAGTTCATTTTTGAGGAGTTTATTTTGACGTTCGTAGGTCGTGGCTTCGTTTTCCTCCCGCTGCGCCTTTTTTTCCAAGTAGTCGGAATAAGACCCCGAGTATCGGCGCAGCACGCCGCCATCTAATTCCAGGATACTGTCGCACACATTTTCCAGAAAATAGCGATCGTGGGTAACCATGAAAAGCGTGATACCCGGCGATTGCAGGTACTCTTCCAGCCATTCGATCATTTCCACATCCAAGTGGTTGGTGGGCTCATCTAGGATGAGAAAATCGGGTTCTTCGAGCAGGATTTTCACCAAGGCGAGACGTTTTTGTTGTCCTCCAGAGAGCGTGGTCACTTTTTGTTCGAAGTTTTCCATGCGGAAGCGGAACAGTGTTTCTTTGACTTTTGCTTCAAATGACCAGGCGTTTTGGTGGTCCATTTCGGCAATGGCATCTTGTAGTTCCTGTATTAGCTCAGGGTGGGCGAGTGCATGTTCGTAGCGTTGGAGTACCCGTACCAAGGGGTTGGCGGGGTCGAGTACGGCAGACAGCACATCCAATTCCGGATGAAATTTTGGCTCTTGGTCGAGCCAGCCGATGCGGATGTCTTTGCGCAAGATAATCTTGGCACGTTCTCCCTCAGAGCCCTCTCGGCCCGCTATGACCCGCATGAGGGTTGTTTTGCCAGTGCCATTTTTGGCGATCAGGCCAATTTTTTGCCCCTTGTCTATGTGGAGGCTGATATTTTGGAACAAGACCTTTTCGCCGTAGCTTTTGGTGATGTTTTCGAGGGTAAGAAAGTTCACAGGGAAGAATTTACTGAATACTGAAAATGGAATACAGGTGGCAGGATGCCGAATACCCGGCGCAAAGGTAACCAATTCGGGTACTATCCGTTTGTCCGGCACGACAAGTACCGTTGAATCATGTCAGTGATTCTATGCTGGGTACGGTGATAAGCCCGTCTGCGGAGGCCGGCGCCCTGTTGAAAGGGTGGGCAATACATGCGCCAAGATTTCCAAGATGCGCTGATTTTAAAGTGGAATGAACATTTTTCGGTAGCGCATTGGGCTGCGTCCAAGTGATTTCTTAAATTCTTTGTTGAAGTACGAAATATTCCCGAAGCCGCTTTCAAAACAGATATCCGAAATTGAATTTTCTGATGAAGACAGCAGCTGGCAGGCATGTTTTAACCTGAACTCGGTGAGGGCATCTACGAAGGTTTTTCGGGTTATTTTTTTAAAGAAACGACAAAAAGAGGTGGGGGTTAGGTTGGCGATGGCAGCGATTTTTTCCAAGGAAATATCTTCCCGATAGTGTTCCATCAGGTACGAATAGACCTTCTGGAACCGCTCAGACTCAACCCCAGAGGGCAGGTAGTTTGTGAAATGGTGGTCGATCAATTCAGTTTCGTCGGAAGTGGCGATACAGTGAAGGGTGTCAACCAGTTGTAACATTTTCTCAAAAGGCGTATTCTGGATGCCGGAGACCATGTTTCGCGCCACTTTGTCCCGCGTTTTTCCCTTGATTAAAAGACCCGATTGGGCTCTTTGAAAGAGGGTTCGAATGGCGGCCATTTCTGGTATATGCCAAAATTGCTCGCCTGCAAAATGCTCTTTGAATTGGATAACAATGGATCTCGACATCTCATGAGGGGTTGTGGGGTCGTTGCCAGACCAAGTATGGGGCAGGTTTGGGCCGAGTAGCACCAAATCTCCAGCCTCAAAATTTGAAACCTGCCTCCCGACCAACCGCCGCCCACTACCTTCCAAAATTAAGGTTAACTCCAGTTCCGGGTGAAAATGAAATGGAGCATCTAGTCGAGCCTGTATAAACCTGCGATACAAGAATGAACACTCCGCGGTTTCATTCAATTGCTCATACGTAGCCCGCATTTTATTCTATTTTATCTTAAATTGACAAAATTTATTTAATAATATGACAAAATTACACGTTTTTTGGCAAATAATGGAAAAGTAAACTAATTTTACAAGTTGTTTTTTTGCATACAAAAAATGTAGCCTGTTGGATGGTCGTGTCTGGGACAAAAAAGTAGCCGTTTTTACTAAAGCAGATCGTTTTTTTAGGCTGTTGCAGTGCTTCAGTCAAAAAAATCTGCGAAATATGGCCTATTTGTGCTAGACTACGTCCAACCCAACCAGTTACCCTAAAGAAGTCCCCAAACGCTTCATTTCTTATGTCTCAGAAAACTGTTTTACCAGCCTTAACGCAGCCCTTTGCAATCTCCGACATGCAAGCAACCGATTACCATGAGGCAGGGCATATTCTGCTAAAGGGTGTGCTGTCTTCGGAAGAAGTGGCACCGTATAGGCGTGTGATTGTGGACGCCGCTTCACGGTTGAACACCGAAAATCGCACGATGGAAAACCGCGATACCTACGGAAAAGCTTTTCTCCAAACGATGAACCTCTGGGAGGACGACGAGGCGGTTCGAAATTTCACGATGGCCAAGCGATTTGCCCAAATTGCTGCTGGTTTAATGGGCGTGGAAAGGGTTAGACTTTACCATGACCAGGCCTTGTTCAAAGAACCAGGAGGGGGGCTTACACCCTGGCATCAGGATCAGTATTATTGGCCGATTGACACCGCCAACACCATTACGATGTGGATGCCATTGGTTGACATAGCGCAAGGCATGGGTATGTTGACCTTTGCATCGGGTTCTCACCAAGGAGGCTTTGTCGGCAACCTTGAAATCTCAGATGAGTCTGAGGCTGTTTTGGATGATTTGATACGAGAACGTGGCTATACCATTTCAAGTCCCGACACCATGCAAGCCGGTGATGCAACCTTCCATTCCGGTTGGACCATACACTCGGCTCCGGCCAACCATTCCAGTAAAATGCGGGAGGTGATGACGGTTATTTATGTGGCCGATGGTGCGCGGGTAACGAATCCATTAAACAAAAACCAAGAAAACGACAGAATGCGCTGGTTGATGGGCAAGGAAGTAGGGGCAAACATCGACAGTCGGCTCAACCCACTGCTGAATGCCTGATTTAATAGGTACTTATTCACACGAAAGGACTGTTGGAAGGCCGGCGCGCCTGCAACACTAATTTATTGGATTAATCATATTCTAAACTCTTTCTTTTTATGCTTGAACGTCAACTCAAATCGTGCCTATGGACGGTATGTTGCCTGCTTCTATCCGGAAGTATGGCCCTTGCCCAAAGGCAAATATCGGGGGCCGTCTCCGATATTGACAGCGGGGAACCCCTGATTGGTGCATCTGTCGCTGTTCCGGGTACCACCACCGGCGTCATCACAGATGTCAATGGTAATTATCGCCTCACTTTGCCAGAGGGTACAACGACCTTGAAAGTTACCTACACGGGCTATACCGAACAAGTCGTTGCCATTACTTCGAGCAATATTCTCAATGTCTATCTATCGGCTGGTATTTCCTTGGGGGAAACCGTCGTGATTGGCTACGGGACCGTTAAACGGGAAGATGCAACGGGGTTGGTGCAATCTGTCAGCGTGGGCTCTTTCAACAAAGGAGCCATCACCGGGCCCCAAGAATTGCTCGCCGGAAAAGTAGCCGGGGTGGTTATCTCCACCGATGGCGCCCCCGGCAGTGGCTCACAAATCAGGATTCGGGGCGAGTCTTCGCTTTCTGCCTCCAACAACCCACTCATCGTGGTGGATGGTGTTCCGCTCGACAACGGCGGGGTATCGGGCAGCAGAAACCAATTGAATGTTATCAATCCAAACGATATTGAGACCATTACGGTGCTCAAAGACGCCTCTGCAGCCGCAATTTATGGCAACAGGGCTTCCGGTGGTGTCATCATCATCACCACCAAAAAAGGCAAACTGGGTAAAAAAATTCAGGTCGGATACAATGCCAATGTGTCGGTTGGACAAACCTACAACCGTGTGGATGTACTCACCGCCGATGAATTTATCCATGCCGTACAAAATCATTACAGCGACTCCACCAATACCAAGTATCAAAAATCCCGCGCACTGCTCGGTACCGCGAAAACAGACTGGCAGGATGAAATATACCAATCCGCTTGGGGACAAGACCACAATGTGAACCTTTCCGGTGGTATTGGCCCTGTGCCGTACAGGGTTTCTTTCGGCTACACCAACAAGAACGGTGTGTTGAAAACCGATAATTTCAGCCGATATTCAGCCGCCGTGAACCTGAACCCCGGCTTTTTCAACAATACGTTGCAGGTAAACGTCCATTTCAAAGGGATGCTTTCCGACAATCACTTTGCAGACAGGGGGGCCATCGGCAGCGCGCTGAGTTTCGATCCTACCAAGCCTGTGCGGGACACG
>CAIZLM010000112.1 GCA_903933805.1 uncultured Bacteroidota bacterium | reverse complement strand
GCATTGATTCCGATGAGTTCCGCTGGTTCATAGCCAACCATTTGGCAAAATGCATTGTTTGCGCGCAGGATGGTATCTTCCAAGTCAACCTCCAAGAGTCCCAGGGCCATATTTTCAAGTACACCGCGATATTTTTCTTCGCTTTCTAGGATGGCTTTCTGGTTATGTTCTCGTTCTGTGATATCCCGATATTGCCAAAGTTGCCCTTCGAATTTATGACGGGCAAAGAGGGGGATGAAATTTCGCTCAATAATGCGTCCATCGGCCATGTTGAGGACTTCATTTTCGACGATCATGCCATTTTTGATGGCATCATGTGTGCTTTGAATGAATGAGTCGGGGTCTTGGAATAGGTTTTTGGATTGTTCAGCAGCCATTTTGCAGTCCAATCCGATCAATTTTTGGGGTTCGAACGTGATGGAGAAGATATCGCAAAAGGATTTGTTTGCCAGTGCAATACGGCCGCTGCTGTCTTCTAGCAGGATACCGGTTTGCAGGTTGGCGATCATGGTTTCCATCAGATTTCTGGCCTGTTCAATTTCTTTTCTGGCTTTTTGTTGTTCTGTGATATCTTTAAAAAAGCCGACAAACAGGGTGTGGTTGTTGTCTGTGGCAATGCTGAGTTCAGCCGGAAATATTGTTTGATTTTTTCTGATGCAGTTTATTTCATATCGTTTGTTGGACGCAGTGGTATCGTGGGGTACATGCAGGTGTTCTCGGAGTGCTTCTTGGTAAAGGGCGCTATAACGAGTTGGAATGATCAGCGCCTCCAAATTTTTGCACATGGCTTCTGCTCGTGCGTATCCGAACATTTTTTCGGCTTGGGCATTCCACTCGATGGTGTTTCCTTGGTTGTCAATGGAGATAACGGCGTCGAGGGAGGAGTCAATGATGCGTCGGAGTTTGTTTTCGCTTTCTTCCAGCGCTTTTTGGGCGTATATTCGATTTTTTGTTTCTGTTTTCAACTGTAAGTGGGCAAAGCAGCCGGTCAGGGATATTTTGAGTTTGTCCACCACTTGTTTCAGTTGCGCCATTTCAATTTCCGGAAAGCCGTTGGGGCGATTGGACGCGAACAGTTTCAGAAAGCCCAGGTTTCCAAGTCTGAAAATAGCATAGGCGCCTTTTCCGACCTTTTTTTCGTGAATGATCTCGTCGAAGTGCGGACTCTTACTGGAGACGCTGAAGTAAGATTTGGTGGAAAGTTCTTGTAAGATATAGGGACTACAACTGATCGTGGTCTCTGCCCCCCGGAATCGCGGGTAAACGAAGAACAAATTGCAACGTGCAGGGTCAAAATCTGGCGATTGGTGTAGCCAAATTGCCCCGAAATTCAAGCTTTTTCGGCTGATCAGGGTTCTGAGGAAGTTGTAACAGTTTTCTTCTGGGTCGAGTGTGTTTCCCACAGAAAGGGATAACTCGTATAACAATGAAACGTCTTGGATTATTTGATTTTTTTCAGGCATGATGAAGGTGTCAGTATTATCAATGAAGGGTGCCGATTACAATGGTTTTATTGAAAAGCTCCAAGAGCGTTTCACCATAAGAAGATATTTCGCCGAGGCTGAGAATGCCAAAAGGCTCCTGCTCCTCGTGTTCAATCAATAGTTTTTCGCGTATAATGGCTATTTCCTGGGAAAATTGATGGTCGAGAAACCGTGCACGGGTGATACAATCCACCACAAAGGTCCCATTTGCGACAATCGGGAATCCTGTTTTTTTCCCACAGTCGTTGATGGCTGCGCCGGCAGCCTCTAACAATGTATTGGCGTCGCCTTTCAAGATGTACAACGGGACGTTTTGGGGCACGTCACCAATACAGATAATGGCGCCGTTTTCGTCAATAGCCAGAGGATCACGCACAATTAAATCCTCTTTTTCACGCAATATTCCGAGCGGATATCCTTGTGCGATACCAGCAAAATTATTGGCATCAAGGGCCACACCACTGTCCTTTTCCACCACGTCGCGGTAAACATCCAGCGCTGTTTGCCAGTTTAATTGGACAATGGTGTTACCATCTGTTTCGGTGGCAACATAGGGGCCTGATAAGCGTTCCCAACCGTGCCGGACGCCCAGATGAACCTGTTGGTCTATGATACAAACGACGGCAGCATCTGATTTAAACCCATCGTTGTAAAATACACAAGGCTGCTGTACGAAACTGTTAAACCCTGCCCCACCACCAATAAAATTACATTCCGCTCCGAGTAAGTCGTTTAAGCCATCCAAAAAGCGATAAATATTGGGGGTCAGTCCGTCCATTAATATCACAGCAGTACCATTGGGTATGATGTTTAAATTGGGGTTTTCATAGAGCCCGTTAAATTGGAGGTCAGCAATATCAGACACGCAGAAAGGGGGTGTCAGGGCTTTAAATTTTTTGATGATACAACCTTCCGATAAGAGGTTGTCTCCGTGGATAATACCCGGAAAAACACCGCCAAAGAAGACAATGTTTTTACTGTTCAAGGCATCAATGAGTGACGCAATATCTGGCAGGTTGTTTTCGGCCAAAAGCAACAGTATCACCTCTTCTCTGGAAGGATGGAGCGATTCAACACCTTGAAGGATGAGCGAAATGGTACTGTTTTTTGTGAGCATCGTAACGAATTGAGATGGTAACTGGTTGGTTGGTCGCGTGGGAGACAAAAAAGTGGTCATTTTTTACCAGACAGCGTGACACCCAACCCGTTATTTGAGATTCAGGAATTGGTAAAGTTAAGGTAAGAAAATATTTGACGGAATTTTTTTGTGTAAATCGCGGAGGCAATAAAAAAATGCAACCGGTTACAAAACTCAGCCGGCACTTATTTTTTGTCCTGAAGTAACCTGTAGATGGTAGATTTTCCGATGTTCAATTTTTCGGCTACCACTTGTACGTTGTCTTGGTACTTTTGGAGGTAAAATTGAATAATTTGATCTTTATAAGCGTCCATGGTGAGTTCTTGGTGCAGGAATTCCGGATTTTTTGAGATGTTGTTGAGTTGTATGTCAACAGCTTCTACATACTTGCCGTCGGCCATGACAGAAGCGAGTTCTATCACCGCCATCAATTCTCGCACGTTGCCTGGAAAGTGGTAGTTGAGTAATTTGTTTTTTGCGTCTTTGGAAAGTTCCAGTGGTTTTGTGCCCTGTTGTTTGGCGTAATTTGCGAGAAAATTTTTGGCCAAAAGAATGATATCGTTGCCGCGTTCTCGCAATGGTGGTAGTTTGATGCTCAAACCGAGAAGTCTATAGTAAAGATCTTCTCGAAAGTTTCCTTTTTGAACTTCTTCTGTCAAATTCTTGTGGGTGGCTACAATCAGTCGGGCATCAAATGGGATGGGGCTTTCCCCGCCCAAACGGATAAATTCTCTTTCTTGGAGCGCCCGGAGCAACTTGGCTTGAATACTGATTTCGAGGTCCGCAATTTCGTCAAGAAACAACGTGCCCCCATTGGAAAGTTCAAAATGCCCTTTTTTGCGGGTCAACGCGCCGGTAAAAGCGCCCTTTTCATACCCAAAAAGCTCGCTTTCAATCAGGTCTCTCGGTATTGCGCTCATGTTTAGGGCAATAAATGGCCCTTTTCTGCGGGGTGAATTGTGGTGAATGCTCTTGGCGACTACTTCTTTTCCGGTCCCCGATTCGCCTTGAATGGATACATTGATGTTGGACTTAACAGCTTTTTCAATGAGGTTATACACTTGAAGCATGGGCTGACTTTGGCCAATCAGGTGTTTACTGAAGTCATACCGTTCCACCAACTCAGCTTTTAGAGAGTCCACCTCTCTTTTCAGGCTTATCTTGTCTTTGATGTGAAAAAGGGAGTTCTGGAGTCGCTCTTTGGTTTCTGCGTCTTTGATGATGTAATCAAATGCGCCTTCTCGGAGCAACTTTACTGCGGTACCAATGTCTTTTTGACCAGACAATATGATCACCCCAATCTCTGGGTCGAATGCTTTTATGCGGCGTAGTACTTCCTCGCCTGTCATGTCGGGTAGTGAGAAATCGAGGGAAACGATGTCTGGGTGAAGCCCAAGGCTGGCCAAACATGCTTTTCCGGAAGAAAAAACATGCACCTCATGGTCGGAGTCCAATTCGACAACATACTTGATCAACCGTTGGTAAACAGGGTCGTCTTCTACGATAAAAACTCTGATAGAATGGTCTCTCGTCATCTAAGTGTGCTGCAGTGGTGATTTTTTCAGTTTTGATATGGGTAAGGTAGGCGTTTGAAGTCGTAAAAAACCTATGTTTTGGCGTGTTTTTTTTCGGAAATCTGTCCCAATCCCCAAAATTATGAATTTGTTTGGACTTGCAAAATCAGGGCCAACGTATTCTGCCTTACCTTTGTTCGATCGCAACGACTTGGCGGACACGGTGTTTTGCCCAAAAATGCTCAATTTTTTCCGTATCGTGGCAAAACCGCTTCTTCCTGTAATGCGCAACCACGATTTTTCTCAGACGCGACCACCTAAGTTGTAATACCTGACAAATATTTTTTCAAGCCACCGATCTTATGATTCCACTCGCCGAACGTATGCGTCCTCAAACCCTTGCTGATTATGTGGGGCAGCAACACTTGGTGGGGGAGGGCGCTGTGCTGAAACAAGCGATTGAAAGGGGGAAAATACCTTCATTTATTCTTTGGGGCCCTCCCGGTGTGGGTAAAACGACCTTGGCACAGTTGATTGCGAAGTTGTTGAACAAGCCTTTTTTTCAACTTTCAGCCATCAATGCAGGGGTCAAAGATATTCGGGATGCGATAGAAAGTGCCGATAAGCAGCATCTTTTTCAACAAAAAGGTGCCATACTTTTTATTGACGAAATACATCGTTTTTCCAAAAGCCAACAAGACGCCTTGCTGGGCGCGGTGGAAAAAGGCATCGTTACCCTCATCGGTGCAACAACGGAAAATCCCTCTTTTGAAGTAATTCCTGCTTTGCTGTCGCGTTGTCAGGTGTATGTTTTGCACCACCTGACCAAAGAGGAACTGGTGGGTTTGGTGGACCGAGCGTTGGTGGAAGATGCGTTTTTGAGGTCGCTTGACATTGAAATCGTTGAATACGATGCAATGTTGCTGTATTCCGGTGGCGATGCACGGCGACTGTTGAATGCCTTGGAATTGATGGCCAACCACCGCACGCCGGGTTCGAGGTTGCAGGTAACCAACCGTTTGGTACAGGAATTTATTCAGCAAAATGCTGCGCGATACGACAAAACCGGTGAGCAACACTACGATATCATTTCTGCATTCATCAAAAGTATGCGCGGCAGTGATCCCAATGCTGCCGTGTACTGGCTCGCCCGCATGCTGGATGGCGGCGAAGATATTGAGTTTATAGCCCGGCGCATGCTCATTTTGGCGTCTGAAGACATTGGCCTGGCCAACCCCAACGCACTTTTGATGGCCACGACAACCATGGATGCCATTCGCATGATTGGCATGCCGGAAGCGCGCATCATCTTGTCACAATGCGCCATTTATCTTGCCACCTCGCCCAAAAGTAATGCGAGCTACAAGGCCATTGGCAAGGCATACGAACTGATCAAACAAACAGGAAGCTTACCCGTCCCGCTTCATTTGCGCAATGCGCCCACCAAGTTGATGCAACAACTCAATTATGGCTCCGGCTATCAGTATGCCCATGATTTCCAAGGAAATTTTGTGCAACAAGACAACCTGCCCAAGGAGGTGGATGGCACCATCCTGTACGAACCAGGTTCAAATCCAACAGAGGAAAAGGTGCGGATCAAGTTGCGGGAAGACTGGAAAGGCAAATACCTTTACTGATCGTCACCATTGGTGGCCTCTCCTACGCTAAAAAGTCAGCCTCCCACGAACCCATATTGTCTTCTATTTCTACCCCGATTCGAATAAATGAATGATTTTTTGATCGAATAAAGGGGAGCGCTCACAGTTCCATTTTTGTCTCAGACGCGACCACGCTAACCTGTTACATAATTTCATTGCTATTTTTCATTCTTCAATGTCATTAATGTCATTAATTTCTTCTGCTAATTTCTTTTCAAATTTATTATGTATGAAAAGTATTGAAAGTCCAAATAAAATAGCAGAAACAATCAGTATATTATTAATGATACCGCTAACAGAAAAAGATATTCGAATTAGTATAGTTGATATAATAAACCCTGAATTTCGAATAACCTTATGGAACT
>CAIZLM010000111.1 GCA_903933805.1 uncultured Bacteroidota bacterium | reverse complement strand
TTTTGTAAACGACAAGTCGGTAGAAGGCGTACTAGGCCTTTTCCCTACCACAGCACGCTATTATTTCGCCAAAGCCAATATCCCGAGGGGGCTTGACGCCCTCGTTTTACAAGAAAAAGCCCATGCTTTTGGTTTACAGGGGCGGACCTATACTTCCGTCCCCAATGCCCTAAAGGCAGCGCGTCGCGCGGCCGAATCAGATGACCTGATCGTCGTAATTGGCAGTATTTTTGTGGTCGCCGAAGTCATTTAACACGTCCTATCGCAAATAATAGGGTAACAACGCGGAGAGGTACTCTGGGTTGTGGGGGTACACGTGTGTACCCCCACAACCCAAAAAAAAATCCCGGCCAGCGCGTGCCGACCGGGATTATTGATCATTCCCCTTGGGTGATGACGTCTGAGTCAAAATGTGACCACACAACCAGTACTTATTATAAACGATGCCAGAAAATATTTTTTTCGGAGCAAAGACCTAGCCACGAGCGGCTAACGACGGACGGCCCGGAAGCCGCTCGTGGCTAGTCCCGGGGTGGAGTCCGGTAAATTAGTAGTGTAGATGCGGTCCGAGACTCGCAGGTCGTTCAAACTGGTGGTCCAAGCGCCACCGCGCCAGCCAGCGCCGACGGCATCCGTACCGGGCCAGGCGGCAGTATTGGCATCGCCGTTGCTGGCCAGTAGGCCATCACCATGCGTACCCGTGAACGCTCGACCCGTCGCTTTGTCAATCATAACAGGACGCTCATACACATTACCGCTGAGCTCCATGATGCCCCAGTAAGAAGCGCCTGAACTCACTCGGCCCGTATTGGACCCATTGGCCGCAAATATCCCCACCCGAACGGGACCACCGATGGAGCCTTTTGTAGCGGTGTACACCGCGTTACCTGTGGTGTTATAGTTCGTCGCAATGCCTTCATTGGTAGCCCCAGCGTCGCTCAGCGTATAGGCACTGCCTGCTGCACCCGCCGTGCCCCAGGCGTATTCACCACTCACCGCAGCCTGGTCGCCTCGACAGGCCTTTTCAAACTCCAGCTCCGTCATCGGCCGAAGGCCCGACCAGTCAGCGTACGCAGCGTCGTCTGCCCAACTCAGGTTATTGCAGGCCACATTCGGATTGGTGGTTGCATAGAAACCCACCGTACTCCCGGTGATGGCATAACGAAAGTTGAGGGGATTAAGCGTGTACTTCCGCGCAGTCGCCTGCGTTTGCGTCAGCGTGTTTAAAAAATCAACGTACTGCTGCTGCGTAACTTCGTATTTCATGCAGTAAAAGCCGTTGTAGCCATTCGGCCACGAAGCATTGGCAGGGGCAGTTTGCCCCGTGGGATAGCCTCCGGCCGCCGTCGCATCCCCAGTGCTGATCGTCGTGGAAGTAAAGGCGCCGTAACCGCCGCCGCCGCCGACGTTGAAGGCGCCCTCCAGTACCCGCACCATCTCGATGGCAAATACTGTTACCTCTACATTCGTGCCACTGGCAATGCCATCGGCCCCGTAGTCCCAGCGCAACTTTAGGCCCGTGCTCGTGAAAGTACCCGTGCCCGCACTGCTCCGGTACACAAAGGCGCCAATGCCGGGGTTGCTCGTCGCGTTGAAGGCCGCATTGTCGTCCACCAGCCCTACCGTGATGTCGGCAGCTGTACCCGTGCCGGCGATGTGGCCCGTGTTGTGTAAATTGGCGGGCAGCCACGCGCCGCCACTGACGCGGTACTTGACGAATACCCACGCTGCGTCCCAGTTGGAGGCGCCGCTGCTGAGTCGCCAAGAGTTCTCCCAGCTTAGGTCGAAGGTGACATAGCCGTAGCCTTCCGCATCGCTACCGTTCGTGAAGGTAGGTGGGGTCACATTGATATTGTTGGCCGTTAAAGAAAAACAAAAAATGGCCAATAAAAGTGTTAATAAAGTATTTCGCATGCGTTTATTGAGTAATGGTTCATGAAGTATTACGCGGCGATTATGCCGAGTTTATGTATTCTTTGCAGTGCTGGATGATTTTTCTGAGGTTTGGGATAATGCCAAATATTTAAAAAACTCTATTCATCAATTTCCTACCAAAATATCCGGCCGCTCACCCCATGCCACCAACCCTACTGCGTCACAAGGTTTCTAAACT
>CAIZLM010000110.1 GCA_903933805.1 uncultured Bacteroidota bacterium | reverse complement strand
TTGGGCCAGACAGCAGGCCACCGAACCAGTTACCCCGGATGAATACAAGGTCGGCGCCCCGACGGCCTGTTATTTTTATTCAACGCTCCCCTTGCAATTGTGCTATAAAAAGCGGTAATTTAGTAGTACAATCGGGTAAGCGTTCCATTGTGCCGCCTAGTGCCCGTTGTGAACATTTAACGTAACTGGTAGGGTGGTCGCGTCTGAGACAAAAAAGAGGCCATTTGGGGCCAGACAGCGTACCACCGAACCAGTTACACCTTTAAACACCTTTCCTATGTAACGATCTATAACCTTAATGAACCACAGAAACACCCCTTATTTACGCTTGCTACTGCCTTTTGTACTCGGCATAGCCTTGGGCAGTTGGCGCGACAGTCAGCCAGAATGGATGGGCTGGCTGCTTGGCGCCTCCGTCTTTTCTTCCCTTTTTTTTGCCATTCGTCGCTACCGGTACCGCGACCGATGGTTTTTCGGTGCGAATTTCTTCACGTGCCTGTTTTTGGCTGGGTACTACTTGGTTGTCGCCCACAACGAACTGCGGCAACCCCACCATTTTGCCCCACAATTGTCAGAAGGCCAGTACTTCGTATGCACCGTGTATGAGGCGGCCTCGCACGGTACAAAAACAAAAATTCCTGTTCGGATGGAGGCCATGGGGCCATCACCCGACGCCTTGGCACCGGTATCAGGCAATGCGCTGCTCTTCTTCGACCCGGGGGCTGCAACAGACGCTATTCGCTATGGCGACCGGCTGGGTATCCATGGCTCGTTGATGCCTACTGAGCCCCCAAAAAATCCCCACGCATTTAATTACCAACGATATTTACACTATAAAAATATTCATTATCAATGCTTTACAAATTCCGACTCTTTGATCTTACTATCATCGGGACACGGGAGCATGCTGTGGCGGAGCGCTTATGCGTGTCGGGATCACTTGCTCTCTCTGCTACAAAAGCACTTCCCGACTCAAGATGAGTATGCGGTGGCATCAGCGTTGCTGTTGGGCTACCAAGACGACCTTTCGGATGAACTTAGGACAGCATACGCGGAGACTGGCTCCATGCATGCGCTTGCGGTGTCGGGTTCCCACGTGGGGATGTTGTACATAGGGTTGTTGTTTTTGACACAGCGACTTCGTTTGCGTGGGCGGTGGAGACTGCTTGAAACGGCGATTATTCTCCTGATCATCTGGGGGTTCACCCTGTTGACCGGCGCCACAGCCTCCGTCTTGCGGGCATCGGTGATGTTTACCACCTATATGTTGGGAAAAGCCCTTTGGCGGGAAGCGCCTGCTTGGAATGTATTACCGGCTTCAGCATTTGGGCTGTTGTTGTTTAATCCATATTTCCTGTTTGACGCAGGCTTCCAACTATCCTATGCTGCTGTTGCAGGGATGATTTTTTTCTATCCCCGATTGTACAAAATGTTTCCCCCCGGTCCGAAATGGGTAGATGAGGGACTGAAAGTGTTGTTGGTTGGCGTATCTGCCCAATTGGGTACCTTACCGCTGTCACTTTTTTATTTCAACCAATTTCCCATCTATTTTTGGCTGGCTGGCTGGCTGGTGGTGTTGGGTGGCGCTATTTTCCTTTGGGGAGGCGCCATGCTGATTTTACTCGATGCCTTGTCGCCAACACTCGCCCATTGGCTTGGATGGGCGTTGTATGGCATGTTGCAGTGCCTCAACAAAGCCATCGTTTTCATTCAAAATTTGCCCGGAAGTGTCGTGTCCGATGTCTGGATACCCGGCTGGGTGGTGGTGGCATTGTATGGTTGTCTCGGCCTGCTAGGAGGGCTGATGGTGTGGAGAAAAGGCGCTTGGATGATCGCTTTCTTAAGCATAATGTGCCTGTTGGGGCTATACCGCATCCATACCCTTTCCTATAAGCAAACCCAACGCACCGTCGTGGTGTACCATGTGACAAAAAAACTGCGGCTGATTGATTTTTTCGATGGCAACCATTTGTACGCCCTCTCGGATACCCTGACCAAGAAACAAGAAGATTTTACCGCCAAATCCAACCGAATTGCTTCTGGTATTCGGGCGAAAACAACAGCCCTATTGAGCGAAACGATGCTTTTTAGGAGCAATAACCTGGTCGTCGATAAACCCATTATCCAGTTTTTTCAACAAAAAATTGCGCTCATTGAAAACACCACGTGGATAACCCCTGGCGACACGACGGCTATAAAAGTGGATGCCCTAGTGCTGTCCGAAAGCCCTGAGCTCAGCATTGCAGACTGCCAAAAAAAATTTCCTTTCAGCATTGTTGTGTTTGATGCATCCAACGCTTGGAAAAAAGTGGCGCGCTGGCGCAAAGAATGCGACGCCAATGGCTGGGCTTACCACGACGTGCGCACCCAAGGTGCCTGGGAATCTCGACAGCAATAACACGATATTTACCTCTAAACCCTTTAAAACTAAGTATTATGAAAAAAAAATTGCTCCATTTCTTTCATTTCAGCCGAAAAGAACGGTTGGGCGCTTTCACCTTGTTGACCCTGTGTATCGCTGTTTTTGCCATACCCACCATACTCCAGTGGACCCGACCGCCCAGGACAACAGATTTCTCCGCGTTTGAGGCGACGATGCAAGCATTTAGACAATCCGCCACCGCATCCAACACTGCAATACAATTTGATTTTGACCCCAACACCGCGTCAGAAGAGGATTTTAAACGACTAGGGCTCTCTGAAAAAGTAGCACAAAACATTTGTCACTTCCGCGAAAAAGGCGGTTCCTTTCGAAAGCCAGAAGATTTTAAAAAAATCTGGAGCCTACAGCCAAAAGACTACTCCCGGCTGTTGCCTTACGTCCACATCGGGATGAAAAAAGATCGGCAAACAACCAGTGCCGATTCCACGGACAAACCAGCACTTTTTTCTTTTGATCCCAATACCGCATCGGAGGGTGATTTTAAAAAATTGGGCATTCCCGGCCGTACGATCCAAAGTATGCTGCACTACCGGGAAAAAGGGGGCATTTTCAGAAAAAAAGAGGACCTGGCAAAAATATACACCCTTTCAAAGGAAGACTACGCGCGACTTGAACCCTTGATCGTTTTTCAAACACCCTACGGCACAGAGAAAAAAACACCGTACATTTCAGCAACGGGGAATGTCGAAAACACACCAAAAGAGCGGGGCAATGGACCAATCGACATCAATCAGGCCAATGTTGAAACGTGGATGAGCCTGCCCCTGATCGGCGAAAAAAGGGCCCAACAAATCGTCAACTTTCGGGAAAAATTGGGCGGATTTCGATCCATCGATCAATTGGCAGAAATGTACAACCTACCCGACAGCGTGTTCCAACGCATCAAACCCCAACTCGTTGTAAAAGCATACCCAACACACACCCTCAACATCAACACCGTATCCGCTGAAGCCTTAGACGCACACCCCTATATTTCAAAAAAACAAGCAGACCTGATCATCGCTTACCGCACGCAACACGGCAACTTCGCCCACACAGAAGATATCCTCAACATAAAAGCTTTCACCGATAAAGCATGGTGGGATAAAGTGTCGCCATATTTATCCACCGAGTAAGGGGTTAATTGGTCGCGTCTGAGAAAAAAATGACCCCCCAACCAGCCAAATTTTTTTTAAATTACACTTTATAAATTTTTTTTAAGTTTTTTTTGAATTGTTTTTTTCAACAAATTTCGAAAAAAAACCACCAGATTCATGACTATTTTTTTAATATATCCGTATAATCATCGTCAATCAATCATTATTGCAATATTTTACAATAAATATAAAAAAATATTATTCAACAAATGCAAATATGTGTCTTTTTGTTGTGGCGATAAACACTGCATATTTGTATCATCAATGAAAGGAAACGGCAGCGAAACAAAAGAATGCGGCAATCATTGATCCTTACTTTGAACACTTTTCATGAGATTATATACGGGAAATCCGAACGCGGCGCAAAAGTGCGCCGCGTTTTTTTTGTGCCCACTCAAAAATGAAAGCAACCTGTTACCCAAAAAAAACCGCAACTGCTGACAGCCCATAGGTTTTATACGATGTGCATAATCAGGTACGTGTCAGTTCCATGAAACGTACTCCGGGATATCCGCAATAATTTCAAACCGGTTGCCTTTGTTGTACATGGCTTGGCTCCAAAGTGCTGTTGGCGCCGAATTAAAGGCATAATTGGCATCCATCGGCGAAACAACCCAAGAAGATGTTTCCATTTCTTCCTCCAGCTGGCCACCCGACCATCCAGCGCAACCAATGAAAAATCGAACCCGCTGCGGCTCCAACAATCCACTTGAAATGAGAAATTTCAAATTTTCAAAATCGCCGCCCCACCAGACACCCTTGGTCACGAGCAAACTATCTTCCAATAAATCGCCAACGTCGTGGATGAACTGGAGCGACTCCGTGTGCACCGGCCCACCATAAAACACCGGCGCGTCAAAGGCGGGCATGTCTGTAACGATATCATTGATCCCCATGCCCGTCAATTTGTTGAGGATGAGGCCCAAACTGCCTTCCTGATCGTGCTCGCAAAGTAAGACCGCCGCGCGATGAAAATTGGGGTCCACCATAAAAGGCTCTGCCAGAAGCAGTTGGCCGCTTTTTACCGTTGATTTATTGGCCATAGTCAGACTTAAAATTCAATTTTGAAGTGACGTAACTGATTGCGTTTGAAAGCCGTTACAATCCGGAGGTTGCAACATCTTTGTTGATTTTTCGGATCATTCCCCGAAGTACGGCGCTGCTCCCAACTTCTACCATCTCCGTGATGCCATTGGAAATCATGTTTTCGATCAACTGTGTCCACCGAACCGGCGCGGTGAGTTGGGCCACAAGGTTTTGGCGTATGGCCTCTGAGTCGGTCATCGGCAGCGCGTGCACATTTTGGTAAACCGGGCAAATAGGCCGGGCAAAATGGGTCGCGGCGATGGCTTTCTCTAGTTCATCTTGTGCAGGCTGCATCAAGGGGGAATGGAACGCCCCGCCGACAGCCAGCAAAATCACTCGCTTTGCGCCTGCCGCGGATAGTTTTTCTGCCGCCATTTCAATGCCTTTTCGGGAGCCTGAAATGACCAGTTGTCCCGGCGAATTGTAGTTTGCCGGCACCACGATCTCGCCTTCAATATCTCGACAAATTTGTTCTACCGCCGCGTCTTCCATGCCCAGTACCGCGGCCATGGTACCATCGGTGCGGTCACATGCTTTTTGCATGGCCACGGCGCGTTGGCTCACCAACAACAACGCATCTTCAAACGAGAGCGCTCCGGCAGCAGCCAAAGCGGTGAATTCACCCAAGGAGTGGCCGGCTACAGCAGCAGGGTCAAAAGCCGCCCCAGCAACTTTAACCCGCACTATACACTCCAGAAAAACGGCTGGTTGGGTCACATTCGTCTGCGTGAGGTCTTCTTTTGTACCGTCAAACATGACATCTGTAATACGCCAGCCCAAAATGGCATTGGCTTGTTCATAGAGTTCATTTGCCTGTGTGTTGGACTCGTATAGTTCCTTGCCCATGCCTTCTGATTGGGAACCTTGTCCGGGGAAAACGTATGCTTTCATGTTGTTGAATATAGACGATTGATGGTTAAATTTTCGAAAGTCAAGCGGTTTAGGGGTATTGTAGAAGCAAAAATATGTTTGATACAGGAGACTGGATCAAAGAAATATTTCTTTCAAGGCCGACCATAATTTTCCTTTTTTATCCCGATCGGGTTCTAATTGGGAAATCGAATCGGCAAATAGCCACGTGACCTGGTGCAACAGGGTGACTTGGTATGGCTGAATAGCCGCCTGTAACCCGACTTGTGCGGGCGATAACCCAAAGACTAAGATGAATTTTGGGCGCTCCCGCAGCCCGACAAAACAATTTATCGGCTCCCCGGCAGGTATCTCTACAAAGAAGGTATCTGAAACAAGGTCTAATTTGGCGGCCGACAGCACTTTGGACAAAAATACTTTGTTGGCTTCGCTGTCAGGTTCTGCCAAAGCCAACACCACGATATTTTTCCCGTATAAACCTGCTGAAAGGTCATTTATCGTACTGTTGGCGGTTCTGAAAACCAATTCTCCTGTTGGAAACATATTTTTGTATGGCGTTTAAAAAATTGTCTTGAACTAAAAGGCTTTTTCAGCCCAGCAAAATTTTTTTGACATAAAAAGCCCTATTTATGAATGAATATTCTGTAGGAGCCGGTTTATTTCTGGTGTTTTTAAAATAAAATTTCTTGTTTACTACAAAGGTATTTAACTTTGACCCATCTTTCAAAGGTCATTCACCAGTCAACGCTCAATCTCTAATTATGGCTGTAAAATATCCGATCACAGTTTCCCTCGCTGAATCATCCAAGCTTCCCTCTGTAGATTTCAACAACATTCCTTTTGGCAAGGTGATCTCTGATCACATGTTTATGGTTGACTATGATGGAACTTCCTGGGTGAATCCTCGTATTGAGCCCTTCGGTCGTCTCGACATCTCTCCCGCAAACTTGGCACTGCACTATGGCCAGAGTATTTTCGAGGGCATGAAGGCTACCAAACGCAATGGTGAGCCTGTTTTGTTTCGCCCTGAACTGCATGCGCGCAGGTTCAATGTCTCCGCGGAACGTATGTGTATGCCGTCTATCCCCGAGGAGCTTTTTCTCCAAGGCTTGAAAATGCTGGTTGACCTCGACCGCGCCTGGGTTCCGGATGCAGAGGACCACGCGTTGTACATTCGCCCCCTCATGTTTGCCACCGATGAATATTTTGGTGTGCATACGTCTGAGCAATACACGTTCTTGATATTCACCGGACCGGTAGGCCCTTATTACCCAAAACCCATTAAACTTTGGGTGGAAGAGGTCTTTACCCGCGCCTCACAAGGTGGCGCCGGAGAAGCCAAGTGCGCCGGAAATTATGGCGCATCGCTTCTGCCAGCTTTGCGGGCAAAGAAAGCGGGCTACGATCAGGTGATGTGGATGGATGCCGTAGAAAAAAAATACGTGCAGGAGGTTGGAACAATGAACCTGTTCTTTGTCATGGATGGGAAAGTTATTACGCCCGCTACGACAGGCACTATTTTGCGCGGTATTACCCGCGAAACGTTCATCAGCATCTTGAAAGAGTGGGGCTATATCGTGGAAGATCGACTCCTCAGCATCGCTGAAATCGCAGACGCCTACTGGCGCGGTTCTCTACAAGAATGTTTTGGCGCCGGCACCGCCGCCGTGGTAAGCCATGTCAGTGAAATTACCTGGCGCGATCGTAAAATGGAACTTTCCGAGGTAGACGAACAGTCCCGTCCCGTAGGCACTCGGTTGAAAAAATACATCAACCGCCTGCGCATGGGGCTTGAGCCCGATGTACATGGCTGGCTCGAATCTTGCGACAAGTCTGGCGTAGAGGCATTTTTACCCCTCGAAACGATGGTCTAAAGTGTAATAACAATTCCAAAAAGAGGCCGGCCCACCCACCATACGGTGTGGCCGGCCTCTTTTTTATTGCCTGGCAAAAAAGCGGTCATGTCTTGCCATACAACTTGCTTATCCACCCAGTTGTTTGTAACTGGTTAGGTGGCGCGCTGTCTGGCCCAAAAAGGCCCATTTTCCGCCATACTTCGCAGGTTTTTTTGACCGTAGCGCTGCTACGGTCAAAAAAATCCGCTTCGTCTGGCAAAAAATGGTCTCATTTTTGTCTCAGACGCGACCACGCTAACCAGTTACCGTTGTTTTATAATTCCACGGTCACATTTTTGGCTTCCGTGAAAAAACGCAGGGCTTCCCAGCCGCCTTCCCGACCCATTCCCGAGTTTTTTACGCCCCCAAACGGGGTGCGCAAATCGCGCAACATCCATGTATTGACCCACACAATTCCGGTCTGCAACGCCCCAGCCATCCGGTGCGCCCGCTGAAGGTGGTTGGTCCAGAGGGTTGCACTCAACCCGTAAGGACTATCATTGGCTTGGGCCAGGGCATCGTTTTCATCGTCGAAGGGCTGAATCGTGACGACAGGCCCAAAAATCTCTTCCTGGTTGGTGCGGCATTGCGTGGGTAAGCCTTCTATGATGGTGGGGGCAATGTAGTAGCCACCAGCCAAGGAGCCGGGCATTTCCAGCGCCCCGCCGCCACACAGTACGATCCCACCCTCCTGGCGCGCCAATTCTATACAACCCAGTACTTTTTCGAAATGTGCTTTTGAAACCACCGCGCCCAAGTTACTGGCTGGATCGGCTGGATCGCCCACCTTGAGCGCTTTTACCCGCGCTACAAAGTCTTTTTTAAACGTTGGATAAAGGCTTTTCTCAATGTATATCCGAGAACCACAGAGGCATATTTGACCTTGGTTGTTGAAAGATGATCGGACGGTTGTCTCGAGCATCTTGTCGTAATCGCAATCGGCAAAGATGATGTTGGGGTTTTTCCCGCCGAGTTCTAAACTTAATTTTTTGAAAACGGGGGCAGCAACGCGGGCAATGTCCGCACCGGCACGGGTGCTACCCGTAAAAGAGATGGCCTTCACGGCTGGATGACCAACGATGGCGGCTCCCGTCGTTGGGCCAAGTCCGTGCAGGATGTTCAGCACGCCAGGTGGTAACCCGGCCTCGTTGCAAATGGCACCAAGTAGGTACGCCGTTAAAGGGGTGATTTCGGAGGGTTTCCCAACAACACAATTTCCCGCAGCCAAAGCAGGCGCAATTTTCCAGGTAAACAGGTACAAGGGTAGGTTCCAGGGCGCAATACAACCCACCACACCAATCGGTTGCCGCAATGTGTAGCTGAGCACACCCGGCTGATGGTGGCTTTCAGAAGCTACATGGAGCAATGCCGTTGCAAAAAACCTAAAGTTGAGCGCCGCGCGAGGAATATCAATGGTGCGGGCCGTATGTAAGGTTTTGCCACTGTCTGCACTTTCGGCAGCCGCAAGTTTGTCAAGGTTTTGGAGTATGCCGTCCGCAATTTTCAGGAGTATTTCATGGCGTTTTTCAAGGGATAGCGCCGCCCAAGCAGGGAATGCCGCATTAGCAGCCTGTACGGCGTTATCTACATCCGTAGCGTCAGAATTCGGTATTGTGCCGGAAATAAGCCCTGTAGCAGGTGCATAATTGTCCAAATATTGCCCAGCGACCGGCGAGACGTACGCTCCGTTGATAAAATTGTGTACTTGTATCATGCAGTGGTGGTGCCGTAATGGCAATTTAGCAGGATTACCGCCCGTTGGGCTGTATTGGGTGGACTAAGAAATGGTCATCAGTTTGTCTGATGGGGCCTGTTGCAGCGTTGGGGCCTTTTCATGCAGCGGTTGGCCACGGCATACTTGTGCATACAATGTCAAATAATCCTGCGCCATGCGTTGGGCGGAGAATTTTTCAACGGCGTATTCATGGCATTTTACCCGATCAAAATCATCCGCATTTTTGATGGCTTCCAAGAGCTCCGTTTTGCGAACCGAGAGGCAACCATAATCAGCATAAAAAGCGTCCACTCGACCATTTACAGGCGCATTATGCTCTTTTAATGCCACCTTTTTCCCCAGCAATTCAGGCATTGCACCATAAGGGGTGCCAAAAATTGGACAACCAAAATACAGGCTTTCTATCACGCCAAGGCTGAATGGCTCTTGCCACAGCACCGGAAATATCATTCCCTTGGACGCATTCAACAAAGCATCCCGACCATCCGGACTGAGCGCGCCGTGAAACCTGGCCGATGGACTGAGGGGAATGCGGAGGCCCTGGCGAAAATTAACCCTGGAACCGCCAATTACGTGAAGCCGAGCATCGGATTTTGCCGCTAAATCAATGGCGCCACGCACATTGCGGCCCCGCTTTGAGGCGTTGCCCAGAAAGTGGAACCACAACCGACGAGTGCCCAACTCCGGGGTCGAATACGCCGAAAAATTAAGCCCGGGATACACAAACACCGCACCACCGTGCAGGCGCGCATGACTGTCCGATAAAAATACCGTGTTCTGATCGAACGTCCGCGCCTTCGTACTGTTGTCATGCTGGGTGACAAGGTAGGGCTTACTGATCTTCTGGCGAGGATCCTCCTGAAAATGAACAATATCAGCATCCAACGGAATCTGATCGTCCAATGGCTTTTTTTCATGATAAATAAGCACCTGCGCAAAACCACACACAGATCCTTTTCGCACCAAAAAACAGACCTCGTGGCCCAGACGGACCAACGCTCGGCCAAGCTCCCACACGATACGCTCTTTGTCGTCGTCGTAAGGAGATACCGGCATTTTACTGTCACAAACCAAGATTATTTTCATGAAAACAAGCCAGTCGAACAAAGCGACCCATAGCTGTTGCAAAAGTGGAGATTCCCCACTACCCATCCAAAGACATCGCGTAAAATTTGATGAACTTTGCAGCGCAATACCATTTTTTTTTTGGTAACGGGTCAGCTTGGTCGCGTCTGAGTCAAAAAAGTGACCATTTTTTGCCAGACGAAACGGATTTTTGTAGGCCGTAGCCTCGCTACAGTCAAAAAAACCTCCCAAGTAGGACGGAAAACGGGCCTTTTTGGGCCAGACAGCGCGCCACCCAACCAGTTACTTTTTTTTGACCTGTACCCACTAACTCAATGACTTACGCGGAAACCCTCGACTATTTGTACGCACAATTGCCCATGTTTCACCGCATTGGTCCGGCAGCATTTAAAAAAGACCTCACCAACACAATTGCCTTGACCAATCACCTCGGCAATCCGCAAACCCAATTCCCTTCCATCCATGTCGCCGGAACAAATGGAAAAGGTTCCGTCAGCCACATGCTCGCGGCGATTTGCCAAGCAGCTGGTCTCAAAACCGGGCTCTATATAAGCCCGCACTACCGAGATTTCAGGGAACGAATCAAGGTGAATGGAGCATACATCCCCCGAAAACACGTCATAGATTTCGTGCAAATCAACCGACAAAAAATCGAAGAAATTCAACCCTCTTTTTTTGAACTGTGCGTAGCCATGGCATTTGATCACTTCGCACGTGAAAAAGTGGACATCGCCATCGTGGAAGTAGGACTGGGGGGGCGACTGGACAGCACCAATATTATCACGCCAAGGCTGAGCGTGATTACCAACATCAGTTACGACCACCAAAATTTGCTCGGCGATACCTTAACGCTGATCGCAGGAGAAAAAGCAGGCATTATTAAGCCCGGCATCCCCGTCGTCGTCGGAGAAAGCCATCCCGAAACAAGCCCCGTGTTTTTGTTGAAAGCCGCGTCGGAGCGCGCGCCAATTGTCTTCGCCGATGCCACACTGGACGTTGTGGAACTTCCTGCTGACAACGCATTGACCCCAACCACGCATTTCAATGTCTTCCAGCAAGGTAACCTGTGGTTGAAAAACATCGAATTGGAGGCCGCCGGCCCTTTTCAACAAAAGAATTTGGCAACCGTGCTCAAGACCTGGGAATTGTTGCAGAAAGAAATTCCAGCACTGGATGAAATGGCCCTTCGCAGAGGATTGAGGCACCTGAAAAAACTCACCCGTTTCATGGGGCGATGGGACATCATCGGACAAAACCCCACCATCCTATGTGACAGCGCACACAATGAGGCCGGCCTAAGCGTCGCTTTTGAAAAAATAAAGACCCTGCATTATAGCAAAATTCACTTGGTGACAGGTTTTGTAAACGACAAGTCGGTAGAAGGCGTACTAGGCCTTTTCCCTACCACAGCACGCTATTATTTCGCCAAAGCCAATATCCCGAGGGGGCTTGACGCCCTCGTTT
>CAIZLM010000109.1 GCA_903933805.1 uncultured Bacteroidota bacterium | reverse complement strand
ACTTTTATGTCTCAGACGCGACCACGCTAACCGGTTACGAAAAATATTCAGTTCGAAGCGGGGATAGGAGTAACCGGCCCCTCCTACTACGAATCGTGCTTTTTTGGATGTGTTCGTTCAAAGGAATTTTATTGCCGAGGCCAAAAAACCAGGATCATTCATTCAATGCTACCAGGCATTTTTCAAGGCTTTCTCGCCAATGGGGAATTTCGATCCCGAAGAAATTTTTTATTTTTGTTTTGTTCAACACGCTGAATGGCGGTCGTTGTGCCGGGGTGGGGTAGTCCTGCGTTTCGATTGGAACAACGTGGCAATCAACGTTAGAAAGGTCAAAAATGGCCTGTGCAAAATCATACCAACTGGCAACACCTTCGTTGGAATAGTTCCAAACGCCAGAAATTGAAACGCGGTCGAGTGTTCCGGCTGCGACTTTTTCAATAATTTTCAACACGGCCAAGGCAAGATCCGGCGCATAGGTTGGGGTGCCAATTTGGTCGGCAACCACCCGTAGTTCAGAGCGCTCTTTGCCCAATCGGAGCATGGTTTTCACAAAATTTTGGCCAACAGACGCATACACCCAAGACGTTCGAATCACCATGGTGCCTTCCGGGTATGCCCGGGTTGCAGCGCGCTCACCAGCAAGTTTCGTGCGGGCATACACCCCTTTGGGTTTCACAGGGTCGTGCTCTTTGAACGGCGTATTTTGTTGGGTGTGATACACATAATCACTCGAAAAATGCACCAGCAAAATGCCCCGCTTGGCACAGGCCTCTGCCAAAATCTTAGCGCCTGTTACATTGATATTCCGGGCTTTTTCAGGTTCACTTTCCGCCTTGTCAACGGCGGTGTAGGCGGCACAATTGATCACCCATGCCACGCCTGGGTTGGCCGCCAAAAAAAAATCCACGGCCTGCTTTTCCGTAATGTCTAAGTCTCCCGATCCTGCGAAAATAAAACGCCAGTCGGGATAAAGGGGTGCCAAGCGCTGAAAGCACGCACCAACTTGACCATTGGCGCCGGTAACTAGGATCTTCATAGGAACATGATTGGTTTATGGAACTTCAACGGTGTTCAGGATTTTCTCGATGATGTCTTCCGGTGTTACATTTTCAGCTTCAGCTTCGTAGGTGATACCGATGCGGTGGCGAAGCACATCCGGACAAATGGCACGGACATCTTCGGGAATGACATAGCCCCGGTGTCGTAAGAACGCCAGCGCGCGCGACGCTTGTGCAAGGGCAATACTGGCGCGGGGGGATGCGCCATAGTGCAGCAAGGGCGCCAGTTCCGGCATCCCATAATCGGCCGGTGTACGGGTAGAAAAAACAATATCCAAGATATACTGCTCAATTTTTTCATCCATGTAAACCCCATGCATCACTTCCCGTGCCCGCAGCAGCGTCGCCGAAGATACCACGGGGTGAATCACCGGTTGATCTCCGCTCAAGTTCTGGCGTACGATGTCCCGCTCTTCTGTTTTTGAAGGGTAACCGATTTTCACTTTTAGTAGAAAACGATCGGCCTGAGCTTCCGGGAGGGTGTAAGTGCCCTCTTGTTCGATGGGATTTTGGGTCGCCAGCACCAGAAACGGCTCGTCGAGGTGAAATGTTTCGTTCCCGATGGTTACCTGTCTTTCCTGCATGGCTTCCAACAAGGCGCTTTGCACCTTGGCTGGAGCGCGGTTTATTTCGTCGGCCAACACAAAATTAGCAAAAATAGGCCCTTTTCTTACGGTAAACGCTGATTGGGCAGGGTTGTAAATCATCGTGCCAATTACGTCTGACGGCAATAGGTCGGGGGTAAACTGTATCCTGCTGAAACGCGCATCAACCGTTTTAGCCAAGGTTTTGATGGCCAAAGTTTTGGCCAAGCCGGGCATGCCTTCGAGCAAAATATGCCCTTTGGTGAGCAGGCCAATGAGCAACCTTTCAATCATTTGCTCCTGACCGATGATAACCTTGGAAGTCTCCGCCTTGAGCAGCTCTACGAAAGCACTTTCCACCAGTATTTGTTGGTTGAGTGCTTGAATATCCATGTAATGTTGCATTGAAATGTTCGCTTGTTGTCTGAATCGTGGTGCAAAAGTAGCGGTTAACAGATAGTTCTTCGCCTTTTCCCCAAATGTTCCGCGTAAACATCAAACCATTGTCGGGTAAAACTGTTTGTGAAATTAAATCAATTGTTTCCAGTAACTGGTTAGCGTGGTCGAGTCTGAGACAAAAAAGAGGCCATTTTTTGTCTCAGCGACCACGCTAACCAGTTACCATTAATCATAAAATTTCCGCAATCAGCGCATCAAATCGTTTTTTGCAAATATCATCAAAAGTACTCATTCTTGAAACGAATCTGACCATGGACATCCAGGAAGGCCAACAAAAATTCATCGAATCATGGGGGCGTTTGGCGGGTAGTTGGAGTATTCCTCCTGCCATGGCCCAAATGCACGCCCTCCTGCTCATCGCCCCTGAGCCGTTGACCGCAGAACAAGTGAAAGCGCAATTGGATATTTCCTCGGGGAATGTGAGCATGAACTTGCGTGCACTGATGGAGTGGGGGCTGGTGTACCGAGAATCGCGCGTCAGTGAACGCAAGGACGTCTATTTCGCTGAAAAAGATATGTGGACGGTGGTGCGCCAAATCATCATCAACCGCAAAAAAAAGGAACTAGAACCCATGTTACAAGTGCTGGACGAGTTGGCTGCTGTCCAGGAGAACTGCCCGAAATCCGAACATTTTTGCGCTGTTGTGCGCGATATCCGCACATTCTCCCACAAAGCCAACCAAACCCTCGACACGCTTGTGAAAACAGATCCGGGGTGGGTTATGCGTGTTTTCTTGAACATGGTGCGTTGATCATTTTTTTGGAAAAAGTGATAAATTTTTGAAAGATTTTGTCATGTCGGGCTATTTGCTTAACTTTAGATACAACTTTAAAAGTTAACCAAGCCCTGTTTATAAACCATGCAAGAATCTTTTCTCCATTTTATTTGGCGTTGGCGGCGTTTTGACGCCAACAATTTGTGCAGTACCCAAGGTCGCCCCATCGAAATACTACACCCCGGCGAGTGGAACCATGATGCCGGGCCTGATTTTTTCAATGCCCGCTTGCGCATTGGAGATACCATGTGGGCGGGAAATGTTGAATTGCACGTCCGCGCTTCCGAATGGAACGCACACCGCCACTCTGAAGACACCGCCTACGACAATGTGGTGCTGCACGTCGTGCTGGAGGAAGATCAGCCCATTGTACGGCCCAATGGAGAGCGCATCCCTTGCCTGACCCTTCAAGGACGTATACCGCCTCAAATTTTGGAAAATTACCAGCGGCTCGATCAGGATCGCGCTTGGATTCCCTGTCAAAATTTCATGCAAAACACCCCCGATATTGTTCGACTCAACTGGCTCGACAGGATGCTGGTGGAACGTTTGGAACAGAAAATAACCCACATTCAGGAAATATTGTACAGCACCGGAAACCACTGGGAAGAGACTTTTTACCGAATATTGGCGCGAAGTTTTGGCCTGAAAGTGAATGTAGAACCCTTCGAAACGCTGGCGCGCGCCCTTCCGTTGAATATTCTGACGCGACACAAGCACGAACTTAAACAAATGGAAGCACTCCTCTTTGGACAAGCCGGTTTATTGGAAGGGGCGTTTGAAGAGAAACATCCCCGCGCACTCGCCAAAGAATACCATTTTCTCCGCCACAAATATGGCCTTACGCCCATGGAGGCCAGCCAATGGAAGTTTTTGCGGCTTCGGCCGGCCAATTTTCCGACCGTCCGGTTGGCGCAATTTGCGGCCCTCCTACACCGATCGGTACACCTGTTCTCCCAAATATTGGAGGTAGAAACCATCCGTGAACTGGAGCATTTATTTGAAGTACACCCCGATGGGTACTGGGTTGACCATTTTCAGTTTGACAGGCCCTCTTCCAACCGCCCCAAAAATCTGGGGCGCGATTTTATCCACCTGATCATCATCAATGCTGTGGTACCCATACTTTTTCACTGGGGAAAAACCAAGAAACAGGAGGTGTACGCCAAAAGAGCCCTCCAATTGCTGGAAGAACTACCGGCAGAATCCAATACCATCCTGCAGGAATGGTCAACGCTGGGTTTTTCTGTTAAAAATGCCTACCAATCACAGGCGCTTATTCACCTGAAAACCCAATGGTGCGACCAAAAACGCTGCTTGGAGTGCGCCATCGGCAATGTTATTTTGAAGTAACTGGTTAGGTGGCACGCTGTCTGGCCCAAAAAGGCCCATTTTCCGCCACACTTCGCAGATTTTTTTGACCGTAGCGCTGCTACGGCCTACAAAAATCTTCTTCGTCTGGCAAAAAATGGCCACTTTTTTGTCTCAGACGCGACCACGCTAACCAGTTACATTTTGAAGTAACTGGTTAGGTGGCACGCTGTCTGGCCCAAAAAGGCCCATTTTTTGCCAGACGCGACCGCCCAGTGGTTACGGCTGAATACGACGGCGTATTTATGGCGTTACCTTGACGGAGATCGCTTTGGAGTAGTATTCCAGAATACCATTGGTTGGAATGTCGCCAAGCATACCTTTGGTTAATTTTTTTCGCACCAGGTACAGGGTCCAGTCACCTGGGGGGATGTCTTTTAGCTTAACGATTGGGATGTCAATCATCGGTTGGCCGCTTGAGGTAGATACTTCCATGGGTACTGTGAGTCCTTTTGCGGTGTTTTCCCACATCATCACCATGGTTTCACCTTTCCCCAAGGGGGTGCCCTCCCACTGTAAAACAGCAGGTTTGGAATGAGCGATGTTTTTTTCGTTCAAAGAAAATACCTTTACAGGGTCGATCCCCATCTCGAATACTTGTCGGGCATTGTTTTTATCCCGCCGTTCAAACACATGACTGGGTAAAAATTCGGCAGTGTACTCATACCGATACGTCAAACCATATACCGGAGTCAGGGCCATTTCCATACCCTGATACCGAATACCACCCGGCAATTCGACTGATTTTTTGTTGGTTGGATCCTGAAGTGTGGCTTCAGCTTTTATACCTTTAACCGCCTCGTCATAACGGACGTAACAAAACAGGGTAAAATTGGGCGATTTTTCAGGCGTATTGCAACTGAATAATGCCAATGTTGTCAGAATTAAAAAAAAGATGTACTTCATATGCTTGTCTGAATATCTTTGCCGCTAGTCGGGAAATCAATTTACATTCGTAGAAAAAAGCGTTGGTCGCACTGCAAAGTTCTGCTAACCAAAACGATACACCAAATTATCGGTCGTTCTTTCACGAATACAGGGGTTTTACGCGCACTTCGGTGACCATATTTCACACAAGGGGCAACAAGATGACGCGAATGAAGCTTATATTTAACCGTTCTTTGGAATGAAAAGTGTGCTTATAACGGATGATTGCCATCCAATTTTGACGGAAGGATTGATGGCATTGGGATACGCCTGCGATTATTTGCCAAATATTTCCCCGGAGGAAACATTTCGGCTGATTCAGGACTACGAGGGGTTGATCATCAACAGCAAGATTCTGGTAAACCGCCGTTTTCTTGATCAGGCAGGGAAACTTCGTTTTGTCGGGCGGTTGGGTTCCGGGATGGAAATTGTGGATCGCGCGTACGCCGCAGAAAAAGGCGTTGCCGTGTTGAGTAGTCCGGAGGGTAACCGCAATGCTGTGGCGGAACAGGCGCTTGGAATGTTGCTGGCACTGGCCAACAACTTAATTCGGGGCGACAAGGAGGTGCGGCGCAATATTTGGGCTCGGGAGTCGAACCGGGGTTTTGAGTTGAAAGGTCGGACGTTGGGTATTGTTGGTTTTGGGCATACCGGCAGCCAATTTGCCAAGAAATTGCAGGGCATGGAGATGCGGGTGTTGGCATTTGATCGGTATAAACCTGCAGGCTATGCAAGCACATGGCCTTGGGTGGAAGAAGTTGGCATAGAAACGATGCAGGAAACGGCGGATATTGTAAGTTTACACCTCCCTTTGACAGCAGAAACACAACATTGGGTAGATCATCGGTTTATTCAAAAATGCAAGAAGGGGGTTATACTGATCAATACATCGAGGGGGAAATGCGTCAATACCGTGGATTTGATCGAGGCGCTGGAGTCGGGAAATATTGGCGGGGCTTGCTTGGATGTTTTTGAAAACGAAAAACCCGCCACCTTTTCTGAAGAAGAAAACCGGATGTACGCCCGGTTGCACACCTTCGAAAATGTGGTCTTCAGTCCCCATGTTGCCGGATGGACCCACGAATCGAAACGGCAGTTGGCGGCCATACTGTTGGAAAAAATTCGCTTAATTATCCAATAATTCAATAATATTACACGCAGATTATCGTTGCTCCTAACCAATTTTCAACCATCAAATAAAATTGTCAATCCAACATTGAATCAACAATTCATCTAACCACAGTTCTATGGTACGTTCTTTACTCTTAACATTTGCGATGCTCCTCTGCACCTTCGGAGTCGCGCTGGCCCAGTCAACGTATTTGACTGGTAAAGTGGTCGACGAAAAAGAGCCTCTGATAGGAGCCTCCGTGAAAGCACTCAAAGGCACTGACTTCGTGCGTGGTGCGCTCACTGATCTGGACGGAAATTTCCGTCTTTCCCTTGATCCGGGCACTTATGACGTGGAAATCACGTACACCGGCTTCCAAACCCAGCGTGTGACTGGGGTACAGGTGTTGACCGGCAAAATCAACTATCTACCCGATGTTGTCATGTCTTCCAGTGTCTTGAAAGAAGTGGTTATCACCAGTTTTAAGGTGCCACTCATTGAGCAAGACAAGACCTCCGGCGGTCAGACCCTTACCTCGGAGCAAATCAAAAATCTGCCGACCCGTAGCGTCAACGCGATTGTTGCGACAACCGCAGGTACAACGTCTATTGATGGTGGTGAAATCAACATCAAAGGCTCGCGCGCCAATGCGACCAACTATTACATTGACGGTATCCGCGTTTCCGGCTCTACACCTCCTGTACAGGACATCGAACAGTTGTCGGTGGTGACCGGTGGTCTGGGCGCTGAATATGGCGACGTGACCGGTGGTGTCATTTCCATCATTACCAAGGGCGCTGCCAGTGCCTTCCATGGCGCCATCGAGGCTGAAACATCAGAGGGGTTGGATCCTTATGGCTGGCGTCTGTTGACGGCCAACCTCAGCGGTCCCATTCTCAAAAAGAAACTCGCCGATGGTTCGTCACGCTCCTTGATTGGTTTCCGTCTTTCCGGCCAATACAATTACCAGAAAGATGATGATCCACCAGCACTACCAGTGTACAGGGCCAAACAAGGGCCCCTGCAACACGCACAGGAGCACCCCCTGCGCGTGTACAACGGTCGTATTATCTCAACGGCAGAAACCTTTACACAAGACAGTGTAGAAGCCTTGAAATACAACCCTTTTCAGAATAGAACCGATGTTGACATCACGGGCAAGCTCGACTTTCGCATGACCGACAACATTGATTTCAGCATCACAGGTACCTATAAGGATGTCAGAGACCTGATTGATCCGGGTGGCTGGCGCTTGCTCAATGGCGAGAACAATCCGACGCAGTTCAACCAGCGCTACCGTGGCCTGGCACGCCTTCGCCACCGCTTGGGCTCCAACAACCCGGAGACCGCGGAAGAGGCTGCTGCCAAAAAAATCTCCATCACCAATGCCAGCTACCAATTGCAATTCGGCTTTGAGCGCGGTACCGGTCATATCAATGACAAACTACACGGTGAAAATATCATGGACTACGGTTACATTGGCCGTTTTGATTATGATTACACGCCATTTGCAGGCCCCGATGACGTGGGAACAATCCGGCATATTGACAATTTTGAGTCGTTCCAAGGCTATACCGTAGGTACCCAAAATCCTGGTCTTGCGGCATACAACGAGTTCGCTATTCCCGAATTTTACGACTCCTATCTGGCACAAAATGGCCGCTTCTCCGATACCTACGACGATATCTGGTCCACGATGTACCCCAATACAAACTTGATCTACAACCGATACAACAAGTCTGAATCGGATGTCATGACGATCTCAGCTTCTGCTGCGTTCGACTTGAAACTGGGTAAAAGTGGGGTGCACAACATACAGTTTGGTCTGATCAACGAACAACGTACGGAGCGCAGCTGGACGGTTGCACCGCGGGGTATTTGGAACCTGGCGTCTCAAACGGCCAACATCCACTTCAATGGATTGGATACCAATCGCGTCATCGGTCGCTTTTGGGATGAACGCTGGAGCCCGATTATTGGCGATTCTATTAAACAGTATGCCAATGCAGTGGTGGATATTCCCGACAAAAAATTCTATAAAAAAGTACGCGATGGCCTTGGATTGGCCATCGATGAATGGGTAAATGTGAACGAATTGACGCCCGAACAACTCAGGCTCGATATGTTCGGCGCCCGTGAACTCAACGACCAAGGTCTGATTGGCTACTACGGCTATGATTACCTGGGCAACAAACTTGACAACGGCATCACCTTCAAAGATTTCTTTACCAGTGTTGACAAAGATGGCGTACGGGATTTCCCGGTTGCCCCTCTTCAGCCCTTGTATCAAGCAGCGTTCCTGAAAGATAAGTTTACCTTTAATAAAATGATTTTCAGCTTGGGTATGCGCGTAGAGCGTTTTGACCTGAATACGAAAGTCATGAAGGATATCTTCTCCCTGTATCAGGTGATGGACGCCAAAACGGCGTACGCAACGGTTTCCGGTTTGGGAACCCGCCCGGCCAATGTTGGAGACGACTTTAAACTGTACGTTACCAGTCCCAATTCTACAGAAGTAAAAGCTTTCCGCGATGGCAATACTTGGTATTATGCCGACGGAACACAAGCCAATGATGGCAACGTCATCTTTGGTGGTGGTGTTGTGACGCCATTGCTCCAAGACACGGTGAAAGGGGACGATATCCTCAATCCGAGCTTCGACCCGGATAATTCTTTTGAAGACTATACTCCCCAGATCAACTGGCTGCCACGCTTGGCCTTCTCCTTCCCAATTTCTGAGGATGCCAACTTCTTTGCGCACTATGATGTATTGGTACAGCGTCCGCCCAGCAATTGGCAGATTACCCCGCTGAACTATGTGTATTTCTACACACCCGACCGTACGCCAGCCAACAACGCAAACCTGTTGCCAGAACGTGTTGTGGACTATGAAGTCGGTTTTCAGCAAAAATTGAATCAGAATTCGGCCATCAAATTCTCCGCGTACTACAAAGAACAACGCGATATGATTCAAAGCCGATTGATTCAATATGTGCCCATTATTGGTCGTTATGAGACCTATGGCAACATTGACTTTGGAACGGTGAAAGGCTTTACCTGGCAGTACGATATGCGCCGCACCCTCAACACAGAGATTCGTTTGGCGTACACCCTACAGTTCGCAGACGCCACCGGTTCCGGAGCGGACTCTCAAAAAGGGCTTACCCGCTTGGGCAACCTGCGCAACCTGTTCCCCCTCGACTTTGACGAACGCCACAACGTGAGTGCCGTTATCGATTACCGCTACGACGAGGGCAAACGCTACAATGGTCCACGCATTGCCGGGAAGGATGTCCTGTCAAATTTTGGCATCAACCTTCAAATGAGTGCAGCATCAGGCCGCCCATACACCGCAACACTGCGTGCCGAGCGCTTTGGCGGTAGCGGTACACTGGGTGCCATCAATGGCAACCGCCTTCCATGGCGCTTCAACGCAGATATTCGGGTGGATAAATCTTTCCAACTTGTCAAAGAGGGAAAAAACCCACTCAATCTTAATATTTACCTGCGTGTGGCAAATGTGCTCAACCGTAAGAATGTTTTGGGTGTTTATACCACCACAGGCTCTCCAACCGACGATGGTTACCTCGCATCTTCCGAGGGCCAGTCTATCGTCAATGGTATCGCCGCGCAAGGTGCCAGCAAACAAGCTTACCTGGACGCATACTCCTGGTCAGTACGCAATCCAAACAACTTTACCCTCCCACGCCGTATTTATGTGGGCGCTGCTTTTGAATTCTAATGCATCTTTGTTTTTTTGGACATTGGTCCAACTTGAACAGAGAACAACCAAACAACAATACACAACGTTAATTCATTAAAAAAATAAACATCATGCGTACCTATAGACTTTGGATAGCGCTCTTGCTGGCCTTCGTCGCGTTCGATATTTCTGCTCGAAATAACCCGGATGCCCGAAAGGTTACCAAGTCGGCAAAGGCTCAATACCGCGACGTATGCGCCAACGCTGAGGATCAGATTGACCAGGACATCAACAACGTACGCGCCCGACTGCTGGGTGGTGGCGACTGCTGGTGGGACTTTACGGATGGCCGCTACATTGTGCCAAAGGTGGATGTTTCCACTGGTCAGGCAGAAGTATCTTCTATTTTTGCCGGCTCTGTTTGGCTTGGTGGTATTGACCCGGCCGGCAACTTGAAACTTGCCTGTCAAGATTATCGCAGCGGTAGTAACAACGAATTTTGGCCAGGGCCACTTTCGGAGTTGGGTATTACCGAACAATTTACCTGCGACAACTGGGACCGCCACTTCCGTGTAACGGGGGAGGAAATCCGCAAACACTTGTCCAACCTTTCTAAGGGAAGCCTTAGCCCCGGGGATATTCCGCGCGGCGTAAAAGGTTGGCCGGCGAAGGGAAATCCTTTCTTCGTGGATGTTTGGGGTTTTGATTTGCCCTTCACACAACAGGCATTGGCAGGATTCTTCGACAAAGACGACGATGGTCTCTACAACCCCCTCAAAGGTGACTACCCATCCATTGAAATTCGCGGCTGTGCACTTGATAAGTACCCCGATGAAATGATATTTTGGGTGTACAACGACCACGGTGGTGGCCAGCCACACGGCAATACCAACGGCCGGGCCATTCAAATGGAGGTGCAAGTACAAGCATTCGGTTATCAGACAACCGATGAATTGAACGACATGACCTTCCAGCGCTATAAGCTGATCAACCGCGCCACAGAACGTATTGACTCTACCTTCTTTGCCATGTGGACAGATCCCGATCTTGGCTGCGCATTGGATGACTACATCGGCTGTGATACGTCGAAAGATTTGATGTACGTGTACAACCAGGATCCAGTTGATGGACAACCCGGTGCTACGTGTGATGGTACGCCTACCTATGGCAGCAAAGTGCCTATTTTGGGTGTTGACTACTTCCGTGGCCCACTTGACTCAACGGGTGCTGAGCTCCCAATGTCTTCTTTTGTGTACTACAACAATACCATTGGTGTCCAGCCTGCTGGCACAACCGACCCAACTGCCCCACAAGAGTTTTACAACTATCTGACGGGTACTTGGAAAGACGGCGAGCCCTACACATATGGAGGCAATGGTAAAGGTGGAAATATTCCTGTTAAGTTCGTATTCACAGAACCCCCCAACGATCCGACCGGTTGGAGTATGTGTACCGCAAACTTGCCCTTTGGCGACCGTCGTACGCTACAAGCTTCCGGACCGTTCACCCTGCTTCCCGGTGCTGTAAACGAATTGATCATCGGGGTGCCTTGGGTGCCTGATATTGATTATCCATGCCCCGATATGGAAGGGCTTTTCCGCGCCGACAAACTGGCACAAGGCCTTTTTGACAACTGCTTTGACTTGTTGGAAGGCCCCAACGCGCCCGATGCAGACTGGGTAGAAATGAACCGAGAAATTGTCGTCGTGCTCACCAACAACCCCGATTCTTCGGTCAACAACAACGCGGGTGAAGCATACCAAGAGCTTGATTTTCTGGCGCCGGATTCCTTGAAAAACAGCCAGGACCCAGCCGTCAGGGCTTCTATCTTGTACAATTTTGAAGGTTACAAGATTTTCCAGTTGATTGATCCAAACGTATCGGCTGCCGACTACGAAAACCCGGAGCGTTCCAGGTTGATCTATCAGGTGGACGTGAAAAACAATGTTGGCAAGGTTTACAATTGGGAAGAAATACCCAATCCCAATGATCCATCTCAAAAACTGTACATCCCTAAATTGCAGGTGGATGGGCAGGATGATGGCATTCGCCACACATTTAGTATCAAAGAAGACCGCTTTGCCACGGGCAATGACAAGCGCCTGATCAACCACAAAAAGTATTACTATACCGTTATTGCGTATGGTTACAACAATTTTGGAACGTTTGATCCGGTCGCACAGCCACCCAAAGGGCAGCAACGCCCATATCTTTCAGGTCGTCTGAATGTACAGGTTAAAACAGTTATCCCGCGTCCTATCGTGGACGTTGCCCTCAACTCAGCCTATGGCGACGGGGTGCAGATCACGCGCTTTGAAGGCGCCGGTGTCGGCGGTAACTTCCTGGAAATTGATGACGCTACCCGGGAAAGAATTTTTGAAACAGGCTTTGATAGCACGTTGACCTACAAACCAGGACGTGGCCCACTGAACGTAACCATTTTCAATCCTTTTGAAGTGAAAGATGGTGACTACGAATTGGAACTCGTAGATGGTAACATGACGGATGCTGTTTTGGACGCAGATGCGCGTTGGAACCTGCGTAAATTGCCGGACGGAGCTGTCATTGCCTCCGAAAAAACGATTCAGAAACTCAACGAACAGATTATTCCTGAGTTTGGATTCTCTGTATCCATTGTCCAAACTGCTGAGCCTGGCGCCAAAGCAGACGAAAAAAATGGCGGTATTGGAGCTGAGATTGAGTATGAAAATCCCGACCAGCCGTGGATTGGCGGTCTTCCAGACCAAGAGGGCTTCCTCAACTATGTTAAAACAGGCAAATTGGAGGCCGATGAGGAAATTGATCCAGCCCAGGGACTGAGTACCCTTGGTGATGGCTTCTTTGTGCCTTACCCACTTTGCGACTGGCGAAATGAGTTCCCTGATTTTTACATGTCCCCAGCTTGGTCCGACAAGAACTCCTTCAATGGCAGTGCTTTGGGCAATGCGGCCAGTCGTGCCAGCTTGTTGTCTAAGTTGCCGAATGTGGATATTGTGTTCACCAGCGATAAAAGCAAATGGAGCCGCTGCGTAATCATCGAAAGCGCCAGCTATCCTTACACCAGTGTTTCGCCAACAGAATACCCAAAATTGCCGGGATTACTGACGGAAGGTAACCCTGCAACACCGACCAAGCTTCGCGGCATGTTTGATGTTCGCTTTTCACCTTCTGTTGGTAAAGAAGACGCCAACGGCGACGGTTTGCCGGATCCTGATGGCGCGGTGGAACCTGCTGTCTTGGTCAACCCCAATGGCACGACCACCGTCAACACGAAAGCTGGTCAGCCCCTTTATGGTATGGGCTGGTTCCCGGGTTATGCCATAGATGTGGAAACAGGTCGCCGTCTCAATGTGTTTTTTGGAGAGAATTCTTGTTATTCCAAAGATGTTGACCCCACCTACACGGGTCGTGATATGACTTGGAATCCCACAGGTGCTTTCTTCCGGGAGGGCTTTGAATTTGGTCCTAACACCCAATTTCAATACTATGACCTGCTCGCAGGAGGCCAACACTGGGTGTATGTAACCAACACAGCGTACGATGAATGTGCCTACCTCCGGTGGGGTTTCTCTCCGGAGCTGCAGACCAGCGCAACAGCCAAACTTGCCCGCATCAAAAATATTGCCTGGGCCGGTATGATCACCACAAACGCTGGATTCCCACTCCGCTCTTACGGCGATGGTATTATCCCGCGCGACAACGATGCCATTGTGAAACTCCGTGTTGACAACTCGTATCAAACGTGGTACAACGACAATGACGCGAACAAGAAAACTGGTCACCCGCGTTACCAGTTTAAAATTGAAGGCCGTGGCCGCGCGGCATTGAGCGATGTACAGATTGAAAATGCGCTGGATTCTGTGAAGGTTATTCCAAACCCTTACTACGGTTTCTCGCAGTACGAAACCTCCCAGTTTACCCAAACGGTGAAAATCAGCAACCTGCCGGGCAAATGCAAGGTGACGATCTACTCGCTCGACGGAAAGTTCATTCGCCAATACAATCGCAACGAACAGTATGAGGCATACGATCAAATCGCGCCTGATCTTGAATGGGATTTGAAAAACAGCAAAGGCATTCCTGTTGCCAGTGGTGTTTACATCATTCACTTCAACGCGCCGGGTATGGGCGATCGAACGGTAAAATGGTTTGGTATCGCCAGACAATTTGACCCTTCCGGGCTCTGATGATTCTCAAAAGTGGCGGGCGTATCGTATGCCCGCCACTTACATTCAACTTTTCAACTTCTTTCGACAATGAAGAAATTATACCATATTCTTTGCTTTACAATGGTGTCATCGGTTGTCTTGGCGGGCAATCCTGATCGTCAGGGCGAGGCAGGGGCCAACCAACTGCTCATCAATCCTTGGGCGCGTTGTGCTGGCCTTCATGAGACCAATACCTCGAGTATTGTGGGCGCAGAAGCCATGTACCTCAACGTAGCAGGCCTTTCGCGTGTCAAGAAAACTCAAATCCAAATTGGTCATACGCGCTATATCGCCGATATCAACATCAACGCACTCGGTTTTGCGCAAAAAATGGGCAAAGGTGGCGCTTTCGGTGTTAGCCTCGTGGCCATGGACCTCGGTGATTTCGATTATACCACCGAAGATGTGCCCGAAGGATCGGGGGCAACCTTCAGCCCTTCGTATTTCAATATGGGCTTGTCTTATTCCCATCTTTTTTCCAACAAAGTATCTGTGGGGATTACCGCTAAAATTGTCAGCGAATCCGTGACCAACGTCTCCGCCAAAGCCTTCGCCTTGGATGCCGGTGTACAATATGTAACCGGTGCAGACGATAATTTCAAATTTGGGATCTCTTTGCGCAACGTTGGCAATAAAATGCGTTTCGTCGGAGAAGGTCTGTCCAAACAATTGCCAAACCCCGGACCAACGTACCAGTACAACAATACCTACTACGAACGCTCTGCAGCGTACGAGTTGCCCTCACAATTGAATATCGGGGCTTCTTATGACTGGTTGCTCGGTAAAACAAATAAGCTCACGCTGGTCGGAAATTTTACCTCCAACGCTTTCTCCCGCGACCAATTGGGCGCAGGGTTAGAGTTCACTGCCGGTAAAACATTCGCCCTCCGACTTGGCTACAAACATGAGCTGGATCCATCCGTCGGGAATGTCCAGGCAACCATCGACAATGGCCTGAGTGCTGGATTCTCCGTTTCATTGCCAGTGCGGAAAGATTCCGATACACGCATAGGCTTGGATTATGGATACCGCCAAACAGCTATTTTCAGCGGAATACACAATTTGGGAATAAGACTGGATTTGTAAACTTTTGTAGGGCTAAAACTTTTTGTTCTAACAGTTCAGCACTACCTTTGCAACTTAATATTACGCAGGAACGTTTCTACCCGCTGGGCAGAAACGTTCCTGCATTTTTCTGTCTATACTACTGGGCAGTTTCATCGTGTACATTCAATCAATGGCTAAGAAAAATTATGGCAAACTACATATACCTGACGCAAGGAGGTTTTGATAAAGTCAAGGCTGACTTGGAAGAACTGAAATCCAATGGCAGGCAAGAAGCTGCCCGCGCCATCGCAGAAGCCCGCGCCCAAGGAGACCTCTCCGAAAACGCCGAATATGATGCAGCAAAAGATGCTCAAGGCCTCCTGGAGTTGAAAATCAGTGAGTTGGAACAAATTATTTCCAATGCTAGAATCATCGATGAAAGTTTGTTGGATGACTCAAAGGTCGCTATCCTCTCCAATGTGACCATTAAAAACCTCAAAACCGGCAAGGAAATAACCTATAAACTTGTTTCGGAAACGGAAGCCGATGCCAGGCAGTTCAAAATCTCTGTCACGTCGCCCATTGGCCAAGGCTTGCTCGGAAAAATACGGGGAGAAGTGGCGTTGGTAACAACACCCGGCGGACAAATGGAGTTTGAGGTGATTGAAATCACCATCGGATAGTATTTCGCAACTGTTAGGTGACGCGCGGTCTGGTAAAAAATGGCCCATTTTTGTCTCAGACGCGACCACACTAACCCGTTACAATATTTTCCGCCTTTTTTACGGTTGCCGATTGGATTGAAATGAACTTCACCCAATCGGCAATTGTTATTTATACGCAAATTCATGCAAATTTTGCATATTGGTCCCTAATTTTGTCTAAAATTTAAATGAATCTGAACCATGCGGCTGTATTTTGCACCTCTTTTTGCCAGTCTTTTGCTCACAACACTCGCTTCTTGCCAGCAAAAAGACCCTCAATTTTCCGTGGAAGTGTCTAAAAAAACGGTGTCTGTCGGCGAACCTTTTGAGGTCAAGTTCAACCTTGAAGACGGCGCCAATGGGGAATATAGCCCCCCAGACTGGCCGTCGGCTGGGTTTTCGGTCAGAGGAACCAGCCAATCTTCCAGCTATTCCTTCTCCAACGGAACCCGCAATTCCTCGGCCCAATACCAATATCAACTTGTGGCACAGGATACAGGTTGGTTGGAAATACCCTCTGCGGTGGTGACAATTGGTGGCGCAAAAAAAATTACAGAGCCCCAGGCCATTCATGTACTCCCGGCTGATGACAATACCGATGCGCCTTCGCGGAGTGGGGAGGAGCAACGGATGACGCCGGCACGGGAAAACAAGAAAAAAATTAAAACCACGCGTCTTTAAGCTGTTTTCCATCCAATGATTGGCAACCGTCCTTTCACCGAGCGCACCCCTTTTTGGCGGTGGGCAGTTGTGGCCTTCTTTTTGGGGCGTATATTTTCGTTGGAGGCCCAATCTCCAACGTTTGTTTCCAGCATGGAAGCACGAGAAGTGGTGTTGGGATCACCATTTGACGTTTCTTTCACGTTGTCAGAAGTAGAAGGGCGCCGATTTTTACCGCCCGCTTTCCGCGATTTTAAGGCTGCAGGCGCCGTTTCGGAGTCGCGTGGGGCAAGCATCATCAATGGTAAAACCAGTCTAAAACAAACTTGGACCTACACCTTGGAACCCACCCGTACCGGCGTTTTTACCATAGCTCCGGCTTCTGTTGATATTGGAGGGCGCACGCTCAAGACCTTGCCTCTTACGGTAAAGGTCGTGTCGCCGGGGGCATCGTCACAAGCGCCCATCCCCAACCGCGATGATGAGGTGTTTATTCTCGGGAGTCTCAGCAAGACAACAGTATTTCCCGGGCAGCAGGTAACTTGGCGGCTAACGCTCTATACCCGGGTGGCCATTGAGGGGGCCGACCTTATTTCCCTGCCCGATTTTGATGGTAGTTACTCCAAAGAAAGGCGGCGTTTTGATGGCCGCGTGCAGTTTCAAGTGATTCAAGGAAAAAAATATGCCTTAAAAATTCTGCACGAAGAGGCCATATTTCCCCAAAACGCCGGCGAATTAACCATCGGCGCCGCTCAAATCAGGGTTGGTATTGATCAACCTGGTATGCGCTTTGGCCCCCAGGCAGTTACCTTGACAGCGCAACCCGTAACGCTTACGGTAAAGCCACTCCCGCAGCCGGCCATGGATGGCTTTACCGGTGGGGTAGGGCGCTATGAGTGGACGGTATTGGCGGATACCAACGCCCTCACGACAGACGGCGCCATTACCTTGACCGTATCCCTAAAAGGGAATGGCGACTCCCGACGCATGGCGCCCCCTAAAATGGTGGTGCCCAATACCTGTGAAATCTTTGAACCCCGTGTCCTGGCGGAAGAAGAATACGAAAGTGAGGCTGAAATTGTACACACCAAAAAATTGGAATACGTGGTATTGCCCAAAGCGCCTGGACTACTGGTTTTGACACCACAATTGGTTTATTTTGACGCAGACAGCAACCAATACGTGTCACTATCCGCAGATTCGATCCGGTTGGCGGTTACAGCCGGAAAAAACTATCGACCACCCAGTGCGCTGGATACCATTCCTGTGGTCCTTAAAACGACTACCCAATCTCCATGGTGGGACAACGCCACCGTTGGACTCCGTTATTCTGCCGGCGCATTGTTGCTCGTATTGCCCTTTTTGGGCTTCTTTTGGTATTACAGAAAAAAGCGCAAGTCACTGCCTGAATCCAACCCGCTTCCCGGGCCAAAGCGGGTTTCCGCAGCCCTGCAGCGACTAGACAGCGTTGCAACAATGCTGCACCACACGGAGCCGGAATTGTTTTACAACGAACTGCTGAAGTCGCTTCAGGCATATCTGTCTGCCAAACTGGAACTACCGCCAAGCCAACTAAACCACCGTACCCTGCGCGAGAAACTATCGGAACGGGGCGTTTCAGGGCAATCCATTGAAGAATTGTTGGCCCACTTGGAGGCCTGTGAGCAGGCTGTTTTTTTTGGCCACCGTGATACTGTTGCCCCTGCGTCTGATTGGAAGGTCGCTGAGACGCTCGTACATGCGCTGGAAAAAGAACTGCGCTGATTTCATGTTGTGAATTGCACGCCTTTATCCCTATATTTGCCGCCATTTTTTCACCCAAACGGTTTTGATACCGTATAAATTTACTCAAATTAAATGGTTATCGAAACAAACAAAGTAGTGACCGTACACTACACCCTTACCGAGGGAACCGCGGAGGGACAACTCGTTGAATCCACCAATGGTGGGGAGCCCCTCGTCTTTATCTATGGAGCTGGCATGATGATTCCGGAGTTTGAGCGAAACCTAACGGGGATGAAAACAGGCGATACTTTTGCCTTTGGTATTGCAGCGGTTGATGCTTACGGTGAATATGATGACAATGCACTGGTAGAGGTCCCCAAAAGCATGTTTGAAGATGAAGGTAAAATTCCGGACGGA
The DNA here is from genome assembly GCA_903933805.1 of uncultured Bacteroidota bacterium. Taxonomy (GTDB): domain Bacteria; phylum Bacteroidota; class Bacteroidia; order Chitinophagales; family Saprospiraceae; genus M3007. Next base: position 9,480 of record CAIZLM010000109.1, on the reverse strand, counting down.
TTGCTTGAAGTAGGCAATATGCTCCCCTTGCAAGACCAAGATGGCAATCGCTTGAATGGTATGGTGGCGTGGGTAGGCCTTGACAAGGTAAAACTTGACTTTAACCACCCAATGGCCGGTGTTGACCTGTACTTTTCAGGCCACGTGGAAGCCCTTCGCGACGCAGAAGCAAGCGAACTCGAGCACGGCCATGTACATGGCGCCGGTGGGCATCACCACTGATGCTGTTCGTACTGCGTCCAGTAAATGACCTAGTCTTTCACTGGACGCAGTATTATGTTGTACCGTTAAATTCAGACCAGGCTTTTTCTGCCAGCATGGTGGTTAGTTTTTCCAAATAATAGCTGCCAGCAGCAGGGTCGCTTATTTCCCCAAAACCGCTTTCCATCTTCAATAGGTGCTGCACATTGCGCGCAATACGACGCCCAAAAGACGCTGGATAGGTTGCTAGTGCATCCCTGCCAGTGTCGTACGGCAGCACAGAAAGTCGGTCCGCACCGCCCAAAACTGCCGACATCGCCATCGTGGTGGACCGCACCATGTTGGTGTACAAGTCGTTTGTATAGCTCTCCGATTTAAAATTTACCGCCACGGTTGGGTACGTCAAAGGGGCATTCCAAGCTTTCAGCACCTGGAGCCACAACAACTTCAGCGCCCGTATTTTTGCTATTTCCAGAAAATAACTTTTGCCAATAGGAACCAAGAACTGTAGGGAGCCGGCTGCTTGTTCCGGCGAAACCCCGCGCGCAGCCATTTTTTCGAGGTAAGTATTGGCCGTTCTCAAGGTATCGGCCAAGGCAACGGCCGTGTCCTCCTTGCTGGAAAAGTCCACCGAAACAAGGTGAAAAGCACCAAATGTATCCTGGGTAAATGCCAGTAAATCAATCAAATATCGCCAATCTACGATCGGCGCTCCGGTTATGACGGGATTGTAGGCGACCGAGCCGTGCAGTAATTTCGCAGGGACGTTGCGTTTTTTTGACAAAGCCCAAAGCAGGCCAAAAACCCCAGCAGGGTTTTGTCTTATACCCGGTCCGTCAAAGTGTAAACCGATGTAGTCGAGGTGTATCGCTTCGAGGCTTTGTTCGAGTACCGATAAATCGGGGGCCGTTTCATACAACCACTGTATTCCTTCGGCACCACCCTCCAGGGCCTCTATTGCTTGTGCATTGGCGGAAATGCTGTCTTTAACTTCAATCAACTCCACAATTTCCCACCCTTTCCGGGTCTCCCACAGCGGTTGTGGCGGCGTGGAAAAATCTTCGGCGTGTACAAAGGGCGATAGGCTTAAGTCACCATCGATATTCCAGTCAAATACTTCTAGCGGGGTATCGCGCACATCTTTGGCGATCTGTTGGAGCCACTCGGCTTTGGTAACAGGTTTAAAGGCGGATAATAATTCGTTGTTTGGCATGGCAATGCAAAAGTAGAATTTCTCGTTACGACATGCAACGTATTCTTTCTCGAAATTCATACCAAAATTTAAAACCTTTTTTCCAACGAGCCTGTTTACCTTTGCAATTGATTAAATCTAAATAAGATCATGAGCCAACGCCGACTTATATACCTTGACAACAATTCGACCACTCCTTGCGACCCTCGGGTGGTGGAAACAATGATCCCATATTTCTACGAAAAACACGGCAACGCCGCCAGTAGAAGCCACCATTTTGGCTGGGAAGCGGAAGACGCCGTTGATTATGCACGGGATCAGATTGCCCAACTTCTTGGTGTGGAAGACAAAGAAATTATTTTTACCTCCGGCGCAACCGAGAGCAATAACCTTGCACTGAAAGGTGTTTTCGAGATGTATGCTAAAAAGGGCAATCACATCATCACCGCTGAAACAGAGCACAAGGCCATTCTGGATACCTGTAAGCACCTTGAAAAAGCAGGTGCTGAAATTACCTATCTGAAGGTGCAGGAAGACGGGCTCGTCAGTTTGACTGATCTAGAAGCTGCTATCAAACCAACCACCATCTTGGTGTCGTTGATGTGGGCCAACAACGAAACGGGTGTGATCCAGCCCATGCGCGAAATTGCCCAAATTTGCGAAAAGCACGGTGTGTTGTTCCATTCAGACGCCACACAGGCGGTTGGCAAAATCGTTACCCACCCGCGTGAAACCGGCGTACACTTGATTTCTTTCACCGCCCACAAAATGTATGGCCCCAAGGGCGTCGGCGCACTTTACGTTAGCCGAAAAAATCCCCGGGTGAAAGTTACCGCACAGATGGACGGTGGCGGCCACGAACGCGGTATGCGTTCCGGCACACTGAATGTTCCGGGTATTGTTGGTTTCGGTAAAGCTGCTGAAATTGCCCGCCTGGAAATGGACCAAGATGCTGCGCGTCTGAGCAAACTCCGGGACCATTTGCAAACAGAACTGACCAAACTTGATGAGACAAAAGTCAATGGCAATGAAAGCAGCCGTATGCCACACGTGGCAAATATCTCCTTCAAACACGTCGAGGGAGAGGGGCTTATGATGACATTCAACCAGAACATTGCTGTTTCTTCCGGGTCTGCCTGTACGTCAGCGTCCTTGGAACCCTCTTATGTATTGGTTGGCATGGGCTTAGGCGACGATCTGGCGCACTCCAGTATCCGTTTTTCCCTCGGGCGTTTTACCACAGAAGAAGAAGTTGATGAAGCCATTGCCCTCGTTGCCAACGGTGTTAATCACATGCGGGAACTTTCGCCAATATGGGAAATGTACTTGGACGGCGTGGACCTCACAAAAATTGATTGGGCTGCCCATTGATGAAGGTATTTTGCCAAAGTCCGGATGTTTTTTGGTGCCATTGTTTTCATGTTAAGCTACACGTTCACTATGCCAATACAAAGTCCTCCTGATCCTTTTGCAAAGCTGTTATACCGTATCTACTACACGGTGACGGGCTTTTTATATTCAATTTTTAAAAAAAAGTAACTGGTTGGGTGGTCGCCTCTTAGACAAAAAGTGGGCCTTTTTTGGCCAGACAGCGCGCCACACAAACAGGTACAAAAAACAACTGTTTTAAAAAATCTCAATCTCTCCAATAAAAATGGCATACTCAGAAAAAGTACTCGAACACTTCAACAATCCACGCAATGTTGGCGTATTGAACAAAGAAGCAAAAAATGTCGGAACAGGCTTGGTCGGAGCACCTGAATGTGGCGACGTTATGCGCCTTCAAATTGAGGTGGATGAAGAAACCGGGGTCATTCGCGATGCGAAATTCAAGACGTTTGGCTGTGGCTCAGCCATTGCATCCTCGTCGTTGGCCACCGAGTGGCTCAAGGGAAAAAGCCTCGACGAAGCCGCTAAAATTGACAACATGGACATTGTGGAGGAACTCGCCTTGCCACCCGTGAAAATCCACTGCTCTGTATTGGCAGAGGACGCCATCAAAGCGGCCATCAGCGATTACCGTCAGAAAAATGGCATCACCGAAGGAACAGCCGTTGCAACCGCCTGATCGTCGTTCCCAACCAACAACACTATTCACCATCTTTTATCCCATTCTTGTTCGGCACTATGATTTACGTAGCAGAAAGCGCCAAGCATAAAATTCAGGAAGTCAGGCAATCGGGTAAAATAGCCGAAGACTTCTTCATCCGCGTCAGCGTTACCTCAGGGGGCTGTTCCGGGTTGTCGTATAAAATGGATTTCGACAACGAGTCGAAGCCATCAGACCAGGTATTCGAAGACAATGGGGTTAAAGTTGTCACCGACCTGAAAAGCTTTTTGTACCTTTTTAACACGACCATGGAGTTCTCGGGCGGTTTGGAGGGCAAGGGTTTTACGTTCAACAACCCCAACGCCACACGAACCTGCGGCTGTGGAGAGAGTTTTTCTGTGTAGTGGGCGTACAGAAGACAGTACAACATATAAGTTAAGAAGGGCCGCACCATGCGGCCTTTTTTTATGCCCCTGTGTTTGCTCCCCTGACCAATCGGTTGTTGTCATCTGGAAACACAGCAATCGGGCGGAATGCTTTGGCCTCTTCTGGCGTCATGTATGCATAAGAGATGATGATGACAATGTCGCCCACCTGCACCCGCCGAGCGGCAGCACCATTGAGGCAAATAACCCCACTGCCACGCTCCCCGCGGATGGTGTAAGTTTCAAAGCGCTCGCCGTTGTTGTTGTTGACGATTTGCACCTTCTCGCCTTCCAAAATATTGGCGGCTTCGAGCAGGTCTTCGTCAATCGTAATACTGCCGATGTAATTCAGGTCGGCCTGCGTGACCTTTACCCGGTGTATTTTACTTTTAAAAACTTCGATGAACATGGGCTTGTTAATTCGTCATGGTTCCCCAAGCGTCAAAAGAACGCTGTCGATAGGCATAAACAGCAGAACGCTGTTTGTTGTTGCAAAAGTAGTTCGCTTCGACAATTATCCCACCCCTTGTACAGCGACTTTCTTTATTGCGCTACCCTGCGGAGTCAAGGTCCTTCCTGCGCAATAAATGAGTAACGGGTTATTGCCACGCTGTCGGGCAAAAAATGGCCACTTTTTTGTCTCAGATACGACCACGCTAACCAGTTACAAAAAAATACGCATTACTTTTGTCCAAGCTTTTGCTGACAGTAGGAATAGATCAGGGGTTTTAACCGAAATTTTTTCAGACGCAACCACCACCACGCACGCTTTTTTTACCCTAGCAGTATCCCCTTTGGTTTTTCAAAGATCATACCAGCATTACCCAGCGCTTGAATACCTCATGCCAAATAGCACCTTTCGTTTGAGCATCATTTTCCCTGTTTTGCTTTTCGCATGCATGGTATTGGGTAGTTGCGTACTGTTCGCGCAATCTGATGCTAACATTGATGTTGTTCTCTACGATACCGATACGGGTTTACCAAACAACCATGTTTTTCAGTCATTTGAGGATAGTCGAGGATCTATTTGGCTTATAGACGAGAGAGGGCTTGTTTTTTTTGATGGTGTTAGTTTTAATACCATACTAAACCTGCCCTCTACCAGCCAATCCTGCAGTACGCGGATTTGTTTTGAAGACATGCAGGGCAATCTTTGGATTCGAATACAAGGTCTTTTTGAGGTACAATATACATTGATTAATATTTACACCAATGCGGTGAAGGAGGGCTTGCCTCAGCCCTTTGATGGGCTAAAAGGGCCTGTTTTTGACCTGGCCTTGGGCCCTGACCAATCCTTGTTGATCTGTGATGAAGCTGGAGGTTTGTGGCAAATAAGCTCCAAAGGGGAATCAAAGTTGATTTACACCTGTGACAGTAAGAAGTTTTTATTCTGCAACAGCGTAAACAATGATAAATATATATGGATAAGCCCCCAAGATCCCGTTGGTATGGCGCCTGTTTTTACGGCAGTCGATTACACAGGTTTGTCCTGTCGTTTTGTATCCCCCGATATTACGCACATTTCAGTGCCGGCGCGAGACGGGGCTATTTGGAGCATTGGCCACAGCAGTTTTGCCAGACTTGAACCCTTTAAAACTGCCGAATACAAGCGTATTGACACGGTGGTAAAGGGGTATATTCCTGACGAATCGTGGAAAGAGAATGGCATTGGCATAGATGCTGAAAAAGAGATTATATGGATGATTAATCGGGGTGGGCTGATGTTGTGGCATCCATCCAAAGGCTTGATTTGTCATTTTTTACAATACCAGGGGCTGGTAAAGCCAAAAGTTGCTTTTCAGATTTTGATGGACAAAAACCATCAAGCGTGGGTTTCAACAATAGGTGGGCTCTTCAAGGTATCGGTTTCGCCTTCCAAATTTCGAAAAATAATTTGGAAGGACCCGAAGGTACTGTCCAATATTCCCGAAAGACCCTGTCGGGGTATTATTGAACACAGCAATGGAAAATTTTACATCAATGCAGGGGCGGATTTATTTTTCTATGACAAGGCTACAAACAAAGCCCAGGTAATTTTGAATGATAGAGGAGCTGGGAACTATGCATTGGCAGAGGACCAAGACGGAACGTTGTTACTTGCCTTATCAGGCTTGTTTCGGTATGATTTGAAGACCCATGAAAACAGACCAATATACACGCCAAAATTTTCAGAGACGGGTATCATTTGGTCCATTCTACCTCGAAGGGACCGCGTTTGGCTTGGCAATAACCTAAAAATTTTGTACTATGACAAGATCAGTGGGGAGATTCGCCAAGACATTCAGTACAACGGTTTCGATGTACTGCAGCATGCTGACGTATATCAATTTTATGAAAAAGCAGGCGGTAAATCAATGCTGCTTGTCACCAATTTTGGTTTGTTTGAAGTCAATTATGAGGAGGGTGTGGTTGCTTGGTATCGGAAAAATGGGAAAGGACGTTTTTTTCTTCCCTGCGACGATTTAAGGAGCCTTTGTGAAGATGGAATGGGTGGTTTCTGGATTGCATCCACGAATGGATTGATCCATTGGAACCCAGATTTTTGGTCAACCAGGTGGTATTCTAGCCGAGATGCCTTGTTAAATGACAATTTATACGCTGTTTACAGGGATGATTATGGTTTTTTATGGTTTAGTTGTAACGGCGGCATAGGACAGTTTCAGGTGGAAACGGAAAAGGTTCGTTATTACACCACCCGCGATGGCATCACCCACCAAGAATTCAATAGAATTTCACATTGTAAGGCTGCCGACGGGACGATATTTTTCGGTAGTTTGAATGGGGTCACTATGTTTCACCCCCGTGATTTTTGTCAAGAATTTGAGGTCGCTTCCAACGCGTCCGTTTTTCTGACAAAAGCAGTGCTTTTTTCATCCACAACGCAAAAAGAGGAGCAGATGCTGTCCTCTTTCTACCAAGATGGTTTAATCACCATAAATCCGAATGACAGGTACCTCAAACTTGATTTTGCGATGTCGGATTATTCGGAGTCCAAAAAAATTGAATACAGTTACAGAATAGAGGGTTTATTTGACAATTGGTTGAGTTCCAAATCACCTGAAATCCAGTTGGCGGGGTTGCCTTTTGGAAAATATACCCTTGTGGTGCGCGCGCGAAGTACGAATGGTTTTTTACCCCGGGAATGTCGTATTCAAATAGACGCGCCCGCCCCCATTTACCTTAGGGGATGGTTTTTGGCCATTTCGATGCTTTTTTTGGTAGCAGTACTCACGGCACTATATCAATATCGTGTGAGGCGTTTTCGGATGCAACAGTTGGAGTTGGAGAGAGCAGTGGTCAACAGGACCCGGCATATCTCCCAAGCAAAACGTCTCATCGAGCAACAGTCGGAACAGATATCCAAAATGGCAGAAGAAAAGTCCCGTTTTTTTGCCAATGTTACCCACGAACTTAGAACACCCATTGCCTTAATATTGGGCGTGGTGAATAATATTCAAACAGGAAAATATTCCGAACGTCAACACAAGGAGCTGCTGTCCGTGGCCAACCGAAACACGCAGTACCTGCTGAAAATGGTCAATCAAATTTTATACTTTTCAAAAGCAGAAAAGTTGAACAATCAGATGGCCATCGTTCGGTTGATGGCAGATGACATTGTTGGTCCACTGGTCGAAGATTACAAGATCATCGCCCAGAACAAAGGCATAAAAATTACCTATATTTCTAATAAATCAAATATTGACCACCTGCAAGTTGACAAAGATTATCTTGGTATCGTCATCGGGAACCTGCTTTCCAACGCCGTAAAATTTACGGACACCAATGGCCGTATCACAGTCTGTATAGAAAATAAGGCACAAAAGGTGGTGGTTTCCGTGAAAGATACCGGCAAGGGTATACACCCACTGGATTTGCCCCATATATTCGAGCGCTATTACCAAACACAATTGCCCGGTGCTCCGACGGAGGGAGGCTCCGGTATTGGTCTGGCGCTTGCCAAAGAATTGACGGAATTAATGAACGGCCAAATATGGGTGGAAGGTGGAGCATCAGGCAGTGTGTTTTATGTAGAATTTCCCAGTGCGCCACCCTTGGGAAGCCCGGTGCAGCCAATACCGGTTGCTCCTGACCAGCACCACCAAGTGCCTCAATTGCCAGAGGCCCGCAATACGGCAAAACACTTCCTCAAACAAAGAATATTGTTGGTGGAAGATCATCCTGATTTTCAGTACATGCTGAAAATGACGTTACAGCAGTCGTATGATGTCTTTGGCGTATTCAATGGAGCAGAAGCGATATCGTACATGGCCCAAAATCCGTTGCCTGATCTTATTCTGTGTGATATCATGATGCCTACCATGGACGGTCTTCAGTTTGTCGCGCAACTCAAAGCCGTTGAAATATTTGCACAAATACCCATTGTATTCCTGACGGCCCGAAGTGGACCCGAGATCAAATTGGATGCCATGCGGCTTGGGGTAGATGATTATTTGACCAAACCTATTCAGTCGGAGGTGCTGCTACAAGTCGTTCAGACACTGCTGTTCCGCAAGAGGACCAGGGAGAGATATGCGTCTGAAATTGGACAACTTGGACGCCCTGAGGTGCCCAGTCACCTCAGCAAAGCGGACATTGCCTGGGTTGTTGGCATGGAAAAGGCTGTTTACGCAGGTTTATCCGATGTTAATTTTTCGGTGGACAAGTTGGCTCAAACCATGATGATCAACCGCACCACATTTTACCAGCAAATTAAGCTGCTCACCGGGATGACCCCCAACCAATACGTCCAAGAGGCTCGCTTGCAACAGGCCCGCTTTTATTTGGAAGGTGGGCAATTTGAAACGGTGAAAGCGGTTGTCGATGCGGTTGGAATGCGGGATCAAAAGTATTTTTCTCAGCAGTACACCAGACGCTTCGGAAAGTCCATTGCGACCTATTTCCCCAATCCATAGCGTACAAGATTCGACTACACAGCAACCAAATCTACGCTTTTAAAGGCAGCCACATCGGCTGCCTTTCGTGTTTTACGGACGATTTTCTACCAAAATTTCTATTTTATCCGCCTAATTGACGATTCTCTCCAAAGTGCTGGCGGCGGGCCGTGGGGCCCCAAAGTAGTTTTGCCGCAGTTCTCAATTGTTAATTTTCAAAATGCTTATCTCATGAATTCTTCCTTATCACGCAGTAGGTTCAATACCTTATTCTTTCCAATCGTCCGAAGGCTAGCATTCCTATCAGTACTCCTGGCAGCCTTTTGCCGGCCCATGCTTGCCAACAACATCACGGTGAGTAGCCCAGTCCTCAGCACTGGAAGCGCTGCCGACGGTTACGACTTTGTCACGTTTGATCTGAGTTGGGAGAATTCCTGGCGGCTGAGCAGTGGCGCCTCCAACTGGGACGCTGCTTGGGTATTCGTCAAATACCGGGTCAGTGGCGGCGAGTGGCTGCCTGCCAATTTACACAACACGGGCCACGTAGCCGGCACGGGCACGGCTGCCGACATCACGGTAGGGCTGGTGGACGACAACGCCGCGTTTAATGCGACGACCAACCCCGGCATCGGCGCCTTTGTGTACCGGAGCAGCGCGGGATCGGGCACGTTCACGAGCACGGGCCTGAAGTTGCGCTGGGACTACGGCGCTGACGGTATT
>CAIZLM010000108.1 GCA_903933805.1 uncultured Bacteroidota bacterium | reverse complement strand
TTGATCAACTTGGTTGTGATCATGAATTACGGGTGGTTTGGTTTTTCAGATGGGTTGAAGGCTGTGCCTACGGCATTTGTCATGGTAGGGTTGTGGTGGCTGTTGTTTTCCCAGATTTCGTTTAACAGGCTCCCCGACGATTTGCCGCAAGGTGAAACGAAGCACTTATTGGTAAAGGGTTACACAGAATTGCGAAAGGCCTGGCGCAATCTGCGCCGTGATGCCAATACGCGTTCCTACCTCGGCGCCTTTTTTTGTTTCAATGCAGGGGTACAGGCGGTACTTTTCTTGGCGTCAACATTCGCAGAAAAAGAACTAAAATTTACAACGTCAGGCCTTATTTTTTTGGTGTTGATCCTTCAAATCGTGGCCATCGGCGGCGCCATACTGTTTTCTAAAATATCGGGGAAATGGGGCAATAAATTTTCCCTGGTCATCATGTTGGCGATATGGACCGTCATTTGTATGGTGGGGTATTTTGTACAAACGGGCACCGATTTTTATGTATTGGCGGTTGCTGTGGGGCTTGTAATGGGGGGCACCCAATCGCTTTCCAGGAGTACATATGCCAAACTAATTCCCAAGGATACGCCTGACACGGCTTCCTATTTTAGTTTTTATGATGTGATGGACAAGGTATCGACGGTTGTAGGTACGTTTACGTTTGGATTTGTGGAGCAAATGACGGGTGGCATGCGGAGCAGCGTCATGGCGTTGGCTGTTTTTTTTGTCATCAGCTTGATTGCGATTTCTGTCGTGAAAATTCAACGCATGCAAAGCGAGGCGACGGTGGCTTAATTGCATTGTAATGGGTTACCCAAAAGACCCATTATTAACACTTAGATGCGTCCAACAAACCGCGACATTACTTTTGTGTCAAGGCGAATCCACGCATGCCCAACACCTTGTTGCCTTCTAACAGCACGGCGTAATAGATGCCCGGGACAAGGTCCGGCAGTGGAATTTCAATCCGTGTAAGGCCGTCACTGGACACGCTGATTTTTTCAGTGGCCAGTACATTTCCCGCCATATTCATCAGTTGAATGGAAAGATCATGCGATCCCGGAGCCTGGTTGATGCGAACGTCTAAGGTGTGATGGCTGTTGTTGACGGTGACTTCCAGGTTGAGGTTGTCATTTGGCGTTGTAGCAGACACCAAATTTTCATAGGGATGCTGCATCCATTTCATACCGCCCGTTGGCAACATATTGCGCTGAAAGTCAAAGAAAGTGGCATGTTCTTGGTGGGATCCATGTCCCCAAGGTGTCCAGCAAGTGGATGAAACCCAGGCTGGCTCCCAGTAAACCACGCCGCTGGCGCCTTGGTTGATGACCGCTTGTGTCATATCAACCAACCAACGCCGTTGGTTGTCGGGACTGGCGGGTGCGTAGTCCGGATGCACTTGCGTGATGATGTTGGCCGCGTTGTCATTGGATTGGTTGGTCCAAATATACCCCGTTTCAAAAATCATGACTTCCTTGCCGGGATATTGCTGCCGGAGTTGGGCCACCACATTGGCAGCATCTGAGATGGAGGTTGGCATGTGCCACGCCCAATAATAGGAAAGACCAATGACATCAAAATCGACGACGCCGTGGCTCCAAAAACCCTGTAAAAGCCAACCGGCATCGGCAGGACCAGCAAGGTGCAATGCGACCTTCACCGCCTTGCCGCTGGAGGTTTCCACATCGCGCACCGCCTGAATTGCCGCGTTGAACAGCTGACTGTTCCGGTTCCAGTCGAGCGACCACCCGGCGGCATCCACTGCGGGAGAAAGCATGATGCCTCGGTTGGTTTCATTGCCAATTTGTACCATTTCTGGCAATAAACCTTCGGAATCTAGCCTTGTCAGCGTTTGTGAAATATACCGATAGAGCGAATCTTTGAGGATCGGAAGGTTGTTTACGACGCCAAGCCAGGCTTGCGGACAAATTTGCCGATTGGGGTCGGCCCAAAAGTCAGACAAGTGAAAATCAAGCAATACCTGCATATTTCGCGCTTTGGCGCGCTTGATGCTCTTTCGAACATCATTAAAGTCGGCGTAACGATTTCCTGCATTCAGCGTATCATACCAAGAAGGCGTGTGCCAGAGTCTTAGTCTGACCAAATTGCATCCATTGTCTGAAAAAATATGATACACATCTTTTTCCACTCCCGATTCCTTGTACGAAACGCCACAATCTTCCATTTCGTTGACGTAAGAAAGATCAGCGCCAAAAGAGAAATGCTGCGCAAATAAAAAAGGGATAGAAACAACAAAAATTGCAGTAAAAGCGGCAAAAAATCGAATATTCATACAAATCATTTCCACAAACGTACACATCAGCCGGGGTATTCACAAAAAAAACGACATTTGCAGCATATTTCGTCTTGTAACTGGTTGGTTGGTCGCGTCGGAGACAAAAAAATGGCCATTTCGGGTCACGCACTGTGCCACAGCACTGGTTGTGTCGTTTTATGCTGGGCAACTTCGGTAGATCATGACCCAATCCGGCACCATCCCTGTTGCACGTCGAACTTCAAACCGAAGGGTTTTGTTGCTTGGGCGTGGCGTTGCTTCCTGAAAACACCTTTTTATCCATTAAGAATCTTTGTTCCTGTGTCACGTAAAAACAAACTCCGAAAATTTGCTGAGGTGCTTTCCTTTCCCAACGTATATGAGTGTTACGACGTTCAACGCCCATTTCTTGTCGGGGTTGGGATGGAAAATGTCGAACTTAAGGGACACTGGAATGAAAAGCATTTTAAGAACGACTTTCCCATCACGCTTGAGTTGGCCTGTGGGGGCGGCGAGTACACCGTCGGCATGGCGCGACAATTTCCAAACCGCAATTTCATTGGGGTGGATATAAAGGGCAATCGACTTCATGCGGGCGCAAAAGATGCATTGAAGGAGGGTTTGGGAAATGTGGCATTTGTACGCACCCGGATTGAAATCATCGATCAATTTTTCGCGGAAAACGAAGTAAATGAGATTTGGATCACCTTTTGTGACCCATTCCCACGACCAAGCAAGTCGAATCGTCGGCTTACGTCTGACTATTTTCTTGAAAAATACCGACAAATTTTGTTAAAAGGTGGACAAATACACCTGAAACACGATGACGATGACTTGATACGTTTTACCCTAGGGGTTATCGAATCCGATCCTCGGTGTGTCTTGATGGAGCAGCATTTGGACATTTATGCCGGAATGTTGCCAATGCCGGAATTGGGAATAAAGACCCTGTACGAGGGGAAACACCTGTTGGCAGGCAAGACGATAAAATATTTGCGGTACACCATCTCATAAATGACTTTTATGGGGCTTGCGGTGATCAATTTTGTTGGCGGGTTGTTTTGGTACTGGAAAGGTTGCCCTCCTGTATAATTTGTCGATGTAATTTGAATTATTTCATTCAACTTGTAGATTAAAAGCCTCAATTTTGACGTTATTACGCAAGTGTAAAGCGTCAATACCATGCCAGCTATAAAAAAGCAGTAGCACTCCGACCACGAATTAGTAATAGTAGTAACTGATAAGGTGGTCGCGTCTGAGACAAAAAAATGGGCCATTTTTTGCTAGACAGCGTGCCATGCTAACCAGTTTTAAAAAAAATACGATGACTTTGAGACCTCAATTAACAATTTTGTCCGTGGTGCTGTCAATGCCATTTGGCTTGCTTGCACAAAAAGAATTACCCATTGTGCTCACAAATCCTTCATTTGAAGATATTCCGAGGAGCAGTTCTACCCCTTCCGGATGGTTTGATTGTGGGCAAATGCGGGACAGTCCGCCGGATGTTCAGCCGGGATTTTGGGAGGTTTCAACCCCACCGAAACATGGATCGAGTTATCTCGGATTGGTGGTTCGGGACAATGAAACGTGGGAGGCCGTGGGCCAGCGCCTCATACGCCCCATGGAGGTCAATCAGTGCTACGAATTGAGCATGGATTTGTCGAAAGCGCCCAAATACCTCAGTAAAAGTCCCTTGTCGGCTGATGTTGTTGATTTTGCCACGCCTGTTATCGTACGTATTTACGGCGGCAATGGTTACTGTGATCGTGGGGAGTTGCTCGCCAAATCTACGATCATCAACCACTCCAGGTGGGTTGGATACAATTTTCGCCTGAGCCCAACCAAGGGCAGCTATTCCTTTATTGTGATTGAAGCTTATTTTAAGACACCCGTTTTGTTTCCCTACAATGGCCACGTTTTGATTGACAATCTTTCAGCCATAAAACCAGTTGTATGTGGAGCTGACAAGATGCCGGAAAAAAAGGAAACGCAGGCCGTAACAGCCGCTACGCCCACCAAAAAGAATACGACAACCCCCTCAAAATCCAACAACAGCAGCAGTTCCAGTACGGCTTCAGTGACAGAAGCACCCGCGGTTACCATTGGGAAAAATGCCAAAAAGAACGTGGTGTACCGACTTGAAAAAGTATATTTTGAAGCCAACAAATATGAGTTGAAGGCTGAAAGTGAAACCCAATTGGCTGAATTACTGGCTTTTCTGCGCAAACGAACCGATATTGTCATTGAAGTTGGAGGCCATACCAACAATCAGATGTGGCCCAACGATGCTTTTGCTTTGGAGCTTTCCACCAACCGTGCCAAATCAGTGGCCAATTGGCTCATTTCCAATGGAATACCTGCTAATCGTGTTCAGTTCAAAGGATACGGCTGGACGAAGCCAATATTGCCCAATACCACGGCGGAAGGCAGACGGAAAAATCAAAGGGTAGAAGCCACCATCATCAATTCCAACGGTTGATTGCTGTTAACGGGTCAGGTGGCACGCTGTATGGTCCAACAAGGACCACTTTTTTGTAGGTGCTTTTTGTATTGTAACTGGTTAGGTGGCACGCTGTCTGGCCAAAAAAGGCCCATTTTCCGCCATACTTCGCAGATTTTTTTTTTGACCGTAGCGCTGCTTCGGCCTACAAAAATCCGCTTCGTATGGCAAAAAGTGGCCTCTTTGTTGTCTCAGACGCAACCAAGCTAACCAGTTACTTTGTATTTCTGGGACGATTATAGGGCGGCGAAAACACCGGCTTGCCACGAGACCGCGTTGACGCGTTCCCGTTTGG
>CAIZLM010000107.1 GCA_903933805.1 uncultured Bacteroidota bacterium | reverse complement strand
TGCAGCAACAAGGCGACAAAAAGCAGGATCCGAGTATGTTTCTTAAGAAAGTATAATCCGTAACAATAGAACCGATCCCAAGCGGGAAACAGCAAGAACAAGACCATTGCATAGCTGGGCATTAGGGTACCTATTGGTTGTTGCGGCAATCCACCGATCACCATGGAGTAGGCGCATAAGGCAAATAATACCGTTTTTTTCGCTGGCAAGGTCAGATCTGTTTTTTTCGCCAACAGCAGCAATCCTGGCAGCAGCAAACAAAAACCCGGGTGCATGATTGGAAACAAGAGGAATACCACATTGGGAAGCAAGTGCCGGGAAATCCCATTTTCTGTGTCAAATGAACGTTGGAAAAAATGTGCAGGCGACCAATTTTGTAGGGCCCTACCATCGACATGGTACATCCAGTGATCGCTGTCGTACGCGACCATCGCCCCCACTGCTGTTCCGACCAAGATGGCTGCGGACAACCAGTTCCATTCTCGCCGTTTCACCAACCACCATCCGCTCACCAAGGCCAGGGGCAACAGCAAGCCCGCCAATATTGGCCGCATGATCACGCTCAGTAGGGTGAACAGGGCCACCCAAACAATATCGCTTGCCCGCGTTTGTTCTACGCAACGCAACCCAAAAAGGAAGGCTGACAAAACAGTCGTCATTTCCAATAAAGCGCCTCCCACACCCAACCCTGACGCCACGACAACTGGCGCCAACACCCAACCCAGAAAAACAAAGGACATTCGACTGTCGGTACGGCTTCCATGTGCCAAGGTTGCCACGATTCGTTCCACCAACCAGCCAGATACCGCAAAAGCAAGCCAAGAAACCACCTGCAGTGCCATATTGGGCTGCTTGAACAAATACTGAAGCATTGCCCCCAAAAACGCATAAATCTGATTGTAAGCGTGTGCGCTTTCGTATTTCCCTGCGGTTCCCTGCCAATGGTTGAATATGGCCACGCTGGCACGCTGGCACTCCGGATCTTCTACCCCGTCTATACCATTGAATTTTAAAAAGCAAGAAAGCGCGACCACGCCGCTCAAAAGTAGTAGGGGAAAAAATCTTAGCAAGGGTGGCTGGTCGATCAACATGCTTTACGTGTGGGATTGGCAGGAATACCCATCAACCCCGAACAAAACAGGGTTAATGGCTCCTTTTGACTGATAGATATAATTTCTATTGCGGAAAGGTCGGGTAGCTTTGCTATTTTTGCAACAAAAGAAATGGTTGGTATCCGACTTTCTGACGGTAGAGGAGGAATCAAACACAATGATTGGTTGAAATCATGGAAAAAAAAGTGATGGTCACAGGTTGTTTCGACCTGTTGCACAGCGGGCACGTGGCATTTTTGCAGGAAGCGGCTCAATTTGGTGCTTTGCACGTTTGCATCGGTTCCGACGAAACCGTGTTGGGTCTGAAAGGACGTCGCCCGGTCAACGCTCAGGACGAGCGGCGGTTTATGCTGGAGGCACTGTCTTGTGTGCGGGCGGTACACGTCAACGGTGGTTCTGGTATCCTCGATTTCTTGTCTGAAATGGACAACATAGCGCCTGAAATATTTTTTGTGAATGAAGACGGCCATACCCCTGCGAAGGAAGCATTGTGCTTGGCGCGCG
Organism: uncultured Bacteroidota bacterium; assembly: GCA_903933805.1. Classification (GTDB taxonomy): domain Bacteria; phylum Bacteroidota; class Bacteroidia; order Chitinophagales; family Saprospiraceae; genus M3007. The sequence goes on along the minus strand of CAIZLM010000107.1, from coordinate 50,400 downwards.
GCATCGATTACCGGGTGTCGCGCCGCTTGCCTTCGGCCAACCTGCCAACCAGGAGCACGACATCGCTGCGCGAAGTATGCACCATTCCGTATCGAATAGACCTTGCAGGCGGGTGGCTGGATCAGCCTTGGGTATCGGAAAAGTATCCCGGGCCTGTGCTCACGGTCAGCATTGAGCCGACACAAGATTTTAACTACCGGAGCGGAATGGCCACCAGTACCCGGAAGAAAGCGATCGAACTTTGGCGCACCGCATTGCCTCCCGGCGATCCCGAGCAAATGGCCAAATTGCTTTTTGCGTTTGACAACCCACCGGGAACCAAAGAAATTGCAGGGTCACAGGATTCAATCGGCATCGTTGTGCCTGGGCTGAATCGCGCTGATTATGCCGGTCAATATTGGCCGGAAAAGCTGCATGCAGTGCACGAGGAAGCGGTATTGACATGGCTGGAAAACCACTTGTACCTGGTGACCCTCGGCCCACGCATGCATTCGTATGATGTGCTGGCAGACACCAACATTTCGGAAGCTGGCGCTAGGGCCTTGGCGGAAGCCGCTACGGGTTGTTGGGAGGCGATTTTGAGCATGGACACAAAGGCATTTGGGCAGTTTTTCAGACAGTCCTTTGAGGCGCAAATTGCCATGTTCCCCAATATGGTGGACGAGGGCATTTTTGACATGATCGCACAGTACCAAGAAAAGGCCCTCGGTTGGAAACTCAGCGGCGCCGGTGGCGGAGGCTACCTCATCCTGGTGTCTGAAGTGCCCATAGAACGCGCCATTCAGGTAAAAATACGGAGAAAAGAATCGTAACAGGTTGTAAGTGGTTGGGTGGTACGCTACCCAACCACTTACAACCTGTTACGCCGGAATACGTCCATCCAAAAACGGTGCAACCTAAAACATAACGCAACTGGTTAGCGTGGTCGCGTCTGAGACAAAAAAATGGGCCTTTTTGGGCCAGACAGCGTGCCACCTAACCAGTTACAACATAACCCAACAACTGCGTGCTTCTCGAACTTGATTTTCTTCAATTTCAACCCAAACTTCGCCTCACCAAGTCGGGCGAAACAACCTATGTATTTGATCCCATACGCAAGAAAGAGGTCGTACTCACTCCCGAAGAGCTACTGCGTCAATTGGTGCTCCTGTATTTGTTGGATGAAAAAAAATGCCCGCTGCACCGCATCCGATCAGAAATTGGCATTGAAGTGAATGGCCTGAAAAAACGCTGTGACATTGTTGTGTTTGATGCTGATGTAAAGCCGTGGTTGGTGGTGGAATGTAAATCACCCAAGGTGCGCCTTTCGCAGGCGACCTTTGAACAAGTGGCACGTTACAACCTGTGTCTGAAGGCACCCTTTCTTGTTGCTACAAATGGCCTAAACACCTATTGTTGCGCCCTGGATTTTGAGCACGCAAGTTTTCAATATCTGGAGGAATTACCGGCATTTTGAAGTGCGCACCGCGTTTTCTCAGCAGTTTAAGCCGCCACAAACCGAAATCACCTGTCCCGTAACGTACGCCCCCATATCGGAAGCGAGGAAAATACAGGTATTGGCCACATTGTCGCCAGAGCCGAGTCGTTTGAGTGGGATGGAAGCGAGGTAGCCTTCCTTGGTTTTTTCGTCGAGGGCATCGGTCATTTCTGTGGCGATGAAGCCGGGCGCCACGGCATTGCAGCGAATGCCGCGGGATCCGTATTCTTTCGCGATTGATTTAGAAAATCCGATGATTCCGGCTTTGGAAGCTGCGTAGTTTGCTTGTCCTTGTTGGCCGAAAACACCCACCACCGAGCTCATGTTGATGATACTGCCACCCGTGCGAATCATGGGTTTAAGTGCGTGTTTGGTGATGTTGAACACTGATTTAAGGTTGGTTTGGATCACCTCGTCCCACTGTTGCTCTGTCATACGGAGCATGAGCGTATCGCGGGTAATGCCGGCATTGTTGACGACGATGTCTAGTTTTCCGAAGTCGGCCACCACCTGGGAGATCAGTGCTTCGGCTTGAGTGTAATTGCCGGCATCGCTCTGATAAGCCTTGGTGCTGCCGCCCAGTTCGGCCGCCAGGGCCTCCGCTTTGGCGGCGGACCCGGCGGACACGTATGTGAAGGCCACTTTTGCGCCTTGTTCTGTGAATTTGCGTACCAATGCTTCACCAATACCGCGGGAGCCGCCGGTGATCAACGCTATTTTGCCTTCCAATAGTTTCATATGTGACGAAGAGAAGTGAAAAGATGTTACCGGGCAAAGTTGGGGAATCTTCCGATGGTTTAATAAAACATGGTTGTATTTTTGCGCCAAACGACGCTACTTTCGTTGTTAAATGTTTGTAACTGGTTAGGGGGCACGCCGTCTGACCCAAAAAGGCCCATGTTTTGTCAGATGCGACTACCCAACCAGTTGCGATTTTTTTTACGCTCACCCACCATCCTCTTTTCGCTGTGTACCACCTACTCAAGCCGTTCCTTTTTGCTTTTTCTCCGGAGAAAGCACACCGTATCACCGTTTTTTTCTTAGACCTCGCGGCATCTTTCCCGCCCACGCGGTGGTTATTGGCCCGTTTATTCTGTGTAAAGGATGCGCAATTGGCCCGAAAAGTCATTGGACTCACGTTCCCGAACCCGGTTGGTTTGGCGGCGGGTTTCGACAAAGATGGGAAACACATTGAAGGCCTTGCCTGTTTGGGCTTTGGTTTCATTGAAGTGGGCACGGTGACGCCGGTGCCGCAGGAGGGCAATTTTCGCCCGCGGTTGTTCCGCTTGCCGGCAGACCGCGCGCTCATCAACCGCATGGGATTCAACAACGAAGGCTTGGACGCCCTCGCCGCGCGGCTCGAAAAATTGCGCAAGAAAGGACTTCCGGAAGGCCTGATTATTGGTGGGAACATCGGAAAGAACAAGGCTACCCCGAACGAGGCTGCCGATGAGGATTACTTGGTATGTTTTGCGAAACTCTTTCCTTGGGTGGATTATTTTGTGGTGAATGTCAGTTCACCCAATACCCCCGGTCTGCGTGATTTACAGGAAAAAGAGCCCTTGATGCGCCTGCTGTATTTGTTGCAGGCCCGCAACAACGCACAACCAACCTCCAAGCCCATCCTCCTTAAAATTGCGCCTGATCTGACCGACAGTCAGCTCGACGACATCGCTGATTTGGTGCTTGCCACCGGAATAGCGGGCATTATTGCCACCAATACCACCATTTCCAGGGAAGGACTGCACACCGCAGCTTCGGCTGTGGCGGAGATGGGCATGGGTGGGCTCAGCGGTGCGCCTGTACGTGCCCGCGCGACAGCAGTCATCCGCTATTTGCGGCAAAAGCTGGGATCGGAAGTTGCCATCATAGGGGTGGGCGGTATTGATTCGGCTGCCTCTGCGCGTGAAAAACTCGATGCGGGTGCAGATTTGGTGCAGGTGTACACCGGACTGGTGTATGAAGGTCCGGGGCTGGTTAAGCGCATCCTATTGGAACGCTAAACCCCACCCCTCCTGCACCACCATTTATCCTTCTTGCTTGGGTTTCGGCTTGTCGCGCCAGCGCGGTTTGCTTGATTTATTCTCCCGTTTTTGTTCTCCGGTTTTTGCCCCGTCTTTCCGATATGCTGGGCGGCGTGGCTCTCGGCTTCTCAGTGTTGAGCCCTCCGTGGGCGCTGCGCCGATGCTGGCTGGAAGTGCCAACTTGGGCACCTCTTTGTCGATTAGTTTTTCAATTTTTTTGAATTTAAAACCATCTTCGGGCGATACCAGCGTGATGGCTTCGCCTTTACGCGCTGCGCGGGCTGTGCGGCCAATGCGGTGCACATAATCTTCCGCGTCGCGAGGAATGTCGTAATTAACAACCAGATCGATGCCATCAATGTCGATGCCACGGCTGAGCACATCGGTGGCTACGATGATGTCAACAACCCGGTTTCTGAACTGCAACATTACTTGTTCCCGTTCTTCCTGTTCAAGGTCGCTGCTGACCTGAGCGACGTTGTATCGTTTGCTTTTCAGTTTTTGGTACAACTTAGAAACAGCCTGTTTGGTGGAAGCAAAAACAATGATGCGTTGTCCTTCTCGGCCGTTGAGAATTTCCACCATTAGCGGGATTTTTTGGGCATCGCTGACGAGGTAAGCGCCTTGTGTAACGCCCACGGCAGGTTTGGACAAGGCGATGCTGATGGTTGCCGGGTCGTGGAGCATTGTTTTGGCGAGTTTCATGACCCCTTGTGGCATGGTCGCGGAGAACAACATGGTTTGTCGTTTGGGGTTGGTGATGCCGATGATGCGCAGCAGATCGGGTTGGAAACCCATGTCCAGCATGCGGTCGGCTTCGTCGAGCACCAGAAAACGGAGTTTGGAAAAATTGACATAGCCCATACTCATGTGGGAGATCAATCGTCCGGGGGTCGCGATCACAATGTCCACGCCCTGTGTCAGGGCTGTTTTTTCTTGTGAAAAATCGGCGCCACTGCCACCGCCATACACCGCGATGGAAGAGGTTCCGGTGAAGTAAGAATATGCCTCGATGGCTTTGTTGATTTGCAGGGCAAGTTCTCGGGTGGGCACGATGATCAGCGCTTTGATAAACTTACTTTCGGGTTCGTCGAGGATAAGGTCAATGATGGGCAGGACAAAAGCGGCTGTTTTTCCGGTGCCTGTTTGTGCGACGCCGATGAGGTCGCGGCCCTGTAAAATAAGGGGGATTGCCTGCGCCTGAATGGGCGTGGCTGTTTTAAAATTAAGTGCGTCAATACCGTCCAGCACGTCGGGATGTAATCCCAATTCAGAAAAGTCCATTTGTGTTTGTTTATTCGGTAACGACTCAGGTATCACGCAGTCTGGCCCCAAAGGGTCTATTTTATTGTTTCAGACGCGACCAACCAGGTCGTTACGTTATTCATAAAGTGTATTTTCGCAACGACTTAGGTCGTCGAAGAGCCTGGGCCAAAAGGTCCATTTTTTATCTCAGCGGTGGCAATCTCACCATTTGCGTATTATCCAACAATTTTCAAGCTCAGGTCGAGGGGTTGCGCGGAGTGTGTAAGGGCGCCGACGGAAACGAAATTGACACCAGTTTGCGCGTATTTTCGCACATTAAACAGGTTGATACCGCCGGAAGCTTCGGTTTGAAAACGACCATTCACCACGGCCACGGCTTCGTGCAGAATGGGCAGTTCGAAGTTGTCAAACATAATACGGGTGATGCCACCAATGTTCAGCACCTCTTCCACTTCCACCAGGTTTCTAACCTCAACCGTGATGTCGAGTTGCAGGTTTTGTTGTTCCTGGTAGGAATGAGCACGTGTTATGGCAGCGCGAATTCCGCCGGCCGCGTCCACGTGGTTGTCTTTGATCATCATCCAGTCGTAGAGGCCCCAGCGGTAGTTTTCACAGCCGCCAATTTTCACAGCCCATTTTTCCAAGAAACGGATGAGGGGGGTAGTTTTGCGGGTATCGAGGATTTTTACGGGCAAGTCGCCGACTTCAAAGGCGAAGCGGCTGCTCAGGGTCGCAATACCACTCATGCGTTGCATGGTGTTGAGAACCAGCCGTTCAGCCTGCAGCAGGGCGCGGGTGTTACAGGATACCTCAAAGGCAATTTGGCCGTACACTGCATCGCTGCCATCGGGTTTTGAGACGGTTATGGAGGCTGTAGGGTCGAGGTGTTGGAAGATGCGCTCTGCCATCTCCACCCCGGCAACAACGCCATAATCTTTTATTTTAAGCACGGCGCGGCTGCGGCTATCGGCTTCAATGGTGGCCAAAGAGGTATGGTCGCCTTCGCGGACGTCTTCATAGAGTCCTGCCAGGATGAAATCATTTATTTGTTGATCGGTAATGGGTGTAGGCCGCATGATGGTATTGGTGGGTGGATGTGAGTAATAAAGACAGGTAATAAGCAGTGCATAACAAAGTTTTTGGCGGAGGGTTATGGTTTTTCGGGCACTTGTTTCCACTTAATATTACAGCCGCCGGAAGGTCTTTGAATTGGGTTGGCGGGGCCCCCAGACAGTATAGCGTCCAAGGCTGCGCGGAGGTCTTCTCCGGTACAGGGGATGGGATTTCTTTTGGGTCTGCTGGGGTCGAGTTGGCCTCGGTAGGCGAGTTTCATGGTGCCGTCGAAGACAAAAAAATCAGGGGTACAAGCGGCATCGTAGGCACGCGCGGTCTCTTGGGTTTCGTCGTAAAGGTAGGGGAATACATAGCCTACTGTTTTTGCATGAGGCCCCATTTGTTCAGGGCCATCTTCGGGATGGGCTATTGCATCGTTGCTGTTGATCCCCAGGAAAGAAACGCCAAGGGGGCTGTATTGCGCGACCAACCGAATAATTTCCGGGTTAATATACAGTACATACGGGCAGTGGTTACAGAGAAACATCACCACAGTTGCCTTGGCGGGGGGCATACTGCTGAGGCGAACGGTTCCGCCATGCAGGAGGTCGGGCAACTCGAAGTCTGGTGCCACCGTGCCCAAGGGCATCATGGATGATTCAGTATAGGCCATGGTCAGTTGGATGTTTTATGGTGTTGGGTAGAAAGTTGTTGGCATTCAGCGTTGATGCCCAGAACATAGTGTTGAACGATGCCGATTTCTGAAGCGGTTTCGGCGCCTTTGAATCCGGTGATATCGGATTCATGGAGGTTTTTTTTGTATGCTTCTAGGAACGGCTTGCTGAGTGGGGTGTAGCTCCAGTGCCATTTTTCTTCGTGGTAGCCGGCACTTCGACCAGCGGTGTAGGGTTGCGCGAAACCGTATTCTCGGGCGTGCAAGCGCAGCCAATCGTACACTTTTTCGTATTTACCGCCTTTTTCAAAAGTTGGGTTATTCAGGTCATTCAGGTCGATATCGGTGCCCCAATGGTGGCGCGAGGAGCCCGGCATGGAGGAGTATTCCAGGATTTTCAGGGCGCGGTCTTTGGGCAACGGAGCCTCTTTTTCAAAACGCGTCCACTTGCCTTCCCAAATGGCTTTTTGCTGGTCAAAGGTGCGGGTGGCAGAAATTATTTTCAGCACGACACCAGCTTTCGCGGCGGCTTTCCACATAGTTTCAAATGCCTGAAATGTTTCCTTTCGAAGCAGCATACCAGCCTTGTCAGAATAGGGTTTGCCGACGCTTACGAAATCGGAATGGGAGGCCGGGTTAAATTTGCCCAATAAATAACGGGTGTCCACGGCGGGCGTCGGATCCAGCTTGGGCGGGGGAGACTCCATGGCGGCAGCATTCACTGTTCGGGCACTGGTGCTGTCTGCTTGACAACCCAACCCAACAATGGCGAAAACGAAAAGGCACAAAGCGCAGTGCGATCTGTTGTATGGCTGGGCTAGCCAGCCTTTTAAACTACTGTTTTTCAATACTTTCTACGACTTTTTTCAGCGATTCCTTGGTGAAGGTACCAGCTTCTGACCAGTATTGTACGCCTTTTTTGTACACCATAAAGGTAGGGACGCCGAGTACTTTCATTTCAACGGCGAGTTCGGTATTTTTATCGACGTCAATTTTTATGATGCGTACCCGATCTCCCAAGTCTGCTTTGAGTGCATCGAGTACCGGCGCCATTGCCCGGCAGGGGCCGCACCAAGTTGCCCAAAAATCAATCAGCACAGGTGTTTCTGACTGGACGAGGTTTTTGAATGAGTCGGTCATAGGTTATAAAGGCTATAATAGTGCACAAGGTACCTAAATGTGAAAGTTCTTTGGTAATCCAAATTTATTAAGACCTTTCAGCGAACAAATTTACGTAAAATATGCCGAATAAACTTGACCGACGTTCTTTTCTCCAAAATACAGCCTTGGCCGGTGCGGCCCTGGCGGTACCGACGGTGTTGAAAAGTGAAACATCTGAAAACCAACCGATTGAGGCGCCCGCTATTTTTTCCGGAAAGCCCAAAGACAAAATCCGCCTTGGTTTTATTGGCACGGGATATCGGGGCCAGAGCCATGTCGAAGTTGCCATGCTGCGCGACGATTGCGAGATCACCGCCATTGCTGATCCGGATCCGCTCATGGTTGCGGATACGTTGAAAATGATTGCTGACAAGGGCCGGAAGAAGCCCACGGTGTACGACAAAAGCCCCCAGGACTACCTGAACTTGGTGGCGGATAAAAATGTGGATGCTGTCATCATTGCGTCGCCTTGGGAATGGCACTCTCAGCAAGCGGTGGCCGCGATGCGTGCCGGAAAATACGTCGGCATTGAAGTGTGTGGTGGTTTTTCTTTGGATGAGTGCTGGCAGTTGGTGAATGTACAGGAAGAAACAGGTGTTCCGCTCATGTTCCTCGAAAATGTGTGCTACCGCCGGGACGTGATGGCCGTCATGCAAATGGTGCGTGAAGGCCTGTTTGGCGAACTAATGCACCTGGAAGGCGGTTACCAGCACGACTTGCGCGGTGTCAAATTCAACGATGGTATCACGGCCTACAACTCAGGGGTGGAGTTTGGGGAGAAAGGTCTCAGTGAAGCCAAATGGCGCACCAAACACGCTGTTCACCGCAATGGTGACCTCTATCCCACCCACGGTGTTGGCCCCATTGCCATGATGACCGGTATCAACCGCGGCAACCGTTTTGTGTCGCTCACGTCCACCGCCAGCAAGGCCCGCGGCCTACACGAATACATTGTCAATCACCCCAAAGGTGGCGCCAATCACCCCAATGCCAAGGTGCTGTTCAACCTTGGCGACATCGTCACCACGGTCCTGAAAACCAGCAACGGCGAAACCATGTTGCTCTCCCATGATACCGGATTGCCGCGCCCATACTCGCTGGGCTTTCGGGTACAAGGCACCAACGGTATCTGGATGGACGTGAACCAAAGTCTCCACATTGAAGGAAAATCCAAGCCACATGCCTGGGAAGAAGCCCAAGCGTGGCTCGACAAATATGACCATCCACTGTGGAAGCGTTACGGCAACGATGCCAAAACAGCGGGTCACGGCGGTATGGACTTTTTTGTATTTCACCATTTTGTGGAATCAGCCAAACGCGGCATCCAACCCCAACTCGACGTGTACGATGCGGCTACTTGGCTGGCCATCACGCCGCTTTCTGAGGCGAGTATTGCCACAGGCAGCACCCCACAGGCATTTCCTGATTTTACGCGGGGCCGGTGGACAGAGCGGAAGCCTGATTTCGCATTTGGCGATGATTTTTAACTGGTTGGGTGTTTGCGACGGTTTTTAGCATTGCTATATCATGCGTACCCTTTTGCCTGTAAATGGAACAACTCGGCGTATTTGCCGCCTTTTGCCAGCAACGTTTCGTGGGTGCCCAGTTCCAGCAATTGGCCGTGTTCCAGAAACAGGATTCGGTCGGCCATTCGGACGGTGGAAAAGCGGTGGGAAATGAGTACCGCTGCTTTTCCTTTCATCAGTTCAGCAAAGCGCACGAACACCTCATGTTCGGCCCTGGCATCGAGCGATGCTGTGGGTTCGTCGAGTATGACCAGTTGCGCCTCACGCATGTATGCCCTTGCCAGTGCCACTTTTTGCCACTGCCCTCCGCTGAGTTCCACGCCGCCGGAGAAGCGTTTGCCCAACATTTGCGCGTATTTTTGGGGCAAGGGATCAATCACTGTATTTGCCAGGCTTTTGTGGGCGGACGCTTCAATTCGGGGCTGGTTTTTTTCATCGACAATATTGCCGATGGCGATATTTTCTCCCGCGGTGAACATAAAACGGACGTAATCCTGGAAAATAATCCCAATTTCCCGGCGCAGGTCCTCGGGGTCGTAGTCGCATAGGTCAATGCCATCGAGTAATATACGGCCTTCGCTGGGCTCGTAGAGGTGGGCCAGTAGTTTAACAAGGGTGGTTTTGCCAGCGCCATTTTCACCCACCAGCGCGAGTTTTTCGCCTGGTTTCAACTCGAAAGTGAGGTGCCTCAGGGCCCATTTTTCAGTATCAGGGTATTTGAAGCCGACATTTTCGAATCGAAAGCCCTCTTTCATGGGCCTTGGCACCTGTTTTTTTCCGTCATGGTTCTCGGAAAAGGGTTTCAATGCTAGAAAATCAAACAAATCCTGTAAGTACAGGGAAGTTTCCGCAATACGGGAAAATCGGCTGACGATTCCCTGCAGTAACCCCTGCAAACGGGCAAAAGAGCCCGCCAAAAAGGTGAGCGTACCAAGGGAAATTTGACCAGCAACCGTTTGCCCTATCACGACGATGTAAGCTGCGTAGTAAGATGCTGTTCCCAAGGCGGAAAACAAGGCCCCCCAGGATGCCCGTTTGAGCGCAAGTTTTTGATTGACCAAAAAATAGCGACCAGAAATCGTTTTAAACCGGTTGGCAATGAAGTCTTCCAGCCCGAATATCTTGATCTCTTTGGCCGTTTCGTTGCTGGCGCCTATGTAGCGCAAGTAGTCAATTTCGCGCCGTTCGGGTGTCCAAGATCGAGACAATGAGTAGGATTCTTGGTTGAATTTTGCTTCTCCAACAAAGGACGGAATGACGGCCACAACGAGGATCACCAACAGCCAGGGGTTGAACACGGCAAGTCCGGTGGCCAGAAACACCACGGTGAGCAAATCTTGTCCCTGCGACAGCACCATACTCATCAGGGCCGTGCGGCCTGCTGTTTGGGTGCGTGCGCGTTCGAGTTTGTCGTAAAATGTGGCGTCTTCGAATTGAAAAAGGTCCAACGTGGCGGCATGTCGTATAATGCGTACGGAAGAGTCATTGTTGACCAGATCGCCCAGCAAGCTGTCGGTCAAGGTAATGGCACGGTTCAGCAGGCTGCTGGCAATGGCCAGGGCACATTCCAAGCCTGCCCAAAACCACAGGCTGCCAGGCACGCCCCACGTCAGGATGCTGGTATGCTCGTTTCCAGAGAAGTGCAGCACTTCGTCCACGATTTCCTTGCCGACATAGAGCATGCTCAGTGGAATGGCCGCTTGTACCAGCCTCAGCAGGATGTTCCAAACCGTTAGTTTGGGACTTACCCCCCATATCATACGGAAAAAGCGTGGAATATTGCGCAGTGATTGAAATTGCCCGAGAAAATCGGAGGTTGATGTTGATTGACTCATATCTTGCTATTTTTTCAAGGCCGTCACAAATACTGGGGGGCGGCACGCCGATTTTACGGTTTTTTTGCGGGGATGTAACTTGGTTGGGTGGGAATGCAAAAATCAAGCGGTAGCTGGTTTCCGCAAGGCCGGTATCTTTACACTTCAAAAACCACTCAAACATGAAAAAGTTGTTTTTCATTTCAACAATGCTGCTCTTACGCGGCCTTCAAATGTCGGCACAAAATCCGACAGTAACCCACAATAGCCTCTCATTGGCTGTTGGGCCCAATAGTTTCTACCAGTATCCCGTGTCTATTCTCGCCCTTCACACATTTGTTCCGGGCATTGGTTATACTGTTGGCGCGGATTATTCAAGGGATATTGGCCATAATATATACGGAAAATTGGGTGTTCGTTACCATACGTGGCACTCAAAAGACCGACTTGGTCCGCTTCAATGGCCGTCTGAAAACCAAAATGGCCAGTATGTTTATGATCCAACGTTGGACCATTATATTGATACGAAGTACACAGACCGCGCTTGGCAGGTATCTGCCACGGCCGGTTGGAACAGTGCGCCCGGCAAGGTGCAATGGAGAACGGGCCTCGAAGTGGGGGTGATGTTTTTTTCCAAAGGCAACAACGCTGGGTATGAAAAGCCGCGGGCCACAGTGGGCCTTACCGGCGGTCCTGAGTGGGTGATTAACCCAAAGATGCACTTTTTTGTGCAGCCTGGAGGCCAGATTGCTTTCCAAAAAACGGCCCGAAACGGTGTAGATCAGGGTATTTTCATCTCATTGCAATGCGAAACGGGTGTCAGGTACTTTTTTTAGAGCATCTTTCGCCTGTTCATGACCCAGTAGAGGAGCCAGGTAACCACCGCCGTGAACAGGATGGCAAAATAAAAAGCCCAAGGTTGGTCGTGCGGAAGTCCGCTGGAGAGATTCATGCCCAAGAAGGAGGAAATGAGCGTCGGCACCATCAGGACTACTGTGATGATGGTGAGCCGGTGGATCACCACGTTCAGGTTGTTGGAAATAATACTGGAATAGGCGTCCATGGTACCATTTAAGATATTGGTGTACACATTGGACATGGAGAGGGCCTGAGAGTTATCGATGATAATGTCTTCGAAAAGGTCCGTCATATCTTCATCGCCGTGGATGTGCAGGAAATCGGTGCGTTTCATTTTCATTTTCAGCAATTCATTGGCGTTCAATGAATTGACGAAATAGACGAGGCTTTTTTCTATGGAGAGCAGTTGTTTGAGTTCTGCGTTTCGGCTGCTGTTGAGCAATTCTTTTTCGATGCGATTTCGGCGCAGGTTGAGGGTTTTCAGGCAAGACAGGAAGTGGTAAACGTTTTGTTCGAGCAGTTGCAGCACGAATCTTTTTTCATCTGCCGGATTAAAATCGCGGACGTTGTTGTCTAGGAATTTTTCCAGAACAGGCGTTTCAAAGGCCGACACGGTGATGACGTGTTCGATGGTAAGAATGATGCCAATGGGGACGGTGATGAAATAAGCTTCGTTTTCGCCGCTGGAATTTTTATTTTTAACGGGGGTATTGATCAGGATGAAGCGAATGTCTTCATCTCGTTCATATCGGGCGCGCTCGTCTAAGTCCAAAGAGTCGGTGAGAAAAACCGGGTCGAACTCAAATCGACGGGCAAATTCCTCCAGTTCGTCGGGGACAAACGGTGGGGCCAGATGCACCCAGCATCCAGGATCCGGCTCGGACAGTTCGACCAAGCGTCGTTTTTCGCGTGTGAAGTAACGGATCACTTTCCATCAATAGAGGTTGAAATTTCCGGTGTACAGGGTTTTGAGACAGGATATTCCCTGATTTTTTTTGAGACTGCAAATTTACGCAACCTATGCGAAGAAGGCAACCTTGTTTGTTTGTTTTTCGGGAAAAATTTACCGTCTAAAAAATAATATTTGGAATTTGCCGACACTAGGGCCGTTTTCCAAATATTTATGAGCATTGGTTATTAGCGCATCTTTTTCATGAGGAGAATCATCTGCGGGTGCGCCAATATTTCGAGGCATAAGCTTTGAATAGAAATAATAAATATGTAACATTGCGGCAGTTTCTGACGTTTTTTAATCCAGATTGCGTGCTCTGTCGCCGATTTTTTTTGGGCTAGGAGTCTGCCTTTCATCCATTTCACATTCTTTTTCCGTTGTTACCATTTTTGTATAGGAGGGCGAGTAGGCAGCAATGTTGTGTTTTGCTGAATCTCATGTTTGCAGGTTCAACATCCCCGCATTTGGGTGGCTACCCGATACAGAACTCGGTTTGAATCATTAACCATCATTACAATCCCACACGTTATGTTTAACGCTACTTTTCGCGCTTTGTTATGTTTAGGCCTATTGCTCCAAATGACGGGCGTATTAAATGCCCAATCTGGAGAAGGCCTTTTGGTGTTGGATGCCGGTGAGCCGCGACAGGTGATCACGGCGTATGCCCAGGATCAGGTTATCAATTTTCAGCACCTTAAAAAAGGGAAGGTTTATATGTTGGTAGTGCCTCCTGATGCGGCGCTGGGTGATTGTTTGCCCGATGTTTCTGTGGTGGCTCCTACTGCGGAACTGCTTGATAATGACACCATGAAGCATCTGTTGCGTTTTAAAGCAACATCTTCTATTGGACAGGTATTGCTGCATTACCCATGTAGTTGGGAGCAGTCGAACCCGCCGAGGCACTATATTTCCATTGTATGTCAGGATTGTACCGTGAAGGGGGAGGCTGACTCCCCGCCGCCGGTTTTGTCAACGATTGAGGTGGAGGCTGCTGGTGCGGAAGAGTTGATTCGAGAAGTGTTTATTGGTGGCGACTGTTTTGACGTGACGAACGTTTCCTACAATGGCGGCGGCGATCAGATTGGCAAGTTTTTGAGTGGCCTTACGAATATTGGGTTTGAGACGGGTATGATCATGGCCACGGGCGATATCAACGTTGCGATAGGGCCGAACAATTCAAACGGTGCAGGTGGCGGTGGTTCCGGCGGTGGCGATGGTGACTTGGCGTCTATTTCCTCTGGTGCCTTGTTTGATGTCGCGGCGATTGAATTTGATTTCACCCCCACCCAAACGCCGTTGACGTTCTCCTATGCCTTTGCTTCGGAGGAGTATTGTGAGTATGTAAACACCAATTTCAACGATGTTTTCGGCTTTTTTATTTCTGGCCCTGGTATTGCTGGCACGCAAAATTTGGCGGTTATTCCGATGACAAATACGCCTATTACCATCAATACCATCAACCACGTGACCAATGCAGGTTTGTATGTGCACAATACGCCAGCTGGTTTGGACAACTGTGAAAATGGGGGTGTTTCCGGGACATTGCCTCCGGTGCCTCCTGCTACCGGTCAGGCTACGGTGGAATTGCAATACGATGGTTTTACCAGGAAAATGATTGCCGTGGCGCAGGTTATTCCATGTTCCACGTACCACATCAAACTGGCCATTGCCGACGTGGGTGATGGGGTGTGGGACTCGGCGGTTTTTCTCAAATCCGGTTCCTTCGATGGGGGCGGTAATGCTTCCGTTGATTGGATTGTGAATGGTGACCCAGATTTAGACGAGGTCGTTGAAGGCTGTGGTACGGTTCAGTTGTTGATAGATCGAGTGGGCTCTAACCCATCATTGCCCTTGCCGGTGTCGTTTACGGTGACCGGTACCGCCATGTCTGGTGCGGATTTCACGCCGATACCATTCACCATCGTCATTCCTGCCGGCCAGGATCAGGTGCTGTTCCCGGTGAACATCATCAATGACATGATACCGGAGGGCGCAGAAACGGTTATTGTAACACTCAGCAGCCCTTGTTCCTGCCTCCATCCACAGGAAATACTCACCATCCTAGACTACCACCCCATGATGCCCACGCCGGATACAATCACGGTCTGTGGTCCTACGGGTGTAGGTACGGTTGGGGTGATCGTTGAAGGTGGGGTAGAGCCCTATTCATACCAGTGGAATATTGGCGGCAATGAATCCACCCTGACGGCTTTTGTCAGTACCAGCACCAGCTATACGGTTACCATCACCGATGCCTGTGGCCGAACGAAAACTGCCGTGGCACGCATCATTGTCACGCCCACGCCAAGCGCTCAATTGGTGCCCCCTGCACCACAATTGTGCCCGGGAGAAGAGGCTACCATTCCCGTTAATTTCAATGGAATAGGACCATTTGAGTTGACATACGCCCTCAATGGAAATCCTCAATCACCCATAGAAAACATCACAGACGATCCATACACTTTGGTGGTGAACCAGGTAGGTCTCTACCAAATCATCGCGGTTATTGATTCCCTCGGATGCCCCGGCGTCGGTTCCGGCGCCGTGCTGGTCACCGCCTCCAACCTGTCGCTGACGGGAACTGTGTCCAATGCCTCTTGCTCTACCCTGACCAATGGCTCCATCAATACCACGGTGGTGGGCGGACAAGGTCCATACAACTACAGTTGGCAGGGCCCCAGCAATATTGGCAATATTCCTGATCCGGTTAATATTCTTCCCGGTACTTACAACGTAACGGTCGTGGATGGTTTCGGGTGCATGAACGTCAACACCTTTGTGGTGCAATCGCCCCCGCCTTTGGCCCCCACGACAACCGTGCAGGGTGTCAATTGCGCATACCCCAACAACGGCAGTATTGACTTAACGGTGGCGGGCGGCAATCCGGCCTACACCTATTTGTGGTCGAATGGCACCACCCTGCAGGACCCGAGCAACCTCGGTGTCGGAACTTATACGGTGACCGTCACCGACCAAACAGGATGCGCCAAAACGACAACAGCCATAATAACGGGAGATTTCACGGCACCAACCTCGGTGGCTACCGCCAACGGCGTCATCAATTGCACCACCTCCGCCATCCCTTTGGATGGTACGGGTTCTTCCGTCGGCACCAATTTTGTGTACAACTGGCTTGCCAGTCCGGGTAATATTGTCAGCGGAAACGGCACACTCACCCCTATTGTAAACCAAACGGGTAATTATATCCTCAAAGTTACCAATACCCTCAATGGTTGTACCGCAACTGTTACGGTTCCGGTTGTAGCAGATAATACGCCCCCCGCTACCAATGCCGGGCCGGATGGTACGCTCACCTGTGTGGTGGATACCATTGTGCTCAACGGCAACGGATCTGCATTTGGATCCAATTATACGCATCACTGGACGGCTTCCAACGGCGGGATCATTGTCAGTGGCGACTCCACCCTGACACCCAGTGTCTTGACAACCGGTACTTATACCTTGGTGGTGACCAATACCCTCAATGGTTGTACTGCTTCAGACAACGCGGTGGTCATCAACAATATGGTGCCTCCTCTGGCGGTGGTTGCCCCTGGCGGGCAGATCACCTGTGTGGTTACTTCGGTACAGCTCAACGGCACGGGCAGCAGCACAGGACCGAATTTTATCTATGATTGGACGCCTCCTCCCGGTGGTGGCATCAGTTCGGGTGGCAACACCCTGACGCCTACCGTCAATTCCGTGGGTACCTACACCTTGGTGGTGACCAACACCATCAATGGTTGCACCCGATCGGCCTCTGCCACGGTCACCATCAACGCCAATGTGCCAACCGCTGTGGCAGCACCCCAGGGCATCATCACCTGTGCGGTCCCTGCTGTAATGGTGGCCGCAACGGGCTCTTCCAGTGGTCCAAACATCCAGTATCAATGGAATACGGCCAATGGCCAGATACTCAGTGGTCAGGGAACGATGCAAATATCAGCCGGTGCAGTGGGTACCTACACTTTGTTGGTGACCAATACTTCGAACAATTGCACCTCCTCTTACAGTATAGACGTGACGTCTGACGTCGCACCACCACAGGCTGATGCCGGATCGGAGGTGATTCTCACGTGTATTCTGCCTGCTGCTACTTTGGATGGTAGCAACTCGAGTACCGGGCCCAATTACACATACCAATGGGGCGCGTTATCAGGAGGGCATTTTGTGTCGGCCACCAACCTTCAAAGCCCCTTGGTTGATGAGCAGGGAACGTACCAAATCACCGTCACCAATATCCTCAACGGCTGTACGTCAACTGATTTGGTGCTGGTGTTGCCGGATGCCAATGATCCGGTGGTGCAAGTGGCCGCACCGGCTACGCTCAATTGCTTGATATCTGAAACAACCCTCAACAGTATTGGCTCCTCTGTTGGGACGGAAATCGCTTACTTGTGGTCAGGGCCCGGTCTTGTGTCTGATCCTGCGGGGTTAAATGCCATGGTCAATCAGCCGGGCAACTACACGCTGTTGATCTCCAATACTTCCAATGGGTGTACTTCTGCTTTAACCGTGGCTGTTGCGCAAGATGTCGCGACTCCACCGGCAGATGCCGGGCCTGATAAGGTTCTGAATTGCTACAATGTACAACAACAACTGGGCGGTGCCGGCAATCCGGTGGGGTCGAACTTTGCTTTCTCGTGGACGGGCAATGGCATCGTTTCCGGCGCCAATACCGGCAATCCGGTGGTAAATCAAAGTGGACTTTATACCGTGGTGGTGACCAATACGTTGAATGGCTGCACCCGAACGGATCAGGTAAATATTACAGCAGATTTTGCGCCACCGCTGGCTACTGCCGGGCCGGGGTTTCAGCTGACCTGTGTTCAGAATACCTATACCATGCAGTCAACCGCCAGTGTTGGTCCGAACTTTACCTATAAATGGACTTCTGTAGGCATCGGCAGTTTTACTACACCAACAAACATCTTAAACCCGACGGTTGACGGACCGGGTATTTACAACCTTTTGGTGACGAATACGGTAAACGGTTGTACCTCCACGGCCCAAGTAACCATTACCCAGGCGGCAGATATACCGTTGGCCATTGTCAACAATGCGCCGGTGTTGACTTGTGCAGTCCCGTCGTGGACCTTGAGCGGTGTGGGTTCTAGCCTGGGCAATGAGTTTACGTATCAATGGACAGCGTCCAACGGCGGTAATATTGTCAGCGGCCCCAATTCCCTGTTTCCAGTGATCAATCAACCCGGCACCTACAAGCTGTTGGTATTCAATACGCTGAACAATTGCAGCAGCAGTAACAGTTTGGTGGTGTTACAAGACATCACGCCGCCGGTGATAGATGCTGGTGCTGCGCCAACCCTGACCTGTACCGCAACATCGCTCAACCTTGCAGGAAGTGTGTCCTCCAGTGGTAATTTTACGTATCAATGGCAGGCTCAGAACAATGGCAATATCGTGGGCGGTGGCAATACCCTCTCCCCAACGATCAATGCAGGCGGTACGTATGTTCTGACGGTCACGAGCCAGGCGAATGGATGCAGCAGTACGGACCAGGTAGCCGTCAACGTCGATCAGACGGCCCCCGTTTCAGCCATTCAGCAGCCTGCTACCCTGACCTGTGCAGCCGTTCAAGTGACGGTCAACGCTGCGGGTAGCAGTTTGGGTAATATGGTGTATGCCTGGTCAACGGTGGGTGGTCATTTTGTCAATCAGACCAACCCTTTACAGCCCATTGTGGACCAGCCCGGCACCTACACGCTACTGGTAACGTCCAACAGCAACGGCTGTACCGCTTCCAACACGGTTGTGGTGCCCCAGGATATACAGCATCCCATTGCTTCTGCGGGCACGGATGGCTTGCTCACCTGTGCGATTACCACCTTGCAATTGAGTGGCAATGGATCGAGCCAAAATGGCAACTTCTCCTATCTGTGGACAACCAACGACGGACAAATCATGGGTGGTGCAGGCAGCCTTACCCCCAGCATTGGTGCAGGTGGAACCTATACTTTGTCGGTGGTGAACAACGTCAATGGGTGCTCTTCTAGTGACAATGTGCTGGTGAGTGTCAATACCCAAGCGCCGTTGGTGGCCATTGCAAACCCTGGTCTCATTACATGTACCATTCCACAGGTTACGCTGAATGGCAGCGGGTCCCAGGGTGGTCCCAATATTGGTTATACCTGGACGACCACGGATGGAAATATTGTGGGAGGCGCCAACAGCAACGCTGCGCAAGTCAGTTTGTCCGGGCATTACACCCTCACCGTGCTCAACAACATCAATGGCTGCTCTGCGGTCAAAACCGTAACAGTAACCGACAATATCGTGTTGCCTACTGCCGAGGCCGGTCCATCGTTTATCCTCACGTGCACAGTAGATCACGTGACCTTGTTGGGCGAAGGTTCAACCGGTACGCAGTACACGTATGCATGGACTACCAATGGTGGGCATTTTATTTCCGGTATGAACAGCCTTCAACCGGTTGTCAACCACGCCGGGACTTACGCGCTTACGGTAACGAATACCAGCACGGGCTGTACCCAAACCGACAACGTAATCATTTTGACCGAGATCAATTTGCCAACAGATCTGGTGGTAGATCTTGTGAAACCCTCGTGTAAAGACAACGATGGTTCGATTACCTTTCAGACGGTCACCGGTGGTGTTGGGCCGTATATCTATTCCATCAATGGTGGTCAAAACTTCACCCCGGCGCTTGATTTCGCGCAAATAACCCCGGGCACGTATGACTTATGGATACAAGACGCCAATGGTTGTGACTACCATGAGCCCCTGGTGGTACCCCAGGCACCGGACCCCGGCATCAGCTTAGACCCGAGTTTTACCATTGAACTGGGCGACTCGTTGACGATTCTTGCCGTGTTGCCTCCGGGTTATCCGGTTGCCCTCATTGATACCATTACGTGGACACCATTGGACGGGTTGACGTTTAAAAGCACCAGTATGCTGGATTTGTTGTCGCCGAGTGCCAAACCCTACAAATCAACGGAATACTTGGTTGTACTTGTCAGCAAAGATGGCTGTGAAGCCCGCGACAAGGTGTTGATTCGAGTTGACAATGAGCCGCACATTTACATTCCCAATGCATTTTCACCTTGGAATGAAGACGGAGACAACGATGTCTTTCTCATTTTTGCCGATAACAAGCAGATTGATCAGGTGGATAAATTCCAAGTGTACGACCGTTGGGGAGAGATGGTGTTTACGGCATCCAATTTTCAGCCGAACGACCCTGCCTATGGCTGGACAGGTCGCCTTCGGGACAAGCTGATGGATCCTGCGGTATTTGTGTACTACGCTGAAATTCGCCTGATTGATGGTCGTGTTTTGCTGTACAAAGGCGATGTCACGTTGGTTCGATAGGGTGGATTGGTGGGGGAAATCTCCCGATTTCTACGTATAAAAAAATGGGGTATAGGTTTCATAGAAGAGACCTATACCCCATTTTTGTGGGTATTTGAGTTGTATTACATGCCGAAAATCTCTTTGAGTTTCTCGCTCAATTGTTCGCCCCGCAGGTTACGCGCAATGATTTTACCTTCCCGGTCTAGGAGTAGAGTTTGTGGGATAGAGGTAATGGAGTAGAGGGCGGCGTAGGCACTTTGCCAGCCTTTCAGGTCGCTGATGTGGTGCCAGGGCAATCCGTCGGCTTCGATGGCTTTGCGCCAAGATGCCATGTCGCGGTCGAGGCTGACACCGAGGATATCAAAACCTTTGTCTTTGTATTTATGGTAGTTGGCCACCACATTGGGGTTTTCCTTGCGGCATGGACCGCACCAACTGGCCCAGAAATCAATCATGACAACTTTTCCACGCATTTGTTTGAGGGAGTAATTGGTACTGTCTGGCGTCATACCTGCGAGGTCTGGCGCTTCAAAACCGGTGGTTTGGGTACCTGCGCGTCGCAATTCCATTTCTAAGCGGGGTATTTCGCCGTAGTTGTTGTTGCGGTATAGGTCGATATACTTTTTTGCCATCACCGGGTATTGGTTGCTGCTGGCATTTTTAAGCATAGAAACAACACCGCCCATGGCCATGCGGCGCGTACGGCTACCGGCGGGTATTTTTGCCAATTGGGCTTCCGCAAGCGCAACTGCTTGTTCTTGGGAAGCGCCCAAGTTGAGCAGTTGAGCGGTGTATTTTTCAAAAGCGGAGAACACCTCCGGAATTTCTTCGAATGCTTTGTCGGTGAGGTCTGCGTTCCGGAAATATTCTTTTCCGTAGAAATCATACTCTGCCCCTTGTCCCATGAAATCGGGGGTGAGTTGGAGGCTTGCGAAACGCCAAAGGAGCGGGTTGGCCGTTTTCAAGGAGTCTAGTAAGCGCAATTTGGATTTGCCGAACTGCACGAGACGCGATTCAGCGGGAGGCCTTGCGGCGCCGTTGGACACTTTGAACTGCGCGGAAAGTTGTGTGCCTAGGGTTTGCAGATCCGCGATTTGCGTTTGTAATTTCTCGAAAGACATATTGGCGGGAGAGTTCACCGTGCGTGCCTTTTGCATAAACTGGCTGTTTCCCCAGAGGGTCACTTCTTTTTCACCACCAAGAATAATTTTGGTGGTTGAAAGCTCATTGGCCCCCACGAGGTAAAATTTTGGTGTTGAGACAGGGACGTTCAAGACGTATGCGCTGTCGAGCGCGCGACGTGATCCTCTGGCAACAATTCGATTGGCCAGCCCCATGTTTTCATAGACATACATGGAGTCGAGGTTGGCTGGCACCCCATAGATGCGACAGATGAGGGTAACGGTGCCCGTGGGTTTTTGGCTTGTGGCGCCATTGTTTTTCTGGAATGCCCACAAGGAAGCAGGCAGTAGAAGGGCAAATAGAAAGATTTTTTTCATATTGTGAAAAAGTTAACAAGGCTATTGTCGTCAGTAAAAGTTGTTGGTGATATAATATTTGGGCGTAAAATTAGGGTTTGCCCTTTTGTTTGGATGTTTCTAAAAAGTTAATAGTTGTCGGTTTTAAGTATTGTTGCCTGCTAGCAGTCGAGGATTATTACACGGCGAGCGCTTTAAGGGCCAGTTTGATGAGGTCTTCTACTTTGGAAACGCCGGGATTATCGCGCAACACGGCATTGAGGGCTTTTTGAACAGCAATACGGTTGAATCCCAGCGAAAGCAAAGCCGAGAGCGCTTCTTCTCGCACCACACCATCCTCCGGCGATGGGAGTAGGGATGGTCCATCGGGTGCTTCTTTGGTAAGCTTACTTTTCAAGTCAAGGATGATTTGTTTGGCTGTTTTCGCTCCAATACCTTTAACCCGCTGCAACACGTGCGCTTGTTCGGCAATGATGGAAGCGCGCACTTCATCCACGGTCATGGAAGACAGTATGAGTTGTGCGGTGGTGGCGCCTACTCCGGTAACGCTGATGAGTTGTACGAACATATATTTTTCAGTTTGCGTGGCGAAACCAAACAGGGTATGAGCGTCTTCCTTAACGATCAGGTGGGTATAGATGGTGGTACGGTCTTGTCCCTGAATGGCCGTGAAGGTACTCAGGGGGATATGCACTTGGTATCCTATCCCACTTACCTCCAGCACGATACTTGCCGGGCTTCGGTGGGTGATTTCGCCTTTAAGGTATGCGTACATGCTTTTCAGTTAAAATTGATAAAATCAGCAGGGTTTACGGCGCGGCCTTTGTACCACAATTCGAAGTGGAGGTGTGGGCCGGAGGTGTTTTCGCCGCTGTTTCCAATGATGGCAATGGCTTCTCCGGCTTTCACTGCGGTACCCGCTTGTTTGAGCAGCACGGAGTTGTGTTTGTACATGGTAACGACATTGTTCGGATGCTGAATGGCGATACTATAGCCTGTTTCCACGGAAAAGCCTGCCGAAATGACCATGCCATCGGCGGCTGATTTTACGGCTGTATTTTTCGGGGCGGCAATATCAATGCCAAAGTGGCTCTTGTTGAGGTCGAAGGCAGCGGTAAGGTCGCCGCTGACGGGTGGAATGAAGGAGATTTTTTCCAGCGGAACATCTCTTTGTGTGATACTACTTGTACCGGCTGTTATTGATAGGGCATTGGGGTCGGCGGTGAAGGTGCCTTTGTCCACCGCATTGCGAAGTTGCTCGTCTTCCGGTATTCGATCAATATCTTTGGGTATGGTATCGGCGGCATTGTCGGGTTGCCCCTGCTTTTCTACGGCTTCTTTGCTCATGCTGGCCAAGTCACCGACAAGAATTTTTCGAATGTTCTCGTTGTATTCCCTGCTGGCTTCCATTTCATTTTCCAGGGCGCCAAGCTTGGATGTCAGGGCGGCGATCTCTGAATCGCGGTGGAAATCACCGTATCCCGGAATATACCGTTTGATGGGCGTCCAGACAATCACCATGGCAACCAATATCGCCGTAATGACCATCAACGTACTGACACCGATGTACACGGCCAACGGCGTGAGTTTTACGGAAGTAACCTCCTCAAAGGTGTCATCGTTTACGACAACCAGGCGATACGTGTCGTGAATTTTGTCCATGAACTTGCGATCATCGTCGCCGTGCTTTCGGAAGAAGCTCACAAACTGTTGGATAAAAGCGAGATATTTTTGCATTTTTGATGGTCCGGTTGCTGGTTGGCTTTATTGCTTCGGAAGTAGGTGCTGCTGGTATATATGGGGAAAGAAAGGGTCAATTTTATGGAGCGCGGGGGTTAGCATCTCAAGGTTGACAACAATCTTTATTTGTACCTGGTTAGGTTGGCACGCTGTCTCGCCAAAAAATGGCCTCTTTTTTGTCTCAGACGCGACCACGCTAAACAGTTACCTTCATTTTTTAAACGCCTTTTCAGCAGCAAAGTTCGGTTAAAAAATGGAGAATAAAAGTAACTGGTTGGGTAGCATGTTTTGTGGCCCCAAAAGACCCATTTTTTGTCTCAGACGCGATCACCCAATCCGTTGTGTTAAATATGCCATTGATAAGGCAACCATTTCCCCTAAAAACACGCCATAACCCGTCCCTGTGCTCTGCTTTCGCACAGGTCTATTGTTAAAAAACCTGCTCTTCAATTTTGGCATGAAAAATATTTGGAAAATTTCCCTCGGTACGGTCGCCCTTGTTTTCTTGTTGTTCAGTTGTGTTACCCAAAAGAAAAAAGGGGAGGAAACCAGTAAATTTAAGAAAAATTACCACAGTTTTACCAATAAGTACAATTACTGGTTCAATGCCGATGAACTGTACCGATTGGCGGTGGTTAAACTGGAATCGACCTACGTGGACAACTACAGCCAAATACTGGAGGTGTATCCCGCGGCCGCAGCTGATCCGCAACCCATCCGCGCAGATTTAGACAACATCATCGCCAAAGCCTCCAAGGGCATCGTGTTGCACCGTCCTGGCCACTGGACAGACGACAACTATTTGCTGATAGGACAGGCTCAATTTCTGAAACGCGATTTTGAAACAGCGGAATCTTCTTTTAAATTTATCAAAGAGGAGCAAGACCCCAGCAGGAAGTCAAAAACCAAGCTAAAGAGCAGCAGCGCCAAGAAAAAAGAAGCCCAAAAGAAAGCGGTCAGCAAGAAAAAAGAATTAAAGAAAAAGAAGGCTGCCGCCAAGAAGAAAGCCGCTGCCAAGAAGAAGGCCGCCGCGAAAAAGAAAGCTGCTGCCAAGAAGAAAGCTGCCGCCAAAAAGAAGGGCAGCGCAGCAAACAAACAAGCGCCTGAGTCACCCAAGTCCGCTCCCGCGCCGGCCAGTGCTACTCCCGCGCCAGCACCTGTGTTGACGGTGGTGGGCGCCAATCCGTATGCTGAGCCATTGGGACGTATCAGCGCCTTCCCACTTTCCATGATTTGGTATGGCCGTACGCTCATCGAAAGGGAAAAGTACGAAGAAGCGGAGTTTCTTTTCCGGGAATTGTGGGAAACCCGGAATTTTCCCAAGGCACTTTACGGTGAGCTGGCTACCGCAGAAGCCCACCTTTTTATCAAGCAGAAAAAATATGCCAAGGCTATCTCGCCGCTCAGCAAAGCACTCGAGCTGTCGCAGAACAAAAAGCAACGCGCGCGTTTGGCGTTTATCCTGGCGCAGTTGTACGATCGTGCAGGCCAACATGAGCAAGCATACGCCGCCTATGAACAGGTATTGCGCAGCAACCCAAAATATGACATGGAGTTCAATGCCCGCCTTCAGCAAATTTACGCGGGCTGGGCAAACGGAAAACTAGCCAGCGCCGAGGCGGTCAAATCTTTGGAACGTATGCTGCGGGATGATAAAAACCTGGAATACCGCGATCAAATTTATTTTACGCTTGCTGAAATTGCCCTGCGGGATGGACAAAAGACTGAAGGCATCGCGTTCCTCCGACAATCACTGACCTTTAACCAAAACAATACCCCACAACGCGCAGAGTCTTACCTCAAACTCGCCGACCTGTACTTTGAAGCGGAGAATTTTGTTTTGGCAAAAAATTACTACGACAGTACCATTACCGTATTGGCCGTAACAGATGAGCGTTTCAAAAAAGCAACTGATTATGCCAACAACTTGAAAGATATTGCCCGACTGATCCAAACCATTGCTGCCAATGACAGCATCGTTCGCATCTTTCACATGGACGGTGCTGAACGCAAAGATTTGGCCAAGGTGCTCAAAAAACAGCGGGAAGCTGCAAAAGCAGCAAAAACTGCCGCCTCTGCAAAGGCTGCTACTGCTGCCGCCGTTAAAGCGCCACCACCAGCAGCAGGACAGCGTGCGTCCACCTTCTATTTTTACAATGAAGCTTTTCTGAAAAAAGGGAAAAAGGATTTTGCCAAGAACTGGGGGGAGCGGAAACTGGAAGACAACTGGCGGCGAAGCAACAGGATTTCCACCGGATCAGAGGAACTGGCGGGCACCGACAGCTCAAATACAAACACTGCAGAGGAGGCTGAATTGAAGGATATTTTTGGCAGTATCCCAAAAACAGAAGAAGAACTTTCCGTGTTACACCTCGCGACCTACGAAGCCATGTACCAATTGGGGGCACTTTTTCGCGATCGTTTGGAAAACAACAACCGCTGCGTCAGTACCCTGGAGGAACTGCAAACCCGTTACCCGGATACGGCCCGGTATGAAAAAGAAACCTGGTACTATTGTTACCTTGCCCATACAGACCTGAAAAACCCCAACAGGGCCCAAGTTTACCTCGAAAAACTCCGTTTAAAATATCCAAACAGTGCGTATGCCAGGGCGCTGACGGATCCTAATTTTTTGAATGCCAGCAAAGAGCGCGAGCGCGAACTCAATCGCTACTACGATGATACTTACGGACTGTTCCAAAAAGGAAGCTATAAAGACGCTTTTGAGCGCTGCCAGGAAGCCCCGAAAAAATATGGTTCTCAGAACAACCTTGTTCCAAAATTCGGACTGCTGAGCGCCCTCTGTGTGGGCAATTTACAGGGAGCAGATGCGTATTGTGCAGCCCTGGGAGAGGTAATATCACGCTACCCCGCCAGCGCTGAGGCCACCCGTGCCAAGGAAATTGCCCGCCTGCTCGCCTGTAAAGGGTTTGAAGTGGAGGCAAAGAAAAAGAGCGATTCGCCGGCAATCGACGATGCCTTCACCGTGGAAGACGATAAACTGCACTATTTCATCGTGGCGCTCAAGGGAGACGATGTGCGCTTGGACGATGTAAAAGCGGCTATTTCCGACTATAACCGGGAAAATCACAAACTTGACCAATTGCGTATTTCCAATATTTTTCTGGGTACTGATACGAACATGCCCATCGTTGTCATCCGAAAATTCGACAACAAGGAACAGGCTTTGCGCTATTACAACGAGGTGCGGTTACAGAAAGATTTCCTCGGGGAAACACCCAAGAAAACCTACAACAAGGAGTTCTTTGCGGTCACGCAGGAGAATTACCGCAGGATCCTAAAAAATAAAACGCTCGATGGATATCGAACGTTTTATGAAGAGCATTACGCCAACTAGTACCGTGTCCAATTTATGGGCCATTGACTGGACGCGGCACTAGGGATAGTCAAGCGTCAAAGTATCAAGGTCACAATAGAGTGGGGCAGGCTGGTCAAGGTGGTTGCCTGGCCACCGGTGTACAGCAAATAATCTACTTTGGTATCTCCGCCATTCATCACGACAACGGCAATGCTGCCGTCTGGATTTTTAAAAGCGGTGGTTTGCAGCTGTGCGCGGTTGGATGAGCATGCGATACGGCGTGCTCCCGGTTGTATGTACTTGGAGAAATGTCCGATGTAGTAGTAGGCATTCATAAAATGCAGTGATCCATCGCGGGTATCAGCGTGAATAGGCGCAAAGCAAAAGTTTTTGACGTGGTTGGGCCCGCCCGTTTCGTCCAACAGAATGTTCCAGTCTGTCCAAGCAGTTGCGCCATTGTTGAAGTCACTGATCATTTCACTGCCATAGCGTTCGCCCCATTTCCATTGGTCCAGGTTGTCCCAATTGAAGGGGTAGTTACAGGCTTCTGTCAGCAGCAATTGTTTGTCGGGGAATGCCTCCGACACCAATTTTACATTGCCGGGAGTGGGCGCGCCCGTCCAGCTTTCGTACCAGTGAAATCCGATTCCCCACACGTATTTTGCGGCCTTCGGGTCGCCTAAGATGGTTGCAGCGCGCTGGTAGAGCAGGTCGCGGTTGTGGTCCCAAGCGATGAGTTTTTTGCTTTTCATGCCATTTTTCCACAGGGTTGGTCCGAGGAAATTTTTTATAAAATCCCGTTCTTCTTCAGCGGTGTACATGCAGGATTCCCAGGTTTGTTTGGCCATGGGTTCGTTTTGTACGGTAAGTCCCCAAATTGGAATGCCTAGTTTTTCGTAAGCTTGTATGAATTTTACGTAGTAATTGGCCCATGACTGGTAGTATTCAGGTTTTAGCTTGCCGCCTTGAAGCATGTTGTTGTTGTCTTTCATCCAGGCCGGAGGGCTCCAGGGGCTGACGAACATTTTCAGGGTTCCGCCGGCAGCGGCGATTGATTTTTTGATGAAAGGAATGCGGTATTGCTCATCGTGTTTGACATTGAACGTTGCGAGGGCTTTATCGCCTTCTGCCACGTAGGTATAACTGCCGCTTGAGAAATCGCAACTGTGAATGGTGGTGCGAACCAGGTTGTATCCGACACCTTTTTGTTTGTCGAAACAGGCGGTTAGAAAAGCGTCTTGTTGCGCTTTGGGCAGTTTTGCGAATGTTTCGGCCGAGGCGTCGGTCAGTGCTGCTCCAATGCCGAGGTAGGTCTGGAATTGTTTGGAAGCATCAACAAAGACAAAGGGTTCGTTTTCAAAAGGTTGACCGTGTGTGGTAAACGCCGGTGTGGTTGTTTCGGTAAGCCGAAAGGCGGTGTTTTCTGCCGTTGTGACCACCTTGGCACTGCGGTCAGTTTG
Source organism: uncultured Bacteroidota bacterium (assembly GCA_903933805.1). GTDB lineage: Bacteria > Bacteroidota > Bacteroidia > Chitinophagales > Saprospiraceae > M3007. Next base: position 22,264 of record CAIZLM010000107.1, on the reverse strand, counting down.
TGCGTGTGCTGGTGCCATCATGGATATTGCGCCCAAAAAAAGGAGTAGCAGGTGTTTCATAGCGTTGAAATAAGTGGGATCATACCCGGATGAATGAAATAGACTGTTATTGTAACTGATTAGGAGGCACGCTGTCTGGCTCAAAAAGGCCCATTTTCCGCCATGGTTCGCATATTTTTTTGACCGTAGCGCGCTGCTACGGCCTGCAAAAATCCGCTTCGTCTGGCAAAAAATGGTCCCTTTTTTGTCTCAGTCGCGACCACGCTAACCAGTTACAAAGTGATTTTGATGATTTGATTGTAATCGTATTTCATTCACAACCACTTGGTGTTGATGATAATCACCAGACGTAAGCAGTGACTACCAGACAAAGGTGCCGACGGTTCCCGGATTCAGGGTTGACACAATCCATTGTTCTCCGCACTGGATATTGAAAGATTCGGGGTTGGTACCCTCATTTAACACGATGAGTACTTTTTTGCCTTCGGGTGTTTGAAAGGCGACATTCTGCAGTTGACCTGTAATATTACTGCCAATCCTGACGGAGCCTGGTGGGACAAATTTGGTTGCTTGGGCGACAATATAATAGCTCACATTGCGGGTGATGGTTTGGCCATTGATGGTTAGGGCACCTAGGCAGAGCGAGCAGCCGCCGGGAGTATGGGGGTTAAAATCTGGGTCGTTGGCGAGGTTCCATTCTAGGGCGATTCGGCTCCAATTTCGCATGGTGCCGATGATGACGTGTTTCATGTGCCACTTTAGGTCGCTGCTAAAATCGCTGTTTCCACCGGTCCATTGTTCGGTGAAATAGAGGTTTTTATCGGGGTGAGCGTTGTGTACCTGTGACAATGCGCTTTCATCGCCGTTGTACAGGTGAAATGCGGAACCGTCTATGAATTGCTTGGCATCGGGGTCGTTGAGAATGGTAATGGGGTAGTTTGGATTGTCGCAGTTGTGGTCCCAAATGATTATTTTTGTGTGAATATTGGCGGAGCGAAATGCCGGTCCGAGGTGGTTTTTAATAAAATTTGCTTGTTGGGCTGCCGACATGACCAGGCTGGGGTTGTTGCCGCCGTGTTGGGGTTCGTTTTGTGGTGTTACGGCCTCTATGGGGATGGCCTGTGCTTGCATCGCCTGGATGTATCGAACAAAATATTGGGCATACACCCCATAGTACTGTGTTTTAAGGTTTCCGCCCACGCTGTTGCCGTTGTCCTTCATCCAAACCGGTGCACTCCAAGGGGACGCCATAATCTTGATGTTTGGGTTGATGGCTAGAATCTCCCGCAGGATTGGAATCAAGTTTACGGTATCTTTTGACAGGCTGAAATACTGCAGCAACGGGTCTGTTTGGCCCGTTGGCAAGTCGTCATAGCTGAACACGGACTCGTCCAAATCTGATGCTCCGATGCTGATGCGCAGGTAACTGATTCCGATACTATGTTGTTCTGAACCAAAAAGTTCTTTCAGCAACGCATTTCGCTCCGCGGGTGCGATGTTGCGCAGGAGTTTGGCACTGCCACCGGTCAGGGTGTAACCAAAACCATCAACGGTTTGGAATACTTGTGTCGTGTCTACTTTGATGATTGGGAAGCGATCGTCCACGGTGCTTTTAAAATCCTGTGTTCTGGCATAGAGCAGGTTTGTCTTGTCTGCGGAAGTAATCCATACGCCGACGGGATACGTTGGCGTAGGTTCCTGTGTTTCATCCTTCATGGTAGAACAATTCCAACAGCCTAACATGGCCAGAAAGAGTGTTATGAAGGAGAATATCAACGGATTGTTTTTTTTCATGACGGAGCACGTTGTGTCTTCGGTTACGTCCTCAAAAGGGGCGTAACCGAAGCATAGTTAGAATATTTATCGCAGTTATCCAAGTATTCAGCGGCCTAAAAGGTCGCCGATCAATACCCGTCATTTTGGGTGAGTTTCGTATTTTTGTCGAGTTCTGCTTGAGGGATGGGCCAAACCAACCGATTGGGGGTCAGGTTGTATCCCAGATTTTCATTGTTGGCCCCGACTGCAGCAGCCATCACAACGCTGGCACGGTCTGTACGTTTCAGGTCGAACCAACGGAGCCCTTCAAAGGCCAGTTCGAGTCTCCGCTCTTTTTCAATGGCAAGCCGCATATCGGCTTGTGTTGTAGCCGTGGTATTGGCGAGGTTGACGCGGGTACGGATCTGGTTGACCAAGGTGGCTGCACCTGCTTGGTCGCCGAGTTCGTTGAGTGCTTCAGCTTTCAGGAGCAGGATATCGGCCAATCGGATGAAAATGTAGTTTTGGTTGCTGCCTTCGTTGAAATTACGGTATTTGTTGATGAAGGGGTAGTGGGTTTGTGGCCAGTGTTGGTCAGACCATTTACCGGAAACATCCTGAAATACGATCGATGCATTTTTTCGTTTGGTGTCGCCTGCTGCTTCAAATGCTTGTACCAGGTCGTTGGAAGGTAGGTTGAATTTTTTCCAATCCAATCCGCGGAATATTTTGGTGCCCCAGTTGCCGTCGGTGATTCCGCCATTGTAGTTTATTTCAAAAATTGCCTCCGCGGAATTCTCGTTTTGATTGTTCCACAGTTGATCGTAATCGGGTAGCAGGGAGTATCCGCCTGCGATGACCGCATCGCAATGGGCACTCACCTTCGACCAATCATGCGGTTGTTGTGTGGCATATACCTTCGCCAGTAGGGCATTTGCAGCGCCCTTGGTCGCAAAGCCTTTGTGGGGAGCAGTGGTACGGACACGTGCCAATGCTGTTTCCAGGTCGGCGATGATTTGCCGGTAAACGTCTGCTTGCGCATTCCGAGCTGGAAAAATAATGGCATATATGGCATCTAGGTTGTTTGCGCTGATGGTTTTCACCTCTGTCAATTGCAAAGGAACATCGCCCCAGAGTTGTACCAACTGGAAGTACATGAACGCGCGGATAAAAGAGGCTTCCCCTATAATTTCCGATTTTCGATCGGCTGACAGCGCTGGGTCACTCACGGACGATACGTTGTTGATCACCGTGTTGGCCTTGCCAATGGTGGCGTATAGATAGGCCCAATCACGGCTTACATTTGAGTTGGTGGCGTCGAGCTTATAGTCATCAATTTGAAAATTGGAAGGATTGTCGCCGCCAGCATACGCATCATCAGATTGCGCGTCACCGTTTACGAAGTAATCCAATTGGTAATACTCATTTTTAAAATCGGCGTACACCCCCGCCAAGGCAGCTTCTACTTCCGACGCGGATTTGTAATAAGTTGAATCCGAGGAGGTGTTCGTGACGGCAATGCCTTCAGAGGCAGGCTCCAATTCTAAAAACTTATCGCAAGATTGGAACAAAAGAGCAGCGACAACGGCAATTATTGAAAAGTAAAGTTTCATGTTTGTTCTTTTATGTTGTACAAAGAGCATTTTTATTTCTCGGGCTGGCGGACGCAAAGCGGGGTGTGTCAAAGGCGCGAAGGTGATATAAAACGTTTTTCACGGCCTCAAAACATGGTATCCTTTGCTGACATACTGCTTTAATTTCTTCGCGCCTTTCTCAACTTTGTGCCTAGAATTCCACGTTGACGCCTGCCGTTAGTGTGCGGGCTTGCGGGTACGTACCGTAGTCGATCCCGAGTTCCGTTGCACTGCGTCCGAATGCGTTTACTTCCGGGTCGAAGCCGGAGTACTGGGTAAATGTCAGCAGGTTTTGTCCGGTGGTGTACACCGCGAGTTGGTTGATGCCGATATTTTTGAGTCTTTCGCTGCGGAAGTTATACGTGAGGGTGACGGATTTAAGGCGGAGGTAAGAACCGTCTTCCACAAATCGGGTGGAATTGCGCACATTGTCCACTTTGCCGCCGCCAATGGCCCGGGGTATGTCGGTGATGCGGTTGTCTGGTGTCCAGCGGCGCAGGACAGCGACCGATTGGTTTTTGCTGTCGAACATACCTTCGAGGTCGATGCGTGTTGCGTTGTACACATCGTTGCCGTAGCTGCCTTGAAAGAACAAATTCAGGTCGAAGCGTTTCCAGGTAAAGGAATTGGTGATACCGTACACAAATTTTGGCTGAGCATTGCCGATGACAGTTCTGTCACCCGGATCGAAGATGCCGTTGTTGTTGACGTCTTTGTAGGTCAGGTTACCGGTTTCAGGGTCAACACCTTCTGACACGTATCCGAAGAACGTTCCGAGCGGCTGTCCCACTTTTACGATACACACATCTGAGTTGTTGCTGTAAATCCGGCCGAAATAGTACACGTCGGTGTATTGCAGTTCGGTGACCTTGTTTTTGTTGAAGGAGATGTTAAACTCCGTGTTCCATTTGAATTTTTTCACCAGATTGACCGTTGCGAAACTGATGTCAACCCCTTTGTTTTCAATTTTTCCGGCATTGGTTTGAATGCTGGTAATGGGCAGTGAATTAGACAGTTGGACATTGAGCAGCACGTTGTCTGTTTTTTTCAGGTAGGCATCCACGGTGCATGTTGCGCGGCCATGCCAGAGGGATAGATCGAGGCCGACATTGGATTGGGCGGTGGTTTCCCAGCGCAAATCGGGGTTTCCGTAGGTTGTCTGAACCGATGCTGGTCCGGAGAGTGGATTGGTTGATGTACGGCGGTAGTAAGACACCAGTCCGTATCGTGCGTAGTTGGGAATACCTTCTTGGTTGCCGTTTTTGCCCCATCCTGCTCGGATTTTCAAGTCTTCAATGACTTTAACATCTTTCATAAAAGGCTCGGCGGAAATACGCCACCCGGCGGAAAAGGACGGCAAGGTACCCCAGTGTTGGGCCAACTTAGAAGATCCATCGCGGCGTACAGAAGCGGTAAAGAGGTACTTGCTTTGGTAGTCATAGGTGACACGTCCGAAAAACGAGGCCAGCGACCACGCTTGTTTGGAGGTGTTACCGAATACGCTGTTGGCGGCATTCAGGGTGGTTACAGATACATCTGCTGGATAGTCGTTGCCTTGGATATAGGAGTCATTCCATTGAAACTTTTGAATGCTACTACCTGCGAGGAGGCCAAGGTTGTGGTTGCCGAAAGAACGGGCGAAGTGCGCGGTATTTTCCCACAGCCAGGTGCTGGCATTGGATTTATCGGAGCGGCCGATGCCGTTTTGGTTTCGGCCGTAATTGGTTCGGAATGGGTCGAGATAATAATCCCATTGGTGGTTGTTCAGGTCTATTCCGACGTTGGTTTTCAGGTCAAGGCCCTTCAAGACGGTTGCTGTGGCGCTGACATTGCCAAAAAGTCGAAGATCTGTTTGTGTTTGATCGGGGCCTTCCATATAGGCAACCGGATTTTCCCAGGAGGGTTGGAAGGGGTTGGGATCGTATTGTCCGGAGCCGTCGCTTTTGTAGATGTGTAAGAAAGGTGGCGTATTGAGCGCACTCATGATGACCCCGCCCCGGCCTGAACTGGCGTTATCGGGTGTATCTTTTGTTTTGGAGTGTAGGGCATTGATGTTGGTGCTGATTTTCAGCCACGTATTCACGGCATTGTCGAGGTTCATGCGCACAGAAATGCGGTCGAATTTGGCGGGGCGAACGATGCCTTCGTTGTTGAGGTAGCTCAACGACACCAGGTGCTGAGATTTTTCCGAACCACCGGAAAAGGCCAGTTGGTAGCTCTGTGTTTTACCCAAACCAAATACCTCATCGCTCCAGTTGGTATAAGCCGTTGCAGCAGGGTCTAGGCTGCCCGGGATGATTTCTTCGATGAGTTCCCGGTATTTCTTGGTACTCAGGACCTCCAGGGGTTTTCGCAAATTGGAAACACCTGAGTAGGCATTGAAACGCACGACGGATGTGTTTTCTTTTCCGCGTTTGGTTGTGATGAGCACAACGCCATTGGCAGCGCGCGCACCGTAAATGGCGGCGGAGGAAGCGTCTTTCAGCACGCTCATGGATTCAATATCGGTGGGGTTAAGGCCGCGGATATCCGTGGTAGGTACGCCATCCACCACGTACAAGGGTTCATTTCCGGCCAGAACGGAGGTGGCGCCCCGTACCCGCACGGAGATATCGCCCCCTGGTTTGCCGGAAGGTTGTACCACCTGTACGCCGGCGGCTTTGCCCTGCAGCGCTTCTGCGGCAGAAACCATAGGCCTGTTTTTAATGGATTTTTCATCCACCATGACAACGGCACTGGTGAGTTCTTTTTTCTTTTGGGCGCCGTAACCGATCACGACGATTTGGTTGAGGTTGACAACAGATTCAACCAATTGCACATGGATGGTGGATAGGTTACCAACGGCAATTTCCTGAGATTCGAACCCTGTGTAGCTGAAACGCAGGGACCCTCCGTTGACACTGATGCTGTATTTGCCATTGACATCGGTGGTGGTGCCCATGGTCGTACCGGGTATTTGTACGGTCGTGCCCGGGAGAGAAAGGCCTGAAATATCGGTGACGATACCGGTAATGACCCTATTTTGGCCAAATACCGCCATTGAAATGCAGAAGAGAAAAAAGAGCGTGGAGATTTTTTTCATGACGTTGTGTTTAACGAAGGCAGGCAATAAGTCTGTTTAAGGGCAAAAAAACAGGGGCGAGACGGCAAGCCGCTCGCCCCTGAAACTAAAAACCACTATCGTATTAATTATCGAACCAATACAACGGACCAAGCAGCTGAGCCGTCTTTTGCGCCCGAGATATCCACAGAAAGGGTCAGTGTTTCTACACCGCCTGTGTTGATATAACTGATTACTTCATAGCGATTGGTGGTAGCGCCGCCATTGGGAGGGTTTGCGCTGCTACCGTTTTCACCGCCGTAAAAGCCTTTGTAAAACCCGACAAACGCTGCGCCGGTAGCGCCATTGGTCAGGGTGATGATTGGCCGTGAATTGGCCGTAGCTGGGGTAAACACAAATGAGTGAACACCGGAGCCAAATGCAGCACCGTTGCCGCTAGCGGCAACCTGTGCGTCTGACCAGCAGCCGTTCGGGCTGCCCATGTAACCATCGTTGCGTGCGTCGCCGTTGGTTCTGTACTCATATTGTCCGCCCGCCGTGAAAATAAACTCGTCGTTCGTGATACAAGACCAGTCGTCCGTACCAGAGGTAGAACCGTCGAGGAAATTGGCCGGCGTACTCCACCATGAGCTGTTGCCCAGACCTGGGCCAACAAAAATAGACGTTGCTGCGTTGCGGATTTTCCAAGCGCCACCAACAATGTTGGATTCATACACTTCACCGGAAGTGAGTGTAAACTCCTGTTCCTTGGTGGTGCTGCCGGCAGCATTGGTCGCGGTAAGCTTCACTTTGTAGATACCAGCGCCAACGAATGTGTGGGAGGGAGATTCCTGGGTAGAGGTAGCGCCATCACCAAAATTCCAGCTGTAACTGGTGGCGTATTTTGATGTATTGGTCAAGGTAACCGTCAGGTCTGTAACGCTGGCAGTAAAGTCAGCAACGGGCTTTGCATCCGGGATAGCAGGCTCGTCGGCTGGGTTGTCGTAGTGTACCAAGGTGATTTTCCAGTATGCATCGTCGCTTACGTTGGCGGCATCAAATTTCCAGTCGGACTCCAAGATAAGGGTATCCACGGCGCCGTCGGTCAATTTAATGATGTCGTACACCACCGAAAGTTGTGGTACTTTCACCTCTGTATCGGTTCCGATTTTTGGCAGACCAATATAGGCGCCCAGTCCTTTTACTTCCAAGGTTGGTTTGTTGCCGTTGGTCAGCACAAACGTGTGGGTTCCGTCACCGAATGCGGATACGTCAACACCGGCAGGGCCTACCAAGTTGGCGGCATTGGAGGTTTGGCAAATGTTGGCCGGTTCGAAAACGCCGCCCTCAGCCCAGAAATCACCATTGGAGTTGTACTTGTAGGAACCATCACGGCCAAAGATGAACTCATCGTTCATGATGCAGGGGCGGAGTGCGATTTCATCGTTGTCTCTGCCTTGTGCCCACCAAACTTGGTCTTTGGCAATAGGACCTACTTCCAATGGCCAGCGGCCGGGGCTTACGACACGGAGCAGTTTCCAACTTTTGGAAACATCACCCACCAATTTGGTGAGTTCGGCATCGGGGTCAACGATGGCCACATTTTGGCTGGCGACATCTTTGGTACCGTCAGAACCGGTGGCCGTTAAAGTGACCACGTACGTGCCTGCACCTGCGTAGGCGTGTACCGGGTTGGCTTCGGTCGAAACCGTTGATCCATCGCCAAAGTCCCACGATACTGATGTGGCATTCTGAGCAGCACTCACAAAAGTCACTTTTCTGAAATCAGCAGCATCAATGGTGAAGGAAAAGCCGGATATTACTTCCGGGATTGGATCTTTTTTACACGCAGCGATCCAGATAAATCCGAACAGCAATACAAGAGGTAATTGAAATGATCGTAGTTTTTTCATAATTTTGTTTTGTTGATCTACCCTTTTATAGGTTGTCAAGAATGAAAAAAAGAAATGGTTAATGATAAAAATAGGAAAGCAAAGGTGGTGAAGACTCCAACTGAAAGGTTATTTTTCGTTACGTTTAATGTACCACAACATATAATTTGGACTACTACATAACTACTACATCACTACAACAGGATACCTCAAAGGCTGCTATCGCACGCTTTTTACATCAAATATTTGGTATGCGGTACGCCCGGTTCATTTCACGTGGAATCATTTTCACGTTTTTCTTTTTTTTCCCGCAACAGGTGTGGCTCCAAGGGGTGAACCTCGGAACACCACCGGTGTTGAATTTTTCGAGACAGGATTACAAAGCGGGAACTCAAATATGGGACATATCACAGGATCAGCACGGTGTCTTGTGGTACGCCAACAACAGTGGTTTGCTCGAATATGACGGCACCTATTGGCGGCTCTACCCCCTCGAAAATGGCACCATTGTCCGATCCGTCCAAGCAGGCGCTGACGGAAGGGTTTATGTGGGTGGTCAGGGCGACTTTGGGTACTTTTCACCCGATCAACAGGGCCGTATGCAGTACCATTCCCTCAAAAACCTCCTGCGTAAGTCAGACCAAAATTTTGGCGACGTGTGGGACATAGAAGTTCGGACGGAGGGGGTGTTTTTTCGCACCGACGACCAAGTCTATTGGTTCCATGATGACCTGATTACCACGCTTTTCCCAACGGGTAAAACCCTCTTTTTTATGGGAAAGTGGGGCGATAAATTGCTGGTACAAGACAGCAAGTCCTTGCTTTTTGTCTTTGAAAAAGATCATTTTAACCTGCTGCAACACCCGCAGGCTTTTGACAAGGGCCGTATTTCTGCCGTGTTAGCCCTCCAAGGGGACACCATACTCGTCACAACCATCCGCGATGGCATCTTTTTTAGTACCGGAGGCGATTTTCAGCCTTGGCACACGGCCGATGATGCTTTTCTTAAAAACAACAGAATATTCTGTGCTGCACTGCTACCCGATGGCAAAATAGCCCTCGGCACTTCCCTCAACGGCTTGATTGCCCTCGATCGTCAACGCCGCATCCTCCACCATCTGAACAAAAAGTGTGGGCTGCAAAACAACACCGTGCTCAGCCTTTTCGCCTTGAAAAACGGCAGTGTGTGGCTCGGCCTCGACAATGGGCTGGATTTCGTGGAGCTCCATTCGCCATTTTCAACCTTTTTCCCGGACGGCGATTTGCAAGGCACGGGCTACACAGCGCAGTTGTTGAGGGATAAAATTTATTTCGGTACCAACACCGGACTTTTTGCCACAGCTTGGAAAAAATACTATGCACCGAGTGAAAAACAACATTTCTCCACCGTGGCCAATGCAGAAGGACAGGTTTGGAGCCTTAACGTGGTGGACAACCACCTCCTGATGGGGCATCATGAGGGCGCATTCGATGTGGAGGGTCTCACGGCACTGAAACTGACCTCCCAACAAGGCATCTGGCGCTTTGTACAAATCGGCCCCGACCAAGCCGTTGCAGGTCATTATGCCGGTCTGTCAACATTTAAGAAAACCAGCAGCAAGTGGGTATTTGATCAAACATTGCAGGGGTTTACAGAGAGTAGCCGCATCATGGCGCGCGATGAACGGGGTACGCTTTGGATGGCGCACCCATATCGCGGCATCTACCGGTTGAAAATCGACGAAAAAAATGGCAAATCTTCCGCAGATTATTTCGGCGCAGCCCAAGGCCTCCCTTCCGACATGGGCAATCACCTTTTTAAATTGGGGGATAAAATCGTCTTTACCGGAGAAAAAGGCGTATTCGATTTTGACGAAACCCGCCAACGGTTCGTACCAAATACCCAGTTTACCCAACTTTTTGGAGAAAACACCGCCGTGAAATATCTCCTGCAGGATGATCACGGTAATATATGGTATGTCACCAACCAGGAAACGGGCGTGTTGCTTGTTGAAAACAATACACTCGAAAAAAAAATCAAGCGTATGCCCATCCCGGAACTTCAGGGGAAACTGACAGATGGGTTCCACTTTATCCTCCCGGTTGACAACAACAACGTGTTTGTGGCAACCGGACAGGGCTTCATTCACTTCAACCCAGAAGCCTACAAATCCCTTGATACGACCCTGCAACTGGTGCTGCATGCGGTCTGGCTCAAAGGCCAGACCGCATGCTTGTTGTTCGGTGGAAAAGGAGCCCTTCCCAAGCCTTTGGTGCTGTCGAGCCTCCAAAACTCGCTGGTAATCGCGTATTCAGCCCCAGATTACCCCGGTGGGGAATTTGTCCAATACGCCCATTACCTGGAGGGCATAGAAAGAGACTGGTCGAACTGGAACAGGGAAACAGATGTGACGTTCAATCACCTGCGGCCGGGGGAATACACTTTTTATGTAAAAGCCCGGAATCAGCATGGTGTCGTCAGTATGGTACAGTCATTTTCTTTTACCATTCTGCCTCCTTGGTACGCCAGTCGCTGGGCCTTTATTATTTATCTGCTCCTGGCGGTGGCGCTGATCGCTGGGTTGATCCACCGACAACAACAGCGTTTTGAACATGAAAAACAAAGCCTGCAAAGCCTGCACCAACACCGGGAAGCACAACATCAACTGCAGGCACAACGCGCGGAAGAAGCCATCAACCAACTGAAAAATGAAAAATTAGAAGCTGAAATATTCCACAAAAATCAAGAACTCACCTCTGTAACCATGCACCTCGTTCAAAAAAACGCTATTCTGAGCAATATTCAGGGCGCATTGGGTAAATTGCAAACCAAAATGGTCACTATGCCCGACCTAGAAAAAGAAATTGGCCGTATCGTTAAAATGATGGAGCACGATGCCCGGGTGGACGATGATTGGGAGCATTTCTCCCAAAATTTCGACCAAGTACACAGTGATTTTTTGAAAAGACTCAGCGACAAATACGATCACTTGAGCCCCAACGACTACCGCCTTTGCGCTTACTTGCGCATGAATCTTTCCAGCAAAGAAATTGCCACGCTCATGAATATTTCCCTGAGAGGGGTAGAGGCCAGCCGATACCGGCTCCGCAGACGCTTGAACCTCGATACGGAAATCAACCTGACGGACTATTTGATTCGGTTTTGACCAGACAGCCTGCCGCCTAACCGGTTACTTTTTTCGTAACTTTGCCGATCATGCATAAGCGCACCGCTATTTTTCTCCTTTCCATTTTTATTTTCTCCAACAGGGAAATACACGAGTTGGGGAAAATGGGTGTTTTTATGGCGCACTTTTTCGAACACCGGGCTGATAACCCACAGATTACCCTGCTTGAATTTATTCAAACGCACTACTCCGGGCGATTGCTTCAGGATGAAGACGCCGGCCGTGACGAACAATTGCCCTTTAAAACCATTGACTGCATGGCGCCGGGTATCGTTTTTACCCTGCCAGAGGATACAGTCCTATTGATATTGCCGCCGTTTCCGGACGAAAACAGCACCATATCGCCCTGCCCCCAACCCACCTTTTATTCCTTCCACCTGTCTGATATCTGGCAGCCGCCCAAATCCTGCTGAGTTCCTTTTTTGGATGAAAGGTCAACCTTCTACTGCGTTGATCTGGTCTTGCTTTTTAGTAACTGGTTAGGTGGCGCGCTGTCTGGCGCGAAAAAGTTCATTTTTCGTACTACTTCGCCCATTTTTTTGACCGTAGCGAGGTTGTGGCCTGTAAAAATGGGCGAATTCTGGCAAAAAAATGGCCACTTTTTTGTCTCAGACGCGACAACGCTAACCAGTTACACGGTTTTTTATGATTTGAGAGATGGAAAATACGTGATTCTCCGATCGCGATTTTTGACAACTCCTTATGTGTTGACTACAACCAAAGCAAGCCCCCTTTTCTACATCCCTTCCCCTTTGTCAACAACCCTGTGGTTCCCGGAAAGGAATGCACAGGGGTCTATAAACCGGCGTAATGGAGCAACTTGAACCATAATCAAGGCTCATCGCGCAATACCAATACCGTGTTATGCTCGACAAAATCATTCAATTTTCCATAAAAAACAAGCTGATTGTTGGTCTTTTCACCCTCGTCATTGTCGCTTACGGCCTTTACCAAACCACGCTGTTGCCCATTGATGCGGTGCCCGATATCACCGACAACCAGGTACAGGTAATCACCATATCTCCCGCCTTGGGCGCACCAGATGTGGAGCGACTGATCACCTTCCCCATCGAACAGGCCAATGCCAATATTCCCGGGCTGAAGGAAATTCGCAGCTTCAGCCGCTTTGGTTTGTCCTTGGTCACCATCGTTTTCAACGATGGGGTCGATATTTATTGGGCTCGCCAGCAAATCAGTGAGCGGCTCCAACAGGTTCAATCCCAAATCCCTACGGGCATTGGGCAGCCTATCCTTGCGCCGGTCACCACAGGGTTGGGTGAGATATACCAGTACGTCGTTCGTGCCAAACCGGGTTTCGAAAGCAAATACTCCCTCATGGAATTGCGCACCATTCAGGACTGGATGGTGCGTCGTCAGTTGCTTGGAACCCCAGGGGTGGCAGATGTCTCCACTTTTGGCGGTGAACTGAAGCAATATGAAGTGGCGGTGATGCCCGAAAAACTCAAAGCCTTCGGCTTGTCCATCAACGACGTATTTGATGCCCTGGAAAGCAACAACCAAAATACGGGCGGTGCATACATCGAAAAAGGACCGAGGGTGCTCTTTATTCGCAGTGAAGGCCTGGTGGGCGGGCCCCAGGACATTGAAAATGTACCCCTCCGGCGCACTGATCGACAGGTGCCCATTAGAATCCGCGATGTGGCAACCGTGCAGACGGCTGCCGCCACCCGTTACGGCGCAGTGTGTTACAACAATGAAGGCGAGGTGGTCGGCGCCGTGGTGATGATGTTGAAAGGCGAAAACTCCTCCACTGTGATTCGTAAAGTGAAAGATAGAATCTTGGATATTCAAAAAACTCTGCCGGAGGGTGTTGTCATTGAACCGTTCCTCGATCGCACCAAAATGGTGAACAACGCCATCTCCACCGTGGAGACAAACTTGCTGGAGGGCGCACTCATTGTTGTGTTTGTCCTGGTCCTTTTCCTTGGAAATATGCGGGCAGGCCTGATTGTCGCCTCGGTTATCCCGCTTTCGATGCTTATTGCCATCATACTCATGAATTACTTCGGTGTTGGCGGCAATTTGATGAGCCTGGGCGCCATTGATTTTGGTCTAATCGTGGATGGGGCTGTCATCGTCGTGGAAGCCATTATGCACCAGATCACCCACAGCCGCCATTTCAGGGAAGTCAAGGTGTTGTCGAAGGAACAGTTGAACGAAGAAGTGCACCAGGCCTCCTCCCGCATCATGAACGCGGCCATCTTTGGCCAGATCATCATCCTCATCGTGTACCTGCCGATACTGTCATTGGAAGGCATTGAGGGTAAGATGTTCAAACCCATGGCACAAACGGTGGGATTTGCTGTGTTTGGCGCGTTTATACTCTCTTTGACCTATATTCCCATGATGAGTGCGTGGCTCATCAACCGCAAGTTGTCCCACAAAAAATCGGTCAGTGATTACATGATGGAACACCTAGAGCGCTGGTATCAGCATGCGTTGGAGCGGGTGATGCGGTTTCCCAGGCTGTTGATCACGACCGCTCTCGCCCTATTTGCGGTGTCCCTGTTGATGCTGTCAACCCTTGGAGGCGAATTTATTCCCGCGTTGGAAGAAGGTGACTTCGCCGTGGATACCCGCGTACTGACGGGCAGCAGCCTGTCCACCACCATCGCAGCGACACAACAAACCGCGGGTGTTTTGCTGGATAATTTCCCGGAAGTTCAAAAAGTAATCACCAAAATTGGCAGCGGTGAAATTCCCACAGACCCCATGCCCATTGAAGCAAGCGATATGATGGTCATCCTGAAAGACAAAAAAGAGTGGACCTCCGCGAAGACGTTCGATGAACTTGCCCTGAAAATGAGTGAAAAAATTGCAGCGATTCCCGGTATTACTGCCGGTTTTCAGTTTCCGGTGCAAATGCGGTTCAACGAATTGATGACTGGCGCACGGCAAGATGTGGTGTGCAAAATATTTGGCGAAAACCTCGATACCCTGGCCCAGTATGCCGAAAAACTGGGCGCCATCAGCCGTGGTGTGGAGGGCGCCACCGAATTTTATGTGGAATCGGTCAACGGAATGCCGCAAATAGTCATCCATTACAATCGCGATCTGATCGCACAATACGGATTGAACATCGCCGAACTGAACCGCACCGTGAATGCAGCCTTCGCCGGCGCCGTAACGGGCCAGGTTTATGAAGGGGAAAAACGATTCGACTTGGTCGTACGGGTGGCTGGTGCAGGACGAAAATCCATGGCAGACGTGCAAAACCTGCCCATCGCGACCCCCAATGGCGTCCAAATTCCACTCCAACAAATTGCATCCATCGAAGAAATCGAGGGCCCGAACCAAATACAGCGGGAAGATGCCAAGCGTCGTATTGTGGTCGGGTTCAATGTCCGCGGGCGGGATGTGCAGACCATTGTGCAGGAATTGCAGCAAAAAGTATCGTCCGGCATCAAATTCCCCCCAGGATACTATGTCACCTATGGGGGCGCTTTCGAGAACCTCCAAGCCGCAAAGCAGCGTCTGATGGTGGCGGTGCCGCTGGCACTCTTGCTTATTTTTCTGATGCTGTATTTCGCTTTCGGCTCGGTCCGGCAGGGCGTTCTGATCTATTCCGCTATTCCCCTCTCGGCCATTGGGGGCATTGTGGCACTCTGGGCGCGCGATTTGCCCTTCAGTATTTCCGCTGGGATAGGCTTTATCGCGCTATTTGGCGTAGCCGTGCTCAATGGAATTGTGCTGATCTCGGAATTTAACCGCCTGAAATCTGAAGGCTGGGACGATCGCCGACGCGTGGCCTTGATGGGCACCAAAATACGGCTCCGCTCCATCTTGATGACGGCTCTCGCGCCATCGCTCGGGTTTATTCCGATGGCGGTCAGTATGGGGGCCGGCGCAGAAGTACAACGGCCCTTGGCCACGGTGGTCATCGGGGGCATTGTTTCCGCTACCTTGCTCACCTTGTTCGTGTTGCCCGTGTTGTACGTCTATTTTGATAAAAGCGGTATAAAACCCTCCAAAAAGGCGCTTTCTGTCCTCCTCGTATGCGCCATGATGTGGTCTTGTAAGGTGTCGGCTCAAACACCCGCAACCATCGACTTAAACGAAGCGGTGCAACTCGCTTGGGATAACAATCCTGCACTGCGCTCGGCGCAACTCAACGTCCAATACTACGATAAGCTGAAGGGATCGTGGCTCGAACTCGAAAAAACCGACTTTGGCGTGGAACTCGGACAGTTTAACAGCCTAAAACTAGACCATAAATTCAGCGTTTCGCAGACGTTCTCACACCCAAAGGTGTACAAAAACCAACGATCGCTGCTCGCTGAGCACCACCTGATAGCAGCAGCAGCGTTCGACGATGCCCGGGTACGCCTCCGTCAGGAAGTTGGGGCGCTTTTTTATGCGTACCTCTTTTTACAACAAAAACGCGCCGTGTTGGAAAAAGCAGACAGTATTTTCAGCGTCTTTGAAGAAAAAGCTGCAAAGCGTTTCAGCATGGGCGCCAGCAATTTACTCGAGAAAAACAGCGCCAAACTCCAGCGCCAGCAAATTTCGCAACAACTGTTTTCGGTGAGCAAAGATGCGGAAATCGTGTTGCAACAATTCAACCTTTTGTTGCATGCAGGACCGATTCGTACCCCGTCCGTCGATGGTCAGCCATTGCCGCGTGTGCTGTTCATGTCTGATTCGTCGGCCATTGCCCGTCTTCCCCAAATCAGCATGCAACAACACCTGCTCGCCGCTACACAATGGCAGCGCGCAGTAGAAAAATCATTGTTGCTGCCAGCGTTTACGGTAGGATTGAACAACCAAAGTATCATCGGCTACCAAACTATTGGGACGGAGGAACGGTATTTCAATGGCTGGAATCGGTTTACCTACCTGGGTGTCGGCGTCGCAATCCCGATCTTCGCGCGCGCCCAACGCGCCCGGGTGGCCGCCGCTGATTTTCAGGTGCAAAAAGAACAATCCAACCTGAATTGGCTGTTTACGCAAACCCTTTCTGACCAGGATCTAGCCCGCAAGGAAATACTGAAGTTCCAGGAAAGCCTCGATTTTTACGAAAAGGAGATCCTCCCCAACGCAAAAAGCATCGTACAAACAGCAGATACCCGGTTTTCAGCCGGTGAAATTGACTACTTGGAATGGGCCATGCTCGTACAGCAAAGTATTCAAGTGCAACAACAGTTTTTAGAAGAAAAATACAACTTTAACCTGGCCGTTCTGCGGTTCCAACAATACTCAAATCAATGAAAAATATCCTCCTATACATAAGTGTCCTTGGTTTATCGGCCTGCGGAAGCGGCAGTGTAGCGCCAGCAACCACGTCGGCGCCAGCCGCTTCAACGGCCGTGTCGCTCACGGCGGAACAACAGAAAAATGCCGGGGTTGAAGTTGGCCTCGCCGAAAAAAGTACCATTGCAGGCACCTTGCTGCTCAATGGCGCCATCGATGTGCCGCCTCAAAATATGGTGAGCGTCAGCTTCCCGCTCGGCGGTTATCTCAAATCTACCAAATTACTGCCCGGTATGCAGGTGCGCAAAGGGGAGGTGCTGGCCGTTATGGAAGATGCGCAGTTCATTTCGCTCCAACAAGATTACCTGATTGCACAGTCAAAACTGGCGTTAACACAGGCAGAATACGCCCGCCAAAAAGACCTCAACGCCGACAAAGCCAGCAGTGACAAAGTGTTCCAACAGGCTAAAAGCGACTTCGAAACCCAACGCATCACCCTCCGGGCGCTGGGGGAGAAATTGCGCCTCATCGGACTCGACCCGGAACACCTGACGGAAGATAAAATATCCCGGACCATCAATGTGCATTCCCCCATCAGCGGGTACGTTTCCAAAGTGGATGTCAACATTGGAAAATACACCGCCCCAACCGATGTGCTATTCGAATTGGTGAACACCGATGATATCCACCTGTCGCTCACCGTCTTTGAAAAGGACGTGGCAAAACTCGCCATCGGACAGAAAGTAGTCGCGTACACCAACGACCAACCAGCCATCAAACACCCTGCCGCGATTATCCTGGTCAGCAAAGACCTCGATGAAAACCGCGCTGCCGAAGTACATTGCCATTTCGATCGGTACGACAAAAGCTTGCTACCCGGTATGTTTATGAACGCCGAAGTAACCGTCCATACCGACAATGCTTGGTTGGTGCCCGCCAGTGCTGTTGTCCGGTGGCAAAATGAATATTTTGTGTTTATGGAAATGTCAGCGGGACAATACGAGATGGAAAAGGTGGAAATTGGGCTTGTTCAGGGTGAAAAACAACAAGTTTTTCCGAGCAATGACTTGACAGGGAAAAGACTGGTGGTTAAAAACGCCTATAGTCTGCTGATGAAAATGAAAAACAACGCCGAGGAGTAAGTTGACGTTGTCCGGTGCAGTATAAGACAAATGATACTTGGATGGAAGCAAATAACGGTAGGCCTTCTATTCGAGCAACTTTGTCCCCAATAAGTTGTTTACCAACCACGCCATAGGTTTAGGCTACAAACCTTCCAAAATCACTTTTATACGATTCCAACATGACGAATACCAAAGGTTTTGCCGCAGAAAGTGCTACGGCTCCATTAGGCCCATTTACGTTTCACAGAAGGACCGTTGGTCCGCGTGACGTTCAATTTGAGATCCTGTATTGCGGCGTTTGCCATTCGGACCTGCACCAGGCGCGCAACGAATGGAAGGGCTCTGTTTATCCCATTGTTCCGGGACATGAGATCGTGGGACGTGTTACGGCGGTCGGTGACCAGGTGACCAAGTTTAAAGCAGGCGATCTCGCTGGCGTTGGTTGTCTCGTAGATTCCTGCCGGGAATGCGACAATTGTAAAAGGGGACTGGAGCAATTTTGCTGGAATGGGGCGATTGGCACTTACAATGGCAAGGACAAGCATACCGGCGGCGTCACGTATGGCGGATATTCCAAACAGATCGTTGTGGATGAATCTTTTGTGCTTCAGGTGTCGGACAAACTGCCATTGGAGACAGTAGCGCCCCTGCTTTGTGCCGGTATTACCACCTATTCTCCCCTAAAACATTGGAAGGTCGGGAAAGGTCATCGGGTAGCCGTTTTGGGTTTGGGCGGTTTAGGCCACATGGCGGTTAAGTTTGCCGCTGCTTTCGGTGCGGAAGTAACGGTACTGAGTACCTCCTCGCACAAAGAAAAAGATGCGCTTCAGTTGGGCGCCCACCACTTTGCCCTTACCAAAGACCCGGAACAGCTCAAAGCACTGGCCAATACCTTTCACTTCATCATCAACACGGTATCCGCGCCCCATGACCACAGTCAATACTTGAAACTACTGAATACCGATGGCGTCATGATTTGTGTGGGGGTACCTCCAACGCCCATGGAAATAACAGGTTTCAGTTTGCTGAACAACCGTCGCAGCATTGCAGGATCTTCCATTGGCGGATTGCCTGAAACGCAGGAAATGCTTGATTTCTGTGCTGAGCACCAGATCACCGCGGAGGTAGAAATCATCGAAATGGCATACATCAACGAAGCTTACGAACGGATGTTGAAAGGAGACGTTAAGTATCGCTTTGTGATCGATATGGCGACGTTATAAATTGGCAGGATGTTTCTCCGTTGTTGGCTTATCCAGCCAACAACAACGGCCGCGTGAGTGGCCATGCCGTTGGCGGGGTAAGCCTCCCACGAACCCCCTATTGCGTATCCGGTATTCACAACCACTGCATGGTATGACCAGTTTCATACCATGCAGTGGTTTACAGTATAGCTGCACGTTAGCGGTTACTACAATAACCAGTTACAACAACAATATGTATGAGAAGACTGCTTTCCTGCTTCATCGCTATCTTGATGACAGATTTATTATTTGCGCAAACCGAGAATTATAAAATTACGATTGATAGTTTTCAGGCGAACTATAATACTGACCGATATGATGAAATTTTTAACTGTTTTTCACTTGAAATGAAAAAATCATTGCCTGTTGAAAAAACAAAAGAGTTTCTAGCCCAGTTGAAAATTCAAGGAGGCGATATAGAAAGCATGGTGTTTATCGATTATCAGCAGAAAACTTATGCAATGTATAAAACGACTTTTGAAAAAGCTGTTTTCGCGGTAAACATTTCACTTGATGACCAAAACCAAATCAACGGACTTTTTATAAAACCTTATGAAAACCCTAAAGAAATTGACAATAAGACGGTAAATTCATTGCGCAAATACCCCCAAGAAATTGCTGAAATCATCTTTTCAAAATCCAACGATTTTCCAAACAATACGCAACTTTCCATTGCCTTGATTGAAAACGGAAAAACAAATTACTACGGCATTATAAAAGAAAATGATACGATAAAACCTGCTGAAAATCAAAAGAAAATTTTTGAAATAGGCTCCATTACAAAAGTATTCACGGCAACCATTTTAGCTGCACTTGTAGCGCAAAAAAAACTAAAATTGACAGACGAAATTAATGGATATTATCCATTTGCTTTCAAAGATAACATCAAAATAAATTTTGAGCGTTTGGCCAATCATACTTCTGGCTTACCGCGTTTGCCTGAAAATTTAGACGTATCAAATGCAATAAATCCATATAAAAATTATGGCAAGTCCGAAATTGAAGCGTATCTTAAAAATTTGTTGAAACTTGGAAACAAAACGTATGCCTACTCAAACTTGGGTACAGGACTTTTAGGGTACACACTCGGGTTGTCTCAAAAAACAAGTTTTCAACACCTTTTACAAAAGATGGTTTTTGACAAATACAAAATGAAAAATTCATGCACAAGTCCACAAAAATTGGGGAATAATCTTATAAAAGGATTAAACAAAAAAGGAGAAATTGTATCTAATTGGGATTTTGATGTTCTATTTGGAGCAGGAGGAATATTATCTACAACAGAAGATTTGGCATTGTTCGCAAATGCACAATTCTATCCTAAAAACAAAGAACTCGAATTGACTAGGATAACAACCTTTGAAATTAAAGGAGATACGAAAATTGGTTTAGGTTGGCACAAATTAGAATCCGAAAATGGAAAAGATTTGCTCTGGCACAATGGAGGAACAGGTGGATATTCATCTTCAATAGTCATGAAAGTTGAAGAAAAAACTGCGGTTATTATCTTGTCAAATGTATCTGACATCAATGACAAAATTGACGCTTTATCCTACGAATTGATAAACAAAACGAACAAAAAATAACGTAACTGGTTGGGTGGCAGGCTATCTGGCCCATCGTATCATCCACAACACAGCCAGCCCTGAAAGGGCGTCATCTACCAGCGATGGGTATGGGCCCACCTGAAAGTAATACAAATGATATGTGACAGTCGCTCGTACAAAATCCAGCCGTTGTTGGCGTCCCCGCTAGGAGTGTACGGGTTTTTTATTTTGTAACTGGTTAGGTGGCACGCTGTCTGGCCCAAAAAGGCCCATTTTCCGCCATACTTCGCAGATTTTTTTGACCGCAGCACTGCTACATCCTGCAAAAATCTGCTTCATCTGGCAAAAATTGGCCACTTTTTTGTCAGAGAGGCGAGCACCCAACCCAGTAAAAAAACGACTGCGCGGCAGAAGCCAGCCAGAGAAACAATGTGGGAAAAGCGCGTTTCAAGTGGAGGATGTAGGGAAGAGATGGCCTTTTCACCACCACCGGCAGTCGTTGTTGTAGAAGCAGCATTGAAATAAATTAGGTGTTCGTGTCTGAGATAAAAAAGATACATTTTTTGTCTCAGACACGAACACTCAACCCGTTGTGTTTACGGAACACTCAAGCCATATTTAGGCTGAACAGGCTTCGCAATCAGGGTTGTCGATGCTGCATATTTTGCCAGATACCTGATCCAAGTCCAACGCACGCATCGTCGTGGAAGGCGGCATGGGTGGCGCAAAATCACGGGGTGGAATAGCATCACCTGAGTCCGTATCACCCTCCGTATTTGCCACAAACTTTTGCTGATGCTTTTTGCTGAGCGTAAACTTAATCGGGTCGGTTGCGGCTTTAGAACGGAGGTAGTACATGCCCGTTTTCAGGCCTTTTTGCCACGAATAGAAGTGCATCGAGGAGAGTTTGGCAAACGTAGGCGCCTCCATAAAGACGTTGAGACTCTGACTCTGACAGATAAATGCTCCCCGATCGGCCGACATATCAATGATGACTTTTTGGCTGATTTCGTAGGCTGTTTTGTACACATCCCGGATCTGCTTGGGAATATCCTCGATGCCTTGGACTGAGCCGTTGGCCGCCATGATGGCTTCCCGCATTTCTTCATTCCACATACCGAGGCGCACGAGGTCACGCATGAGGTGCTTGTTCACCACGATGTGCTCCCCTGCGAGGGTACGGCGCGTATAGAGGTTGCTCGTGTACGGCTCAAAGCACTCGTTGTTGCCCAGTATCTGACTGGTGCTGGCCGTCGGCATAGGCGCCACCAGCAGGGAATTGCGCACACCCACTTGCTTCACACGTTCCCGCAAGGAAGCCCAATCCCAATTGGCGGAAGGGGTCACATTCCAGAGATCAAACTGAAAAAGCCCTTTGCTCATGGGAGAGCCCGGAAATGTTTCATAGTGACCATGTTTTTCTGCAAGCACACAACTTTCGCTGACCGCTGCGAAATAGATCGCCTCAAAAATATCCTTGTTCAGTTGACGGGCCTCCTCGCTGTCAAAGGGCAGACCGAGCAAAATAAACGCATCGGCCAACCCTTGTACCCCAAGCCCGATTGGGCGGTGGCGCATGTTGGAATACCGCGCTTCCGGAATCGGGTAGTAATTGACGTCAATGACCTTATTCAGGTTGCGGGTAGCAAC
>CAIZLM010000106.1 GCA_903933805.1 uncultured Bacteroidota bacterium | reverse complement strand
TTTCGGCACCTATAGCCATTGCACCACGTAACCCATTTTATGCCAAGGGTTTCCAGCATGACGGCAGTAATGCTGCCAGTTGCGCAATTTTTGTAAAAGGTAACTGGTTAGCGTGGTCGCGTCTGAGACAAAAAAAAGGCCTATTTGGGCCAGACAGCGTGCCACCTCACCAGTTACTATAAAAGCAATTCTGTTGAGCACATCATGGCGAATGACTTACACCATCTCAGCTGTACGCTGGTAAACGCTGTACTTGTTTCCCATTCGATTTTCCTATTTTTAGGACTGCAATGATCGGGCAGCTAGAAATAGGAGACAATATGGGGTTGGTGGGAGGCTGACGGATACCCATGCTGTTCCGGTACTTTTCAATACTCCAACGGTGCGTCTGATGATATTTTATTGCTACCTTCGCCCGCCCGATTTTGCTACCCTGCTATGCGCGATAAATTGAACTCCCTCTCCCAAAAAATTCATGCTGTCCGGCAGTGGGTGTCTGACAAAACAGCGCCTTTGAAGGCGTTTACAGCCCAGTTGTTGCGCCCGTTGCGCCCCGTTTTGGAGCCAATGGCCGCTGTTTGGGCAACAACAACAGCACCGTTGAGGGCTGGTTGGCATGCTTTCAAGGTACGTTTTCCGCGTTTGGGTTGGGCCTTGGGCTGGTGTGGCACCATCGTTCGATGGGGCGTCAATACGCTCTTGGTGTTGATCATAGGGGTGTGGATTGGATTATTTGGCGCGCTGCCTTCTTCGGAAGAGTTGCGCACGATCGAAACGGCCAACACGTCTGAAGTCTATTCCGCCGACAGTGTGTTGATCGGAAAATTCTATTTGGGTGAAAATCGTACGGCCATCACCATCGACAATGTTTCACCTTACATCATCAATGCGCTCATCGCCACCGAAGATCGACGATTTTTGGAACACAGCGGTATTGACATGACAAGTTGGTTCCGCGTTGGTTTTGGCATACTCTCCGGAAAAGGCATGGGCGGCGGCTCTACGCTGAGCCAACAACTCGCCAAAAACCTGTACGGACGTAAAAATTACCACATTCCAGGCCTCAGTATTGTCATCAATAAGATACGGGAAAACTTTATTTCTGTTCGCTTGGAAAGGGTGTATGAGAAGCAGGAACTGCTGAATCTATACCTCAATACGGTCCCTTTTGGTGGCGACATATATGGCATCAACGTTGCTGCCCAACAGTACTTCAATAAAAAACCCAAAGAACTGACCGTTGACCAAGCGGCTGTGCTGGTTGGAATGCTGAAGGGGACCTCCATTTACCACCCGGTACGCCGACCTGAAAAGGCGAAGGAACGCCGGAATGTGGTGTTGAAGCAAATGGTGCGCAACAACCACCTGACCCAAACAGAATATGAAGAACTGAGCAAAAAGCCTGTCGGGGCTAAAAACTACAACCTCGACGGCAACAATGAAGGGGTGGGTATGTACTTTAGGGAATATCTCCGAACCGATGTTATGCCAAAAATCCTCAAAAATATTAAAAACGAGGACGATGAACCCTACAATCTGTACACCGATGGCCTGAAAATTTATACCACCCTGGACAGTAAAATGCAGCAATACGCCGAAGAAGCTGTTCAAAAGCACATGGGTGAACTGCAGAAGCAGTTTGACGACCACTGGAAGGGCTACAAAACCGAAAAGCCTTGGGGAGACGACAAATGGATCGATCAACAGCTGAAAGCCAGCGCCCGCTGGGACGCGCTGATGGAAACGGGGCTAAACGAGGAACAGGCCATTGAGGCGTGTCAAAAGCCAGTTAAAATGACGGTCTTTTCCTGGAAAAATGGGGGCGGTGATACAGACACAATCATGTCGCCCGTTGACTCCGTACGCTATTATTTTTGTATGCTCAACTGCGGCTTTATGGCCATGGATCACACCAACGGATGGGTGCGCGCTTGGGTCGGGGGCATCAATTTTAAAAATTTTAAAATTGACCATATCGAAGGCACCAAACGTCAGGTTGGATCAACTTTCAAACCAATTGTGTACGCGGCGGCACTGCAAGACAGTATCAAGCCCTGTACGTACTTCCCCAATGAAATCAAGAAAATTGTGGACTGGGAGCCACACAATTCAGATGAATCCTACGGAGGTTGGTACACCCTCACCGGTGGCCTCACCAAATCGGTCAATGTAATAGCGGCCCAACTCATTGAAAAAGTAGGTATTCAACACACCATTGAACTGGCCCAGAAAATGGGCGTTACCAGCGAATTGAAGCGGGAGTTTGGCATAAGTCTCGGCGCAACGGAGATTTCCCTGCTCGAAATGATCAAAGTATATGGTACCCTGGCCAACCAAGGCAAACGCCCGGAGCCTGTCACGGTGCTCAAGGTGATCGATCGAAATGGAAAGGTCATATACGACTACAACAAAGAACTCGCCCTCAACAGCAGTTTGGGCGCACATGTGGAGGCGCTTTCTGTAAACCAGGCCGCTACCATGGTGGAGATGATGAAAAATGTCATCAACCACGGCACGGGACAGCGTTTCCGCCGATATGTGGGTTACGACTGTGATTTTGCCGGAAAAACCGGCACCACGCAGGAAAATTCTGATGGATGGTTTATTTGCTTCAACCCGCGCCTCGTTACAGGTGCCTGGGTGGGCGCGGCAAGCCCAAAAGTGCACTTTCGATCGATGTACCTGGGACAGGGGTCGGCAACGGCACTGCCGATTGTCGGCAATTTTTGGCACAGCATTTCCACCAAAGGAGGAAAATTGCAAAGGATATTAACAGAAAAATTCCCCACACCCAAGCCAGAAGTCTTGGCATCCTTCGGTTGTGAGTCCTGGATCAGCATCTCTCCCGACTCGTTCAATCTGGTGACCAATGTACAGGATTCTGTGTTAAGAGACTCGTTAATCCGGTTGTATTCAACGGTGGTCAAGAAAAATGCCGGTCCTGCAGAAACACCCGGTGGGGAAACGACCATAGACCTTGAAAAAACACCGGCTGAAAAGCCTGAAGAGGATCTCGCCCCAAAACGTATTCCCAAAGGGCTGTAATGTTGCTGCTTTTAAACGTCTCCGTGGTGGTGAAACAGCACCAAAACAAGCACCAAAACAAGCGCCATGTGATGCAGCACCGGGTGCCGCCCAAGCAGTTGCGCGTTTTACCAGCCTTGTTTTTCGGTTAATGTGTCGTTGTATGGCT
>CAIZLM010000105.1 GCA_903933805.1 uncultured Bacteroidota bacterium | reverse complement strand
GCTTTTATTACGTAACTAGCTGTCTTGCCCAAAATGGCCCATTTTCCGCCATACTTCGCAGATTTTTTGACCGTAGCGCTGCTACGGCCTACAAAAATTCGCTTCTTCTGGCAAAAAATGGTCGCTTTTTTGTCTCAGACGCGACCACGCTTACCAGTTACTTTATTACAACTATTTGACTATGATTCTTTTATCCAGATTTTTTGTTTTTTGTTTTTTGTTTTTTGCTGCTTTCAACCTATCGGGTCAAGGATATCAGTCGGTGTTTCCGGGAATCTTTGGAAATGAGCTCGTTGACAGCTTATCACAAAACTATCGTCCGGGGGTAGTCTTGGACTATGCCCATGCGCGTGATACCCTTTACACCCTGCTTGCTTCTGATGACGACAGTCTTCGGTGTATTTACTCCGGCCATACACTCTATTTGGATCCGACACAGGATCCGACGCAGTATGTTTACCAAAATGGCGGCACAAACGGCATCAACGCAGAGCATGCTTATCCTCAATCCAAAGGCGCAACGGTGGGCACTTTTGCGCACAGTGACATGCACCATTTGTACCCAACGCGCATTGCAGTCAATGAAGTGCGCGGCGATAAGCCATTTGCTGAAATACCGGATGCCCAGACACAAAAATGGTATATCAACAACCAGGTATTAACGTCTATCCCTGTGCAACATATTGAATGGTATGCTGAATCAAGCAGTGCTGCTTTTGAGCCAAGAGAGTCGGTAAAGGGGGACATTGCCCGCTCTATACTGTATTTTTATACCGTTTATCAGGAACAAGCAACCAATGCTGACCCCAACTTTTTCAGCCTCCAACGCGCAACACTTTGTCATTGGAACGAACAGGACCCAGCTGATTCAGCCGAATTGAAGAAGACCTGGCGTATAGCAGCGTATCAAGATGGAAAACCCAATCCATTTGTTTTGGACTGCACCTTGGCATCCAGGAGTTGGTGTCCTGAAGAAAATCCCTCCTGTATAGCAGCAATAGGAGAACAAAACCCCCAGCAGCTGTTCAGCGTACAAGTGGCCCCGCAACCAATTTCCGGCGATTCGCGCTTATACCTAGAACTTCCATTTTCTGGCGATGTTCGGGGTAGAGTACTGTCTGTTTTGGGAAGTGAATTGTACAAATTTGACATAAAAAATGCTTCATCGGGGGCGTTAATATGGCCGATGGATGGCATTAACTTGGAAAAAACAGGTAGGAATATAGCCTTTTTAGAGGTGGTGTTATCAGGCTCCATTGGACAATTACGGAAAGCGATACCAATAATTATTGCCTACTAGTGCCACGTCCAGTTAATAGCCCATTAACTGGACGCGGCACTAGGGTTATTTTTTGATCCAACCACTGGGGTTAATGCGTTCTTTATCGTGCCACAATTCGAAATGGAGTTCAGAACTTCCAGTGATGGTGTTGTAGCTAACGGTGCCAATATTTTGTTGTGCGCGCACATTGTCTCCTTTCACGAGCGTTGTTTCGGCCAAATTGGAGTACACGGTGTAGTAGTCGCCATGTTGGAGGATAACGGTGTAGTCATGCCCCGGAATAAACTGTGTTCCGGCAACACGCCCTTCAAAAACAGCATGCACCACGGCGTGCTCTTCTGTGCGTATATCCACCCCATTGTTGGTAATTTCTATATTTTTCAGGGTCGGATGTTTCTGACGGCCAAATGCGCGGGCAATAAACCCGCTTTCAACAGGCCAAGGCAGCCGCCCCCTGTTTTTGGCAAAGCCCAATGAAACCTCGTCGGTGGCAAGTTCTGCGGTGTTTTTTTCGGGTGAACGGGTGTTTTCAGGTTGTTTTTCCAGTTTTTTAACTGGAGACGATGACAGCGGTTTGGGCTTCCGGGCTTCCGCGGCCTTTTTTCGTACTTGCTCCGTAATGATATTTTCGATTGCCCGATTGAGCATTTCGTGTTCTGCTTGTTTTTTTATCAAATCAGCTTTTAAGCGAGATTCATCCTTGGAAAGCACTTGAAGGATTTTATCTTTTTCAATCAATTCAACTTTGAGCGATTCTTCCTGACCTTGCATGGAAAGCAGAAGACTTTCTTTCTCTAACCGAGTGTCCTTCAAGGAATCAACTTTTCGCGCCAGCATTTCTTGTGTTGCGACAATGGCAGCGGCTTCTTCATGACGGCGTTGGTCGTATTTTCGAAGAAACAACCAACGTCTAAACGCCTGATTTAGACTTTCGGCAGACAAAATATACAGGAGTGGGTTACTAATCGTTTTTTGCCGAAATGCATTGCGGATGGTCCGGGCATATTCGGTCCGC